>JAGPCK010000104.1 GCA_018058135.1 Bacteroidia bacterium | reverse complement strand
CTTATTTACTTAAGTACATGGATTTCTCCTTGTACAAATGACGGAAGAACGGATCGTTAAGGTCTTTGATAAAACGAATAGCCTCTCCGGTTGATTTCATTTCAGGCCCCAGCTCTTTATTTACCCCTATAAATTTATTGAAAGAGAACACAGGTTCTTTTATGGCATATCCCTGAAGTTTTTCTTCAATTTTGAAATCAGTAAGTTTATGGGTTCCCAACATTACTTTGGTAGCAATGTTTACATAAGGAACATCGTATGCTTTGGCTATAAAAGGTACAGTGCGCGAAGCACGCGGGTTGGCTTCAATTACGTATACTTTTTCATCTTTTATGGCGTACTGTATGTTGAGTAAACCCTTTACACGCATATTTTTTGCGAGTTTCACTGCGTACTCAGCCATAGCCTTTTTAACATTTTCACTCAGGCTGAAGGGAGGTAATACTGCACAGGAATCACCGCTATGTATACCGGCCGGCTCAATATGTTCCATCATGCCTACAATGTGTACGTTTTCTCCGTCACTTATGCAATCCACTTCGGCTTCTTCAGCACGGTCAAGAAAATGGTCAATCAGCACACGGTTGCCTGGCAAGTCGCCCAACAAACTGATAACGGCTGATTCCAACTCTTCATCGTTGATCACAATTTTCATCCCCTGGCCGCCTAATACGTATGACGGACGAACCAATACCGGGTAGCCCACGTTTTTCGCTACCACAATGGCTTCTTCAGCAGTTTCAGCTACACCGTACATCGGGTAAGGAATTTCTAATTCTTTCAGCAGATCAGAGAACAATCCGCGGTCCTCAGCAAGGTCCATGTCAGCATACGAAGTGCCGATTATTTTTATGCCTTTTTCATGCAGACGTTTTGATAATTTTAATGCGGTTTGTCCGCCCAATTGTACAATTACACCTTCAGGCTTTTCCAACTCAATAATCTCCCAAATGTGTTCCCAGAATACCGGCTCGAAGTAAAGTTTATCGGCCATATCAAAATCAGTAGAAACCGTTTCAGGGTTGCAGTTAATCATGATGGCTTCGTAACCGCATTCTTTAGCAGCAAGTAATCCATGCACACAGCTGTAGTCGAATTCAATTCCTTGTCCAATGCGGTTAGGTCCTGAACCCAATACGATAATTTTTTTGCGGTCGGTAGCTACTGACTCATTTTCTCCATCAAACGTAGAGTAGAAATAGTTGGTAGGCGAAGGGAACTCAGCGGCACAGGTATCTACAATTTTATATACCCTGCGGATGCCCATGGATTTTCTGCGCTCATAAACCTCATCTTCTGAGGTATTGTTGCCCAATACCCAGGCAATTTGCGCATCAGAGAATCCTTTTTCTTTGAGTTCTACAAATAAGTCATGAGGAATATTATTCAGACTAAAACGTTTGAGCTCTGTTTCCAATCGCACAAGGTCTTGTATTTGGGTAAGGAACCAACGGTCAATTCGCGTAAGCTTTTCTACACTGGAAATGGGTACCCCCATGTTAAAGGCATCCTTGATGTGGAATAGCCTGTCCCATGATGGAAACTGTAAACTGTGAGCAATCTCTTCCAGGTTGCGTAACTGATGTCCGTCAGCACCCATGCCCAGGCGTCCGATTTCCAGCGACTGGCAAGCTTTCTGTAAGGCCTCGATAAACGTGCGACCAATTCCCATAACTTCTCCTACAGATTTCATCTGCAAACCCAGCTGTTTATCGGCTCCTTTAAATTTATCAAAGTTCCAGCGTGGAATTTTTACGATTACGTAATCCAGTGCCGGTTCAAAATAGGCAGACGTGGTTTTGGTAACCGGATTTTTTAACTCATCGAGGTTGTAACCAATGGCCAGTTTAGAGGCAATCTTTGCAATAGGATATCCGGTTGCTTTTGATGCCAGTGCAGATGAACGCGAAACGCGCGGGTTAATTTCTATAGCAATCAGTTCTTCGTTTTCGGGGTTTACGGCAAACTGCACGTTACACCCACCGGCAAAATTGCCTATGGAGCGCATCATGTGTATGGCCATGTCACGCATGGTTTGAAAACACGTGTCACTCAAAGTCATGGCCGGTGCAACGGTAATGGAATCACCTGTGTGCACGCCCATGGGGTCAAAGTTCTCGATAGAACAGATAATGCACACGTTGTCGTTGCCATCGCGCAGCAGTTCCAGCTCATATTCTTTCCAGCCCAGTACCGCTTTTTCTACCAGTACTTCGTGTGTGGGAGAGGCTTGTAATCCACGCATTAAGGCGGCTTCAAACTCTTCTTTTTTCCACACAAAACCACCTCCATAACCACCCAAAGTGAAGGAAGGGCGTATTACTAATGGGAAACCTATTTCCTGTGCAATTTCTTTTCCTTCCAAAAAGGAGTTGGCTGTTTTAGAAGGTGCTACGGGAATGCCTATTTCCACCATTAACTGGCGGAATTTTTCACGATCTTCAGTAGTTTCAATGGCATGCACATCCACACCAATCATGCGTACTCCGTATTTTTTCCATATGCCCAGCTCCTCCGCCTCAATGGCTAAGTTCAAGGCAGTTTGCCCGCCCATGGTAGGCAGCACAGCATCTATCTGGCGTTCTTCCAGAATTTGTACAATTGAATCGGTAGTAAGCGGCAGCAGGTAAATGTGTTCTGCAGTTACTTTGTCCGTCATAATGGTAGCGGGGTTGCTGTTAATGAGCGTAACCTCAATGCCCTCTTCTTTGAGCGAACGCGCAGCCTGACTGCCCGAATAGTCAAACTCACAGGCTTGTCCGATAATGATGGGACCGCTTCCGATAATTAATACTGATTTTATGCTGTTGTCTTTTGGCACGGATAAAACAATTAAGGATGACCTTTAAATATAAATTGGGCAAAGGTAAGCGATTTGACTCAATGAAAAAGCCCTGTGTGAATAAAGGGTGAAAATTATAGAAAAGTGCTGATGCAGCAAGGGTTGAGGAGCAATAAAAGCTGATTAGAAAGTCAGTTGAAGCGGGTGTGCGGGTTAAAAAAAGTACTTACCCTTGGGAATCAGTATTTCTGAATCTCTTCATGAAAAAACTCCAGTTGAACACCGGCTTGTTTAAGCATTTCTTCACTTTCACCTCCTGCGTGATATTTGCGCTCGCATACCACCCGTTTAATACCGCAGTTGATAATGAGCATGGCGCAAACACGGCAAGGGGTCATGCGGCAATACAGCGTTGAACCATCCAGCGATACCCCGTTTTTGGCGGCTTGGCAAATGGCATTTTGCTCAGCATGAACGGTACGTACGCAGTGTTCTGTAATGCTGTCGTCTTCATGAATCACTTTTTTCATCTGGTGGCCCACCTCATCGCAGTGAGGCAAACCAATGGGTGAGCCTACATAGCCGGTAACCAGCAGTTGATTGCCGCGGGCTATTACACAGCCGCTTCGGCCACGGCCACAGGTTGCCCGCTTGCTTATGGCATCCATTACTTCCATAAAATATTCGTCCCAGGTGGGGCGAATGTAGTGTTCTCCAGTAGTAGTACTCATGGCGTCAGTGTTTAATTACCGCATCAATTTGCCGGTAAAGTTCATCGAAAGTTCCGTTATTTAAAAGGTTGTAATCAGCCAGTTGCATGCAGGCGCTCAGGTTTTGTTTGTTGGGGTCGGTAGAGGTCATTTCACGGTCTTCATTTTCACTAAAGGTTTCAAAGGAAACATGGTCGGTTTCAGACCCTCTTTTCAAAATACGGTCATACCGCACCTGCCTGTCAGCATCAACGGATAGCAGAATAAAATTACCCTTGGCCTTTAAGGCATTTACCTCACCTAACGTGCGTATGCTTTCAATAATGCAGTTGGTGCCGCTGGCTTGCGCTTCTTTAAACAACTCCTCTGCAATAAAGCTGGGGCTGTTTTGTGCCCTGAGCGCATTGGCCGTATGGGTTAATGAGTCGCGGTTTACTTCCTTACCCTGTGCCTTAATAATGTTGGTGAGGTACCCGCGCACGGAGAAATGTTTAAATTGGTGGTGAGTAGTAAGGTACTCTACAATGGTGCCTTTGCCTGCACCCAATGTGCCTGTAATGCCTATAATTTTCAATGCGCTATTTTTGGGTGAAATTAATTACCTGAACTCAATTACACAAACCTGAGCATAAGTTTTTGAGAAACGACACTTGCTCAGCATATTTATCCAGCAAAGGTGCTTGTATAGTTCTATCAGTTTAATTGGCTTCGGCCAAACGTTTTCGATTGTACCAGATGCGGTATTGCATTTGTTGAGCAGTAGGATTTTTTAATTGTTTTATTCTGGCATATTTGTTTTTTTGTTTGTAAACAGGCAACCCGCTTAGTTGAATTGAAGTGCCGTTGCGGTTCACCATAAAAGTAAGCGAATCATTTGCACTGGAGGGCCAATAAAGTT
>JAGPCK010000103.1 GCA_018058135.1 Bacteroidia bacterium | reverse complement strand
CGCTCCATCAGTTTACTCAATATCCACGACCGCATTTCAGGCACAGGAGCAGCAACTATTCTCCATCGCAGAAATTTCGATTTACCTTCACAAACAACAGAAAACAGTCTGGTAAGAACACCTCAGAATACAAACATGGGCGACACACTCATTAAAAAACGCATCCACTGCAAACGAACTGATGACTTATCAGGCAACAAAATCTCTTTCAGTCAACATGAGCGTTTTGATACCATTCCTGTTGTGGAGTACTCTTATCTATCCATGCAACCCCTGCAAAACAATAGTGTAGTGAAAGAATTTTGCACGGCTTCATTTTATAACTACGATACCCTTGAAACCATTAACAATACTGTTCGCGTCAGAAATATCCGTTATACACCAGCCGCACCCGATTGCTGGACAGAAGTAAAAGAAGATACCACAACCTATGAATACTATTGGCCGCAGTTAGGCATGTACCATCAGGTGATTGACAACAACACAGCCAAATGCATCAAAAGAGAATGGCCTCAGTTTGGAATGCTTCCTGACACAGATTTCGGGGAAGAAATGTTTATGTATTGCTCTCAACTTGATACATTCAAGTTCACCTCACCGCTTTCAACAACTGAGGTGAAACCGGCACATCAAATAGTGGTTTATTCTAATCCTTCCTATTCAGATGAAATGACAATACTGTGGAGTGCCAACACCCGTTGTGATAGATCGGAGTTGCGCATAACTGATGTGTATGGCAAAACAGTGCTACTACAAAACATCAATATAAACGAACCGTTAAATATAAAGTTAGAGGCAAGCGGCATTTACATATTGACCATGCAGAGCGCAGGAAAAACCATTTACTCAGGAAAAGTTATTCGTTTGTAATTGCTTATTCCTCTCCCGCTCTATCAAGCAAATTCTGGGGTAAACTTTTAGAAGCAATAGCTCCCATATCTTTTAACTCCTGCACACGTTTTACAATATTTCCTTTACCGGTAGAAAGTTTATTCATGGCCGATTCATAATCTTTCTTCGATTGATCAAGTTTAGTGCCCAGGCCAATCATGTCTTTTACAAAACCATCAAACTTATCATACAAGTCACCGGCTTTGCGTGCAATCTCCACCGCATTACGGTTGTGATTCTCCTGACGCCAGATGCTGGATACTGTTCTTAATGTAGCCAGCAATGTGCTTGGGCTAACGATTACAATATTTTTTTCAAATGCATCATGAAACAGTTGCGCATCTTGTTGTACGGAAAGCGCAAAAGCAGGTTCAATGGGAATAAACAACAGCACAAAATCCAGACTCTTGAGTTGATAGAGGTTCTGATATTTTTTCTCACTCAATCCTTTGATGTGTGTGCGCACAGAAAGTAAGTGCTCGCGCAGTGCAACCTGTCGCTCTGTATCGTCTTCTGCCGTGTAGTATTTTTCGTAACCTGTAAGTGACACTTTCGAATCAATAATGAGTGACTTGCCTTCCGGCAAGTTGATAATTACATCCGGTTGCAAGCGTCTGCCATCTTCTGTAGTAAAACTTGGTTGAATGCTGTATTCCCTGTCTTTGTTTAACCCTGATTTTTCAAGAATGGTTTCGAGAATAAACTCACCCCAGTTGCCTTGTGCTTTGTTATCGCCTTTTAAAGCGCGCGTCAGGTTTTGGGCATCCGTTGTCATCTTTTGGTTAAGTTCGTACAGGCGCTGTATTTCTGTTTTTAATGACGCTTTTTCTTTGTTCTCCGCATCGTAATTATCCTGTACCTTCTTTTCAAAATCTTTTATCTTTTCACCCAGTGGTTTTAAAATCTGATCAATATTTATTTTGTTCTGCTCCGTAAACTTCTGACTCTTTTCTTCCAGAATTTTATTTGCTAAGTTTTCAAACTCTTTAGTAAACTTTTCCTGCAACTGCTGCAATTCATTTTTCTGCTCAGTCAAACGTTGCTGTACATTATCGTGATTCGCTTTCACCTCAGCCAATTGAGTGGAGATGGTCATTTTCTTTTCCCGCTCCTCATTCAATTCTGCTTCCCGCTGACCAATCTGTTGTGTGAGGTAACGGTTCTGCTCCTCCAATCTCGAAGTATTCATTTGCAACTGCTGCAACTGTTCATCGTTGGAACCTGCTGCTGATTTTTTGGAGCCCGCCATAAAAAATCCGGCAATGGCTCCCACTATTAAACCAATAATTAAAAAGATTACGTCTGTCATACCTTTTGTCTCATCAAATATACCGCAGCTACTAAAGCACCTGCCGAGGTAACGACAAAGGTAAGCGAAGGCCCGTAGTTATGCCAGATGAATCCCGCCATAAAACTGGCCAGCATCAACGCAAGGCTATTAAAACTACTGTAAAAGCCCAATGCGGTGGCGGTATCTTTTTTCTCACACAGGTTGCTGAGCAGTGCTTTGGAACAGCCTTCGGTTAAAGCCGCGTAAGCTGCGTAGAAAAAGAAGAGTACAAATACCTGCCACGTGGTATCAGCCGCCATCACCATGCCGTATACTCCGGCAAAAATGAGCAATCCTGTTATCAGGTTATTTTTCAAACCCCACTTATCACCCAGCCAACCTGCTGGATAGGCCAGCAAGGCATAACATAGGTTATAAAATATGTACACCATCAACACACTCTCATCTGCATAGCCTTTGTATTTGAGCAACAGCAACAAAAACACGTCAGAACTATTGAAGAGCGTAAACAGCAACAATCCCGACACCGTACTCTTGTATGTTGCATTGGCCTCTTTCCAGTAGCTGAAATAATTGAGCATACTCTGCTTTGGCTTGGTCGGTTTTGCTGTTGGCATTTGCTCTTTCACCACAACGGTGAGCAGCACACCCAGCAACCCGGGCACAAAAGCAATAAAAAAAAGCGTCTTGTAATCTTCCGGATGAAAGTGCAGGTAAACCAATGCGAGCAAAGGACCAATAGCAGCTCCCAAAGTATCCATGCCTCGATGAAAACCGAACACCTTACCTTTATTCTCTTTACCCGACTCGTCTGACAACATAGCATCGCGTGCACCACTGCGCATGCCTTTACCTAAGCGATCAAGTGTACGTGCACTGAAAATCCAGAGCGGAAAAGTAAACAAGGCCATCATGGGTTTGCTTACGGCACTCATCAAATACCCCCACTGCACAAAGGGCAAACGTTTACCCGCATTATCGCTCCATTTACCAAACACACCCTTGCTCAAACCCGCAGTTGCTTCAGCTACCCCTTCCAGCACACCAATAAGTAACATCGAAAACCCTATTTGTTTTAAATACACCGGCATTACCGGATACAACATCTCACTGGCCACATCCGTAAACAGGCTCACCAAGGAAAGTAACAGAATGTTGCGGGTTAGGAAACTTTTCATCAATAATTCATTTTAGCGATACGGCCTTTACTTCCTGCCAGAAAAACTGTTTTGCCTTTTTTGGCTTTGCTGACCACATTGAAGCCTGTTTTGCTTATGCAACGCCATTTACCATTCAAAAGAATATCCGTCCCATTAGTGCCTGTAGCAATCAAATATCGTTTTTCCATTTGTGCAATACAAGAACGATATCCACCTATAGAATAAGCTGGATTGGGTATAGAGAAACCCCTTAAATTGGGCTGCATATATACTACCTGAAACTCTGATACTGAATCAGGCCTAAGATAATCTCCTCCTGTAAGCACCAAAGAGCCGCCCACTAACCATTTACAATAGGCCACTGAAAAGCAGCCTTGTGATGTCGCTTCATGCATTTGGTAAGTTGGAGTAGTTTGCCAATCAAAAAAAGGAAATTTGCTCTTAAATAGCCGTGAAGCTTTGCCTCCACTTACAAAAGCAATTTTATTTCTTCTATAGCAATCCAAACTCGTTCCACTTGCCGCAAACACTGCTTCACTGTCATGAGCCTCGGGGCAAAGTGTACTGTCCAGCATTCGCCAGCTGTCTCCTCCATTGGTCGTTTCAAGCAATACAAAACGTCCATTAATGGGGTCGCCCACCAACATGCCTCTTTTCTTATCCCAAAAATCCATGGCGTCTAAAAACATCTCAGGTCGGTTGTCCCTGAAAACTACTTTCCAGTTGTTACCCCCATCAGTCGTTTTTAAAATAACAGCCGGTGTACCCGATGCCATAATAATGGCCGTATTTTTATCAAACCCCTCAATATCCCTGAAATCACTTTTTTCAAAACCGGATATTTGCATCCATTTCCAGCTTTTGCCAGCGTCTTTTGACAAACCCACCGTTCCCTTACTTCCGCTCACCCAAACTACCTTGTCGGTTACCACACTTAGTCCGCGAAAACTAACCTCACTCCGGCTGCTGTCTACCAAATCAATGGGAAACTGCGACTTAACCTGTTGGCAAACAAGTGTTAGCGCCAGCAAAATAAATAGATGTAAATACCTGTACATTAATTTGGATTAGTGGTGCAGAAAGTTCACCTTTGCCACCCCGATTGTGTTTCAAACATACAGCGAAAATGCTTGATAACAAGAGATTACGAAAGGGTAATTTTTTTTTAATATTTATTATCAATCTCTTGTAAATATGTTTCAGT
>JAGPCK010000017.1 GCA_018058135.1 Bacteroidia bacterium | reverse complement strand
TCGCCCGATAATCCTTCAATGGTAACTACCTCATGTTGCTTAAATTCCTGTTCAATGGAATGCAATAACTCATCGGCATTAAATATTTTTTGACCACCCACCAGCGCTGGTAGCCCCACTCCTTCGCGTATATCGGCCAAACGTAAAACCTCTTTTGCTTTTAAATCAGCCGTTAGTGCTGCCCATTCGTTCCTGTGTAAAACGTGTCTGAAAAAACTCTGTTCTATGGCTTGCTGAAATGCATCAAAATGCAACTCCCGAAATACACTCACCCCTATTGACGAACCCTGATTGGCGGGTTTCATCACAAAGGGCAAAGTCATGTGCTGCGACACCTCTTCAAAAATTGCTTTCCTGTCGCCCCTGAACCAGTTATTACGTGCAATGGAAAACACCCTGGGGGATGCAAAACCTGCAGCCTGTTGCCACTGTTTTTGTACTTTTTTATTGATACCTATGGCAGAGGGCAATATACCCGAACCCGAGTAAGGAATTCCGGCCCACTCCAACAAACCCTGAATGGTACCGTCTTCACCATAAGCCCCGTGTAAAGCTAAAAAGGCAAAATCTATCAATTCTTTGAGTTCTTCGGGTTGCACTTTGCGACCGATTTTCTCAATTAGTGCAAATTGTTGTGCCGGGGTTAACTCGCCCAGGTTCTCTGCATAAAATTGAAACTCCAGTTGTGTGGCAGGTAAAGCGGATACAGGCGGATAAAAATCACGTATGCTGCCTTTGTAAATAAACTCCCAGTTGAGCAGAATGATGTTATTAAAGCTGTCCACAAACAAAGGAACAGCCTCAAACAGGTCTTTGTTCAGGTTATCATACACGGTGCGACCACCGGCAAAAGACACTTCCCGCTCACGCGAAGAACCGCCAAAAATGATTCCAATTCTCATGCAGCACAAATATAAGCGTATGCCCGTATTTCAAACAGGTAGTTTATAACGTCATTTGTGGAAAACCCTGAACACTGCTTAAGCACGGCAACAACAGGGATTGTCCCGTAAAGTCGAAAGCTGTTGTGGCATTTGTGGTGCAATTGTTGTAAAATCGTAGCTGTAAATTACAGTTAACATGAGAAAAGTTGCCCTTACTTTAATGTGCCTCACCTTTGTGAGTGTATTTGCTCAAAATGCTCAATCATTACCTGATTTGGTTCTGAAAGACTTAAACGGAAAAAACAAAAACGTGAGTGATTACTCCAAAAGCGGAAAAATCACCATCATCTCGTTCTGGGCCACCTGGTGCTCTCCCTGCGTAAAAGAATTATCCAACATACAAGGCCTCATTGACGACTGGCGCAATAACTACGATGTGCAATTGGTGGCAGTTACCATTGACAATGCGAAAAATTCACTCAAGGTAAAACCTTTTGTGGAAGGCAAAGGCTGGGACTACGATGTGTTGTTCGACATTAATGAAGATTTGAAACGCGCCCTTAACGCGCCTTCCGTTCCCTACACCATTCTGCTGGACAAAACCGGAAAGATTGTGTACACCCACAACGGCTACGTAGAAGGTGACGAGTTTGAACTGGAAAAGAAAATCAAAGAAATCGCCAAGAAGTAATTCTTAAATACCCATAACTGAAAAAGGCAACCCTCGGGTTGCCTTTTCTTTTTTAAATTAATGCTGTTTATAAACTCACACGGTGAATGGCATTCACCGGAATACTTACTCCGCCTTTTAAGCTTATTTCTGTATCAGATGCGGCCCATACTGTTGTTTCTACAGCCTTTACACCGTCAGTTGTTTCAAAAGTAATGCGCATTTTGCCATGCTCTGCATTGCCCAGTACCATCGCTCGCTCCAGGTCCTGTCTTCTTTGAATAATTTCATCTTTGGTGCGCAGTACCTCGTGCTTGGGAAATTTCAGGTTAACAATTTCCTCTTTTTCAATAATGGTGGCTGAATTGTTCATAAGTTCAGTATTTATTTAGACTATCGAAATTACACTTTTTTCTGAAAACTGCTATAAATTTTCCTTAAAATATTGTGTAATTTTTTTCATCAGGTGCACCCTATCAGGCCCCAATACGTTGTGCTTGTGTCCGGGATATACAAAATAGTCCACCAACACGCCTTGTTTTACGCACTCTTCCAAAAACTTAAGGCTGTGCTGCCATACCACCACATCATCAGAGGTACCGTGTATCATCAACAATTTGCCTTTGAGTTTGCCCGCATGGTTAAGCAGGTTCGACTCATCAAAACCTTTTTTGTTTTCCTGCGGAGTGCTCATGTACCGCTCAGTGTACATCACTTCGTACATGCTCCAGTCAATCACGGGGCCACCGGCAACTGCGGCTTTGAACACTCCTGCATTTCGGGTCATCAGTGAGGTGGTCATAAAACCGCCAAAACTCCAGCCGTAAACTCCCATGCGTGTAGTGTCAACAAACGATTGATTTTTGAGGTAATTCACGCCCTGCAACTGGTCGCTCATTTCTACGGTACCCAATTGCAAATGTGTGGCCTGTTCAAAGTCGCGGCCACGGTTGAGTGAGCCACGGTTATCTAATGTAAACACCACGTAGCCTTGCTGCGCCATGTACACCAGCCACAAATCAGCACCACCCATAAAGGTGTTGTTTACCAACTGCAAGTGCGGACCACCATACAAATACACCAGCACCGGATATTTTTTGGTGGCATCAAAGTTTAAAGGCTTAAACATACGGCAGTGTAAATCGGTTGTGCCGTCAGCGGTTTTTAGGGTGAACATACTCATCTCCGGCAAGCGGTAATCTGCCAGCGGATTGGCTGCGGTTAACAGGTTACGCACCGGCTTTCCGTCTGAACTGATTACATCAATATTACGCGGCACATTAACGGAAGAATAATTATCAATAAAATGAGTGAAGCCGCTATTGAACTGTGCGGTATGTGTGCCTGAAACTGCTGCACTTATTTTGGTGAGTTTACCCGATGAAATTTGTACGGCATAAATGTGGCGCTCCAACGGGCTTTCTTTGGTAGCCTGAATGTAAACGTACTCCCCTTTGTTGTCAAAACCCAACACATCGGTAACTACCCAGGCTCCTTTGGTTAACTGACGAATCAATTTACCCTGGCGGTTGTAGAGGTACAGATGATTGTATCCGTCACGCTCGCTTTGCCAGATAAATAAATCAGGCTTGCCGGTTACAAACTGCACCGGATGTTCAGGCTCCACATACTTGGTTGATTTCTCTTCAAAAAGTGTTTTTATAAAATCTCCGGTAAAGGCTGAATATTGATTCAGTTGCATGTGGTTTTGCTCACGGTTTAAGACGGCTACGTAAACCATTTCTTCATTCGGATCCCAGGCAATGTTGGTGAGGTACTGGTCTGAAGGGAAACCTGTTTTCAGTTCAATAACCGATTTAGATGAGGCTTCAAAAATGCCCACCTTTACCTGATGACTGGCTTTGCCGGCCATGGGGTAACGAATCATATCGGGTGTGGCAGGTTTTTTATTCAAATCCATTATCGGATATTCATCCACCATACTTTCATCCATGCGGTAGTAGGCCATGTACTTGCCTTTGGGCGACCAGAAGGTACCTTTACTAATACCAAACTCATTGCGGTGAACGGTTTGCCCGCTTACCATGCCCTTCATGCTGTATGCAGTAACCTGCGCCACACTTTCACCAAAACTCACATACAGGTTATTTTCCAAGGTATACGCAGCAGCATTGCTGGTGGGTTCAAAGTCTACATTCTCGGCTCTGTTGATTAAGCGGTTGATGACAAAACATTTTTTGCTCTCCAAGTTATAGAGGTAAAACGTGGTGCCGTGGTAAAAACGAAACGACTTATCCGATACCCAGCTAATACCCGGGAAACGTGCCAAAGGCGAGGCTTTATCGTCTGCTGCTTTTAAGGCTGCGGCCAGTTCATCTATGCTGAGGATGGTATCGTTTACAGCCTGTTCTGCAGTGGTAACAATCAGAACCTCCTTATCGGCTCGTTTACCAATAAAAGCCAATTTAGTTGTGCCCGTTACCCAGTTCAGTTGGTTTAGGCGTGCGGGGGCCAGCGTGGTGCGCCCTTTCATCACCGCATCTTCTATGGTGAGCAACTTGTTTTGAGCAAAACCACTCAGGCTCAGCAACAGCACAACGGCTGCAAATACTATTCTTTTCATCCCTTGTATATTTTTATTCGTCTAATTTTTGTGTTCAACGGCACAAGTACACTTATTTTGCAGCAAATGTCAACTAAAATACGATTAGCCTGTAGTTTTTTACTACTAACGGCCATCACCTTAAGCAGCTGTGAAACGCACCCGCCACTGGAGAACCCCGACCCCTACATGGGACCAACGGTGGCAGAAAACATTGTGCTCACCCTAACCAACGACACCAACAAAACCTGGCGACCCGTTTACAAGGTAATTGATAACGTTATAGAACCGCTGGACGATTGCGAAAAAGACGACCTGTGGACGTTTAAGAAAAACGGGGATTTGTTTAAGCAACACTTTACCACCTTTTGTTTTGTAAACGAACCCGAACAGGAAACCCTCAATTGGGGCAAAGAACCCGCAGGTGCATTCATTAAAATAGGCAACCTCACCTACCCCGTAAAACACCTGACCGATACGGAACTGATGCTCAAATACCAGGTATATAAAAACGGGATTCCTGTAAATGCATTGCTGGCGTTTATTGTGGTGAGGTAACTTGAGGAAACTTCAAGAAATATTGCTTGAATGCTGGAGTGTGAATTTTCTCTCAGACAATTGGATATCACTTATGAAAATTCCGTCTAAGAATATTACCTGTTTCCATGTCAACAGTATACTGAGAACCATCCCAATTTATAACCAAAATATCACCATTATCAGATTCCATAATGTTAACAAATGGACTGTTTTCATATAAATAATCTTGTTTACTAATCTGCCAGATAATATTAGCATTTAAGCCAACACAATATACGTTCTCGTTAAAAATAACTTTGGGGGAAATGTTGAGAAGAACTAAAATTTTATTCTGAGAAACAATACATTTTGTAATAGGAAATGGAAACTTTACCTCTTCATTTAACAATAACTTATTGCCTTCTATCTTCATGTGATTTAGAATTCTATTCTTCAGTTCTATCTGAAACCTTTTTAGCGAAATAAAGTATTAATACTTGGTATAAAAACATCCCTAGGGTATGCAAAGTTATTTCTGTTGTGGCAGTATGTCCAACAGTATATTGCAGAGCTTTTTGTGCCATATTAAAAATCAAAGAAAAGTTAGTTGTTATTCCTAACAATATATCAGCATGTTTAAAATCATATTCTGGAATGATTAAACATAATTTCCATGTAAGCGAAAACAAAGGGAACCAAAGGAACGATTTTTCTATAAATAGCGAAAATAAGAACAAAAAGAGGCAGTAAACGAAAGGTAAGCTAAATATATATTCAAAATAAACACCCTTAAAACCAATATCATCAACCACATTAATTATGAGATAGCACAATAAATTAATCATGCTAAAAATAAAGAATGAAACTATCGAAAATTTAATTTTCTTTTTCATTTTTTCAGTGCTGTCAGTTGCTTCAACTGACATAGGGTTTATATTTTCTTCAAAAAAAACATCAAAGTAATAGCATACCACAGTATTCACTTAAACAATTTATATGCTCAGAAACAATAAAATAATTTGAATTTTTCTTAGTAATAATCAACTTAAATACACGAACGTCTGGATACGTATAGTAAAAATATGTATATGGAGCATTGATTTCGTGCTTGATATCATTAATCTGTGTTTTCAAATATGCAACGTTTTCTTGCCAATTTAACTTAATCATTGAGTCTTCTCTGATTCTCATTTCTCTGAAAGTTCTTCTACTTAAGCTAACATACTCTTCTCCTGATAAAGAAGTATCAAAATTATCGCTGGGAAGAGTTTGGCGAATATTAAAAGGCAAATTATTCAAACTTATTATCTTTTGTAACTGATTGAAGTCAGATATAGAATTTATTCTATTAATGTTCCTTTCATTTAAAAAATAATAAGGTGAAATATAGAATCCGTAATCAGATTGAACATAATGCTGCTGAATTACTGTAGCCACATATAACTTCTGAATCAGATCAATCTTATCCCTTTCAGAAATATTTCGACCATTAAGAATTCTTGATTCTTGTAAAAATTCATTCAGACTTGACGCAAGTATAGTATTTACGTCACACTCAGTTTTTGCAGAAGATGCTGGCTTTATATTTTCATGAATGTAAACATCGTATTCATTGTTGTACTTTATTAAAAAATCTGGTCCATGCCTATCAATTAGAGGGCGAAAACGTCCTATATAAAACAGTTCAACTCCACTTGAAAGAGTATCTTTCCAGCATTTCTCTAAGTAATTAGGTAGCCCAATCAACATTTTAGGTTCAAGAACGTAGTAACCCTTTGCATGATCCTCCTTTGAAAATTGCTTTAGGAGGTGATTAGCAACAACAGACGAATCAATAGATTTTTGATACTGTTGCTGTTTAGTTTCATCAACTGTGCAATTGCTCTGTAGAATATAATAGAGGAGTACAACCCAGCTTATAGTAAATGAGTTTATTGAAAAGGAACTTATTTTAGTATTCTGCTTCATTGTATCTTTTATACTTTTCCTATGTCAGTTGTAACGACTGACAGCACTATAAAGAAAAAACATATTGAAACACATACTATTTCTGCTGTTTCTTTTTATGATTATCATTTTTTCCTATTTACCTTCTTTTTTGCTTCCTCAATTTCCTTAATTAATTTTTTACCTTCCTTACTACTTATTTCTACGTTTGCATTTTGCTTCACCTTACTTAAAATGTAATTATAAAGCTCATTAATTCTATCAATCTCTAACTGTGAGGTAATACCAGATAATGATTCCCCTCTTTCTTGTTCTATGCTCCATATTTTGTCTTTGAAGAAGACTATTCTCCGGATTTTCTCTTCAATGCTATTTCTTCTTTTTAATACGGTTACCTGTATTGTTTCTCCAGAAAACCCTGACTGAAACTCCACAATTACAGTTTCTTTTCTTTGAGCTTTAATGTAAATATTTTGGGGTTCACACATATAGTACTTTAAGGAAACATATTGTCTAACCTTCACTGTGTCTATTGGCTCAGATAATCTCACATATTCATTAATAATACTGTCCAAAAAAAATGGGCCACTCAGATAAAGTATTTCTCTTTTTTTAAAATTATAGGCAATTAAAGATGAATTCCATTCCGTGAGCCGATTTACGGTTAAATCATAAGGAGGAAGACCAAGCTTTATATCTATTGAGTCTCTTTCCTTTTTAATTCTGAGCTGAGTCAAGCCTTTTACTTCAATTAAGGTGTACTCTTCATTATAAAGATTTATTTTATCATTCAATTCTCTTAAAAATAATCCATAATACATGTTACTATCAGGAATGAAATTTTGGAAATTTAATTTACGCGTATCTCCAGAGAAAAAATCTTTTTTCTGATTTTCAATATTTTTGTATACTTCATAATGAATAAAATTTCTGATTACACTTTTATAAATCTCCTCCTTAACATACTTGTCATTGAGACTAGAGACCTGTGCATGAAGTATGAGGGGGTGAATAAAAATTAGTAAAAAGAGTATCAGTTTACTTATTGTCTTGTCTTTTGGGTGACACTTAACTACGCTTTTCATCAATAATTACTGAATTACAAACTGACAGGGAGCTATATTTCTTTTAACAGATTCAATTCTAACCAATATATCATAAAGTAATAAGGTATCTCCTTTTCTTAAATTAGAAATAAATCTTGCATCAGTTATCGTAGCATCACAATTTACAGAGTCAATACATGTGTTATTACGAATTATGCAGGCTTTAAAATTCAAAATATTACAATGCAAACGAAAATCCCATTTTAATGAAGGAGTATTAACAACCTTAAAAGAGTCCAATTCAATTCTTTGACCATTCGTGTAAGAATACAATGTAAGTTCAGGCATTGGAACTTCCTTTACTGTAAATAAGAACTCTTTTGATTGCTTTTTAGTTTCCCCTAAATAATTGACTTCCAAAATAACCTTTTCTGTAAAACTATCTATTTCTATAGTAAACAGACACTCCTTCTCTCTTAGTATTCTAACTCTTTTGTTTTTAGTAGACAGTGTTAATTTATCACACCCTTTTTTCTCAACAAAAACCTTCACAAGATTTGGATATCCATGGTATAAAATATTATTTGATGCAGAAAGAACTGCACAATCTTGTGCCCAAGAATATTTTATCAGGCTAAAGAAAATAAGTAAACAACAGGAAATTTTCATATTAAAATCTAAATTCACAAATAGTTGTTACAACTAACAGTACTATGTCAATGCAATATACACTGTTTTTCAAATATGCAGAAAAGTTGAATATTCTGGCAACTACCCGTTGAACCGTGCAGAGGGCGCTACAGTTTGTTCAGCAAAATCATTGGCCAGGTACTTGAAATAAGCGGCCATAGCAATCATACCGGCATTATCAGTACAGTATTGAAACGCGGGAATGTAAACCGTCCAGCCCAAGGTGTTTCCATCTTGTTGCAAGGCCGTGCGCAAACCGCTGTTGGCCGATACGCCTCCGGCAATGGCCACGTGTGTGATTCCCGTATCTTTTACTGCTTTCTTCAACTTCAGCATCAGTTGTTTGATGATGGTGTACTGCACCGAGGCACACAAATCAGCCAGGTGTTGTGCAATAAAACCCTCCGGCTGCTTTTGTAAAAAGTACAGCACCGCAGTTTTTAAACCACTAAAACTGTAATCGTACTCCGGCATGCGCGAAACCGGAAACTCAAAAGCCAGCGGGTTGCCGTTTTGTGCATGTTGATCAATTAACGGTCCGCCCGGGTAAGGCAATCCCATCACTTTGGCAATTTTATCAAAGGCCTCTCCCGCTGCATCGTCAATGGTTTCGCCCAGCACCTGCATATCAGTAGCTGAGTTCACCCGTACAATTTGGGTATGCCCACCTGATACCGTGAGACACAGGTAAGGAAACGGAGGAACGGGTTCATCAATAAAATGGGCCAGCACGTGTGCCTGCATGTGGTGCACCTCAATCAACGGAATGTTTAAAGCCAGTGCCATAGCCTTGGCAAAAGACACACCTACCAGCAAAGAGCCCAGCAAACCGGGGCCACGGGTAAAGGCAATGGCACTTAATTGCGATTTCTGAATACCTGCTTTTTGCAGGGCCACATCTACTACGGGCACTATATTTTGCTGGTGTGCACGCGAGGCCAGCTCGGGTACTACGCCACCGTACAGGCGGTGAACTTCTTGTCCGGCTACCACGTTGGCAAGTATTTTGCCATTGTGCAGCACGGCCGCTGCTGTGTCGTCACACGAAGACTCTATCGCTAAAATGTATACCTCTTTATGCAAAACTTTCGTTTTTTAATGGCCTGTTACTGTAGTATTTTTGGAACGTCCCCTTGAGTTGGAAAAAAACCATATTAAAAAGTACTGTATTCATCGGCATGTTGCTGTTGTTTACCACCATGCTGTTGCTTATACTGCTTAACAGTGCCCCTTTCCAAAACTGGGCGGTGGACAAAGTTACCAAATATCTCTCAGAGCAACTGAATACTCCTGTAAGTATAGGGCGTATAAAGTTCAAACTGTTCAATACCCTGCAGTTAGAAAACGTGCTGGTGTGCGATGAAAAGCAGGATACACTGCTCTACACCCAAAAACTGAAAGCCAACATCAAAGAATTTAATCTGGAGAAAAACCTGCTGGTATTGCAGCGGGTAGAACTGGACTCGCTCCACTTTGCCTTGATTAAGCACAAGGGAAGTAGCAGCATGAACCTTAACTACATCATCAAATTTTTTCAATCAAAAGATACGGTACGTACTCCGGGCAGAAGTCCGTTTACGCTGGATGTACGTGAGGTAAAAATTAACAACTCCCGTTTTTCGTATACCGATTTTAACATCACTCCCAAGGAAGACCGGTTTGACGAGGCCCACATGGATCTGAAGGAGTTGAACATGCAGGTGAATGATTTAAAAATTATTAACGACTCCATTGTTTTTAACCTCAAGCACCTGGGCACCATTGACCGATGCGGCATGCGCATTGAGCACTTGCGCGGGCACATCACCATATCCTCATCTTTGCTGGGTTTTGAGGACCTGTTGCTCAAAACGGAACACAGTGAACTGCACCATGCCTTTGCTATGGAATATAAAGCCTGGACCGATTTCAGTGATTTTAAAAACAGCGTTAAAATGGTGGGCGATTTAGACGATTCCTACATTAACCTGAAAGAGATTGGCTACTTTGCTCCGGAACTGAAAGACTTCGATGTTAAACTAAAACTGAACGGAAGAGTAAACGGTCCGCTCAGCAGGTTAAGAGGTAAAGGATTAAATATTGCTTTTGGTAAAAACAGTGAGTTTGACGGTGACCTCAATATGCGCGGGTTACCCAATATTAAAGAAACCTTTATTGATTTAAAGGCTAACAATGTGCAAAGCAACGAGGCTGATTTGGCCCTACTGATGCGTCAAGTAAAACTTCCTAAGGAAATTTCGCGCCTGGGGCAAACCTCTTTCAAAGGTCGCTTTACAGGCTTTATCAACGACTTTGTGGCTTCAGGAACCTTGTCATCCGAACTGGGAAAAGTAGTGTCTGACATTAACATGAAGCTGGGTGATAACCTCTCGAAAAGTGAATACTCAGGTGAAATAGAGTTGCAGGGTTTTAACGTGGGCCGTTTGGTGAATGATACCAAAACCATAGGCGTGGTATCGCTTAAGGGCAATGTAAAAGGAAAAGGATTAACGTTGCAATCGGTTCATGCTGATTTAACCACCAAAATTTCAGAACTCCGTTTGTACCAATACACCTACCATGGATTGAATGTAAAAGGCAATATCGAAAACAGTTTCTTTACCGGAAAAATTGTGGCCAATGACCCCAACCTCGGCTTTAATTTTGACGGAACAGTTGACTTCAGGCCAAAGTTAAACAAATACAATTTTAGGCTCGACCTCTATCATGCCAACCTGAAACCTTTAGGGTTTGACACCAATGAAACAGTTGTTACAGCTAATGCCACCATGAAAGCTACGGCAGATGATAAGTTTTACAACAACAACGGTTTGCTCTACATCAACAACATTTGCATTACCCGAAACGGTACAGACATTCCTTTTGAAAACATAAAAATTGATGCTGCACAAAAAGACAATATCTCGCGGCTTAATATTACCTCCGGTATACTTGACCTCGACATGAGCGGAGTATACAACTTTAACTACCTGCCCAAATCCATTAACAACTTTTTACATACACAGGCTCCTTACCTGTTCCCGAAAGTTTACCCCAACTTACCCGAGCAGCATTGCGATATCCAACTCACCCTTAAAACATCAGAGCCCTTCTTCCCTCTTTTTTACCCTGATTTAAGTTTTAATCACGGAATAATAAAAGCAGAGTACAACAGCCGAAGTGCCAACCTGAACCTGAAGGCTACAGTAGATAGTTTTGCCTTTCAGCAGTGGTCGGCCAAAGAATTGAAAATAAATGCCAGCAAGTTTAACTCGCCCGATATACGCTATACCGTAAATGCCGCACATGTAACCATGAAGAACAAAAAGATGGCCGATAAGGCTTCGTGCGAAGGATTGTTTAAACCCAACCAGATTAACAACCGGTTTTATTTTATTGAAAACACGTTAAAGAATGAAGTAGACCTTACCGCATCCATTGTGATGCAAGAACACTCAGCCGATATTACCTTTTTACCCTCTAAGCTGATGTTCAAAAACAAATCGTTTAACCTGAAAAAAGACGGCAGCATTAGCATCACCGATTCAGGCATTGTGTTTAATAACCTGCTGCTGGCTGAAAATAACCAAAGTGTGAAACTGAACGGTATTTATGCCAATAATAACAAAGAAAACCTGATGATAGAGGTGAACAATCTGGGCCTTGATTTAATCAGTTACTTTATAAACGACAGCAATTACCATTTTAACGGTGTAGCCAATGGAAATGCTAACCTGAGGTACATGAACAGCCGGCAGGTTTTCCTCTCCAACCTCAATATAAAAAATGCAGTTTTTATTGACGACACTCTAGGTGAAATTAACCTGAGCAGTACCTATGAAAGTGTACTCAACAGAATGATGGTAGATGCCAGCATTGATAACGGAAAGATAAGGGAGATGAAGGCTAAAGGATATATTGACCTTTCCGGAGAACAGGAAATAGATATTGATGTGAGTGTAGGCTACTTTCACCTCAACATTATTAAAGAAAAACTAAAAGCTGTATTCAGCGATATGGGAGGCAAAGTAAGCGCTGAACTCAACATTGGCGGAACACTCAAAAAACCGGTACTCACCGGGCTGGCAAAAATAAAAAACACCGGGGTTAAGGTTGGATACCTGCAATCGATATTTTACATTATTGATGCTGAAATTGAGATAAAAGAAAACATCTTTATTCTGAAGAATTTTCAGATGATGGATGAGCGGGCTAAAAAAGCAATTTACTGTGAAGTATCGGGCTGGATGAAGCATGATTATTTTACCAACTTCAGCTATAAATTTAACTTCAGGGAGTTAAAAGATTTCTGGGCAATGAATACCGAGTACAAAGACAATGAGCTCTTTTTCGGCAAAGGATATGCCACAGGAGAAGCCACCATTACCGGTACTTTCGAAGCAGTAAATATTGATGCCCGCTTAAAAACAGGTGTAGGTACAAAAATAATGATGCCGTTAAGTAATGCTGAAGAGGCAGAGAAATCAGACTTTGTTCGCTTCATTACTTACGAGAACTGGAAACTGAACAAAAAAACAGAGATATTTAAAGCCAAAACCTCAGGCATTACCATGACGTTTAATCTGGAAATTACTCCCGATGCAGAATTTCAGCTGGTGTTCAATTCACAAACCGGTGACGTGATACGGGGGAAAGGAAAAGCCAACCTGAGGTTAGAACTCACCAAACAAGGCGACTTTCTGATGTACGGCCAATATACCGTAGTGGAAGGTGCCTACCTGTTTACTGCTCTTAACATTATCAACAAAAAATTTGTAATTGAAAACGGAGGAACTATTAACTGGAACGGAGATGCACTGAAAGCCCAGATGAACATGACAGCCGTATACAAAGTGCGAACACCCTTACCTCCGCTTATAACCACAACAGATGAAACCACTGCCAAACGAAGAATACCGGTTGATTGTAAACTAATGCTGAGCGGACTGCTGCTGCAACCCGATATTAAGTTTGACCTGAATTTCCCGGAGCTCAACACCATGGGGGGCAACTCCACAGCACAGGCTACTCAGGCCATTCAACGCTTGAAAGGAAATCAGGATGAAATGAACAAACAGTTTTTCAGTTTGCTCATGACCGGTTCGTTTACACAACCGGATAACATAGGACAAATAAGTTCCAGCGGAAACAGTGCTGTTCATTTTGGAAGTGCAGCATACCAGAGTGCAGGTGATTTGCTCTCCAACCAATTGAGTAATTTGCTCTCTCAGATAGACCCTAACTGGGATATTGGCTTAAACTACCAGTTTCAGGATGAAAGCAAACAGCGGGAAATGATTATTTCTTTGTCGAGACGATTTTTGAATGACCGCCTGGAGGTACAAACAAGTTCTGATGTTTTGCGCACCGACTTGAACATAAACTTTCAGGCCAAATATGATTTAACTGATGACGGACGTTTGAAGCTGAAAGCTTTCAGTACCAATAACTCCAACCTGTTTAACACACAAAATGTACAAACGCAGGGTATGGGTTTGTACTACAGTCGGCAGTTCAATAAAATCGGTGAGATTTTCAGGCGTAGTGAAAAGAAGAAAAAAAGAAAAACTGACGCTAAAAAGGTGGAAGACAACAACATTTACCTGCCTACTGATTCCACTACCACCACCCCTGTTGATTCAATGTTGTTAGATAACCGCGGAGATTAGTTTAGTATTCGTATAAACTTTCCTATTTTGCACACTCAAATTTTGACAACATAAATATGGCTTACAATCTTTTGAAAGGTAAACGCGGCATCATCTTCGGTGCGTTAGATTCTAACTCTATAGCTTGGAAAGTGGCTCAACGCTGCCATGCTGAAGGCGCAACATTTACATTGACCAACGCTCCTATTGCTATGCGTATGGGAGCCATTAATGATCTGGCTGCTCAATGCAATGCACAAATTATCCCGGCTGATGTTACCAGTGATGCCGATATTGAGAACCTTATCGATAAATCAATGGAAATACTGGGTGGCAAAATTGACTTTGTGCTGCACTCTGTGGGCATGTCACTCAACATTCGTAAAGGCAAACACTACACTGATCTGGATTACGAGTTCATGAAAAAAACACTCGACATTTCAGCCATATCACTTCACCGTTTATTGAAAATATGCTACCAGAAAGATGCCATCTCTGAATGGGGTTCTGCTGTAGCTTTAACATACATAGCCGCACAACGCGTATTTCCTGATTACAGTGAAATGGCCGATGCCAAATCATTGCTGGAATCCATTACCCGCAGCTGGGGTTTCCACTACGGTAAAGCTAAAAAAGTACGTGTAAACACCATCTCTCAATCACCTACTAAAACTACTGCCGGTTCAGGTGTAAAAGGTTTTGATGCCTTCCATGAATATGCAGAAGCTATGTCGCCACTAGGCAACGCCTCAGCCGATAGTTGTGCGGATTATGTTACCCTCATGTTCTCTGATTACTCCCGTATGGTTACCATGCAGAATTTATTCCATGACGGAGGATTCTCCTTTACCGGAGTAAGCCAGGAACTGGTAGAAAGACTTACACCTAAAGAAGGATAATTATTATGGATATTCACCTGCACCATTCGCATGAAGAAAAGCATTTTAAAGGCTCGGAAATTGTGCGCGATGTGGTAATTGGTATGAGTGACGGATTAACTGTACCCTTTGCACTGGCAGCAGGATTAAGCGGTGCAGTTGATTCAAATGCCATCATCATTACAGCAGGTACCGCAGAGATTATTGCAGGTTCTATTGCAATGGGTTTAGGTGGTTACTTAGCCGGCAAAACCGAACTCGAACATTACGATGCTGAACTTAAACGAGAATACTTCGAAGTAGACAAGTTTCCTGAAAAAGAAAAACAGGAAGTGCGGGATGTGTTTGTAGAATTCGGCATCAGTAAAAAGATACAGGATGAAGTTGCTGATGATTTGGCTACCGATAAAAAACGCTGGGTTGATTTTATGATGAAATTTGAACTGGGCCTCGAAAAACCCAGCTTAAACCGTGCAAGGCAAAGTGCATTAACCATCGGCACATCATACGTTGTTGGCGGATTTATTCCCTTACTGGCTTACATTTTTACTGATCTGCCTGAATCGGGACTATTGTATTCCAGCATCATCACCTTGGTATGTTTGTTTATTTTCGGTTACGTCAAAAGCAAACTTATTGGTCAGCATCCTTTAAAAGGTGGCCTGCGCATAATGGCCATCGGAGCATTAGCAGCCGGTGCGGCCTTTTTTGTGGCCAAGATGCTGGGCTGATGAACAAATTTCAGAACGTAAGTTTTGCTGATGTACAGGAATGCCTCGATTATTTACCTGAACACGAACGTGCCATGGTCAATCGTTTGCGTGGGTTAATTTTCGATTGCATCCCCCACGTTACTGAGCGACTGAACTACAATGCCCCCTTTTATTTTAAGAGCAAACGCCTGTGTTACATCTGGCCGGGCTCCATCCCATGGGGCGGCACACGCGAGGGAGTATCGCTGGGTTTTGCCAACGGACAACAATTGCATGACGAGTGGAATTTTTTGAATATGGATAAAAAGAAAGTAATCGCCACCCGAATGTTTTATACCCTTAAAGAAATTAATGAACACGAAGAAATAATCCGCACACTTTTGTTTGAAGCAGCAGAGTTGGATGAAATGAAAAGTAAAAAATGAAAACCATACTCTCCTTTCTTTTATTGCTACAATGTAGTTTATGTGCGGCTCAAAACACACTACCCCTGTGGAACTTCGACTCCCTCGATTTTAAAGGCGGCTACAACAAGTTTGAACGCGCTCCCTCCTCTTCAAAAATCTATTTAACAGACAGTGTGTATCATGGTGCCGGTGGTAAAAGCTTACAAGTGATTGCCTGCAAACAAACAGAAGGATATTGCGGAGCCTGGATAAACTTTTTCTTTATTAAACGGAATCAGGTACGATACATTCATGCTGCTGAGTTCAACTACATCTCGTTTTACATCAAAGGGGCCAAAGGTGGTGAACAGGTGCAGATACAATTGTCGGATAAAAGCCTGAGTGAGCGGGAAGATTCGCGTCCGGCCAAGCCTTTATCCACTTACTTACCACAAGGTATTACTACTGTATGGCAGGAAGTGTTGATTCCGCTAAAAGACTTGGAACGTTTTGATCCATCTCAACTGGCCGGACTCACGTTTAACTTCACCTCAACCGGATGTTATGAAGTTTTTGTCGATGATATTTGCCTGAAAAAAACGGCAAACGACCCCACCCCGCTTACCACTCAGCCCAACATTCAACGGCTGAACAAAGAATTACAAAATGCCATGTGGGTGTGGCAAACCAACAAACTGTTTAACAACCTGGCCTACCGGGAAAAGTTTTTCGACTACTGCAAGCGGTTGAATATTCAGCACGTTTACCTGCAACTGTTTTATGACGATAACCTCACCACTCTTCTGTTTGCCGATTCTTTAAAAGCACTTACTTCTTTGTGTTACGACAAGGGAATTAAAATATACGGCCTGGATGGCTCACCTGAATGGGGACTTTATGAAAAGCATGAAGTACCTTTAAGTATTGTTAACCTCATTGCTCAGTATAATGCATCAGCCTCTTTTAAAGAAAAGCTGGCTGGTGCTCACTTTGATATTGAACCTTATCTTCTACTCGGGTTCAATGACCCCTCATTAAAAAAACAAATTATTTACGAAAACCTCGACCTGAAAAAGAAACTGGCAGAACTGTGCAGGCAAAAAAACCTCATCTTAGGTCTGGATATTCCGTTTTGGTATGAAGACCCCGATAGCACGGGGTTGGCTGCCACCCACACCTTATTCAACAACAAAGAACAGGCCGCCAGTTACCATATGATTGATATGGCCCAGCACATTGACATTATGGGCTACCGCAATTTCACGTACGGTTCAGACGGAATGATTAATAAGGACCTCAATGAGATTATTTATGCTTCGGGCATTCCGGGTAAATCCATTTGGGCCGGTGTAGAAACTATTACAGAAACTCCGGGAGGTTATACCTTGTTTACCTGTTTTGGAAAAGATGAACTCAGCGATTTTTTGAAACAAAACGAAAAGGTGATTAGCAGAAGCAGCAGGTACAAAGGGTTTCGTTTGATGCTGTTTGAATACAACGGCTACATATTTATGGGCATAGAGCAGCCTCAAAAGGTTAAAAGAAAAATACGCAAACAAAATAAAATGGCTATTGTTGAGTTTCAAAACCTTTTGGCTCAATGGCAAGTGAAGGCTGACAAAGAACATATGGCAGTAATGTTAAATGAATATTTGAACCGCAATTCTTCAGAATGGCGGGTTATCAAAAAAAAGGCAAAGGATGGTTTAAGTACCGTACAGGTAATTTATCAACCTTCAGAAACCAATACCAAACTTAGTTTTCAGGGTAAAAGTTTGCAACGCATGCTCGAAGAAGTTTATACAGCTGCACCAATATTGTTAGTTTATCCGTCATTTAAAGGATTTGCCTTTCATTGCTTCGAAAGCCTGCTGCTGTTACCCTCAGAATAAGAAAAATGAAATTTAGAAATAATCCAATCTGTAGTATTGAACTCATTTACAGCAGGGAAGCAGTTATTAACAATTGGGCATGTAAAAATTTAGTAAAAACTCCAAGATTTAATGGCCATACATTGTATTATTGCAGATTGAAACAGTATGCATAACCCTTTAAAACCCATACAGGCACTATGATTTCACACTTTTCAGGAAGCTTGAAACTGGTTAAAAAGCTCTCCCTATTAACGGCAATTTTTGCGTTAACATTTTCAGCCTCAGCACAAAGTGCGGAAGAAGGCAAAAAATTATTTGACGCGAATTGCGTTTCCTGCCACGCCATAAAAGAGCAAGTGGTTGGTCCGGCTTTGAAAGACGTTCACAAGCGTAAAGACGAAGCCTGGCTTATTAAATGGATTAAAAATTCACAGGCCGTTGTAAAAAGCGGAGATGCTTATGCCGTTGAGTTGTACAACAAGTATAACCAATCTGTAATGACCTCTTTTGATGGCTTATCAGATGTACAAGTTAAGAGCATTCTAGCATACGTAAAACAAGAAAGCGAAGCTGCTCCTGCAGCCGTTGCAGCCTCTACAGGAAATGAGTCAGCCTCTTCCACCGCTGCAGCTCCTGCGACCGGTGCAAACAAACAAACTAAATCCCGTATCCACTGGTTGCTGGTTATTATTGTTAGTTTACTGACCGTTGTAATTGTACAGGTATTCAGTATTTTGGATACAGTTGGTAAAATACAAGGACGTGAGGTAATTAACTGGAACAAGGTTAACGCTACCCTCATGTTAGTTGTTGGTTCTGTCGGTTTGATTCTAGCTGTTTGGGAATTTGTAGTCCATGGCAAACTAACCGTAAATGCTAATACTGCTGCATCAGAGCATGGTGTTGGAATTGATAAAATGTTTAATATCACCCTTTTCTTTACAGGGGTTGTATTTATTATAACTCAGATTGCATTATTTTTCTTCGCTTTTAAATATAAAAACCGGAAAAATGAAAAAGCATTTTTCTACTCACACAATGATAAGATTGAATACATCTGGACTATTGTTCCTGCCATAGTATTAACTGTATTGGTTATTAACGGCTTGAAATACTGGAACAAGATATTCACTAAACCAGCTGAAGGTACACCTAAGATTGAGGTATTTGCTTACCAGTTCGGTTGGACAGCCCGCTATCCGGGTAGTGATAAAGAATTGGGTAGCTATGATTTCCGTCAGATTGGAAAATCTAATGCTTTAGGTGTACTTCCTGATGACCCTAAATCAGCAGATGACTTCACCAGCAGCGAAATTCACTTGCCTGTAAATAAGCCGGTAACCTTGAAGTTCAGAGCTAAAGATGTAATTCATAGTGCTTACCTGCCGCATTTCCGTGTACAAATGAACTGCGTACCTGGTCTGCCAACTGAATTTACATTCACTCCCACCATCACAACTGCAGATAAACAAGCCGAATTAGGTGACCCTACCTTTGATTACGCGCTGTTGTGTAACAAAATATGCGGAAGTGCACACTACCGTATGAAAGTTAAAGTAATCATTGACACGGAAGAAAACTACAAGAAATGGGTAGCTGAACAAAAACCTGCATTTGCTAAAAAAGCAGAAGAAGTTCCCGCTGCCGCTCCTGCAGAAGAAAATGCAGTTCAGGCGTCAAAAGATAAAACCACTAAAAAGGCTTTAGCTTCAGTTAAATAATTTCTCTTAACCGCAAAAAATCGAAAGAATTCAAATATGAGTCATCACGATCACAGTCACGATGCACATGGTCACGCTCATGAGCATCACCATGAAGAAACATTCATCAGCAAGTATGTTTTCAGTCAGGACCACAAAATGATTGCTAAGCAGTTCCTCATTACAGGTATTGTAATGGGGGTACTGGGTATGCTTATGTCAATGGTATTCCGTCTTCAGTTGGGATACCCTGATATGGACATGGCTTTCCTGAAACCGTTCTTAGGTAAATGGATAAGTGTAGATGAAGCTACCGGGTTTGGTAAACTTGACCCTAACTTTTATCTGGCCCTTATTACTATTCACGGTACCATCATGGTATTCTTTGTACTAACAGCCGGATTGAGCGGAACGTTCAGTAACCTGCTTATTCCATTGCAGGTAGGTGCACGCGACATGGCATCTCCTTTCATGAATATGCTGTCCTACTGGTTCTTCTTCCTCTCTTCATTTGTGATGTTCGCCTCTTTGTTTGTGGATGACGGACCTGCTTCAGCAGGATGGACAGTTTACCCTCCGCTGAGTGCGTTGCCTAAAGCCATACCCGGATCAGGAACAGGAATGACACTGTGGCTCGTTTCCATGATATTCTTCATTGTATCAGCACTGTTAGGTGGTATTAACTACATTACTACGGTGTTAAATATGCGTACCAACGGTATGAAAATGTCCCGTCTTCCTCTAACTATCTGGGCATTCTTAATTACCGCAGTATTAGGTCTTTTATCTTTCCCAGTATTGTTGGGAGGTTCTTTACTTCTGGTAATGGACCGCAGTTTCGAAACCAGTTTCTACCTGTCTGATATTCCGATTGATTTAACCGGTGGAGTAGAAAGAACCGGTGGTAGCCCTATCCTGTTCCAGCATTTGTTCTGGTTCTTGGGTCACCCGGAAGTATACATTATCTTATTACCTGCTTTAGGTATCACTTCTGAAGTTATTGCTACCAACTCTCGTAAACCAATTTTCGGTTACCGTGCAATGATTATTTCTATTCTGGCAATCGCAGTACTATCATTCATTGTGTGGGCTCACCATATGTTTATTACAGGTATGAATCCTTTCCTGGGTTCAGTATTCATGGTAACCACCTTAATCATTGCCGTTCCTTCAGCGGTAAAAACATTTAACTACCTGGCCACCATGTGGAGAGGTAATATTCACTTTACACCTGCCATGATGTTTGCTATCGGATTGGTGTCCTTCTTTATCTCAGGCGGATTAACAGGTATTTTCTTAGGAAATGCTACCTTGGATATTAACCTGCACGATACCTATTTCGTAGTGGCTCACTTCCACATTGTAATGGGTAGTGCGGCTATTTTTGGTATGTTCTCCGGCATTTACCACTGGTTCCCTAAAATGTTTAAACGCCACATGAGCAAGTCTGCAGGTTACCTGCATTTCTGGCTTACCTTTATTTCAGCTTATGGAGTATTCTTCCCTATGCACTTTATAGGTTTAGCCGGTGTACCGCGCAGATATTATGCAAACACTGCTTATGATCAATTCAATATTTGGATTGACGTAAACGAATTCATTACTGTATGTGCATTGTTGGGTGGTTTAGCTCAGTTAATCTTCTTAGTTAACTTCTTCTACAGCATTTTCAAAGGCAGAAAAACTGAACAAAACCCTTGGAGATCAAATACACTCGAATGGACTGCACCTGTTGAACATATTCACGGTAACTGGCCCGGAGAAATTCCGTCTGTTTACCGCTGGCCATATGACTACAGCAATCCGAACTACGTAGAAGATTTCATGCCTCAGAATGTCCCTCACGAAGGACAAACTGATGTAGATCAGGAGTTCGAACACCCGCATCCTGAATTAACAAATAATAAAAGTACTTATGCACCTTCAGCTTCCTTTACTCCTACCAACAACGTAATGTTTGGCGGATTACTGAAGTTTTTGGGTTTAAGCAAATAGTTCATTGATTAATGAAGATGCAGCAGTAAAACGTTTAAGCAAATTTGGTTGGTTAACCATATATGCTGTTTTTCTGCTGATATTTATTGGAGGATTAGTAAGAGGAACGGGAGCCGGAATGGGCTGCCCTGATTGGCCGAAATGTTTCGGACAATGGGTACCTCCTACTGATGTGAGTGAGTTACCGGCAAACTACCAGGAGGTTTATAAAGACCACGGGTATGCAAGTATGGAGTTTAATGTTTTGAGAACATGGACCGAGTACCTCAATCGTTTGTCGGGTGTGTTGATTGGGTTCTTTATTTTTTTGACCGTTGTATTTTCTTTTCCCTATTTGAAAAGAGATGCAGCTATCTTCTGGTTAAACCTGCTTGCTTTTTTGCTGGTTGGTTTGCAGGGATGGATAGGCGCCAAAGTGGTGGATACCAATTTGGCGCACTGGATGGTGACTATACATATGTTACTGGCGTTGGTAATTGTAGGTTTATTAATTTACAGCATTACCCGCTCACAGCAATTTGTGATAGAGTCAACAGCCATAAACAAGAAAAAGAGTTCTTTGAAAATAATTACGATAACAGGCCTGTTGCTGGCACTTGCTCAAGTAGTAATTGGCACACAGGTGAGAGAAGAAGTTGATTTGATGCAACTGGCTTACCAAAACAGTTCGCGTGAATTGTGGCTGGGACAATCGGGTGCAGTATTCGGTTGGCACAAAGTCTTTTCACTGGCTTTGGTTGTAGCAAATGTGTGGCTCATGAGCACTATTTACCAACAGTTCAGCAACACCCAACTCAACAAAGCAGCCAACTGGCTCATCATGTCACTGGGCGCTCAATTGCTGGGAGGTATTTTGCTGGAGAAGTTAGACATCCCTCCCATTCTCCAAATGTTTCATCTGTTTATCGGAAGTATTTCCATAGGAATTCAGTTGTATATTTATATACTGGTATTTACAAAAACCCGCTATAACAGCGGTAACTAAAATAAAATGATTGCGGAAAAAGCAACACTTGTTCAGTCGGTAAGTTGGTCGCAAAAAATGCGCGATTATAATGAGTTGGTGAAGATGCGCCTGAATTTACTGGTGGTGTTTTCATCTGTCATAAGTTTTGCCATGGCCTCCTCGGGTAATATCAACTGGATGCAAATGGCTATGCTCTCATTGGGCGGATTTCTGGTAGTTGGTGCATCCAACGGCTTAAATCAGATTATTGAGAAAGACTTTGACAAGCTCATGATTCGCACAGCCAACCGACCCGTGGCTACTCATCGCATGAGTGTTACTGAAGCAGCTATTGCCTCTACGTTAATGGGTATTGCGGGTGTGGTGATTTTGGGTATTTTCCTCAATCAGGTTAGTGCAATGCTGGCCTTGTTTGCTTTGCTCTCGTATGCCTTTGTGTATACCCCAATGAAAAGGGTTTCACCAATAAGTGTATTTGTAGGTGCCTTCCCGGGTGCAATTGCCCCTATGTTGGGTTGGGTTGCCGTAACCGGACATATATCTATTGAAGCCGTTATTCTTTTCCTGATACAGTTCTTTTGGCAGTTCCCACATTTCTGGTCCATTGCTTGGGTACTGGATGATGATTACAAAAGAGCCGGATTCAAAATGTTACCTTCTAAAGATGGGCGGGATAAAAAGAGTGCATTACAAAACCTTTCTTTTACCCTGGTGCTTATACCACTTTCCTTCATTCCCGCTATGTACAACATGACCGGAACCATTTCAGCTTTTGTATTGCTGGCCAGTGGTCTATGGCTGTTGTTTTTATCTTACCGACTTTACAGAACCTGCGAAATACGTGATGCTAAAAAACTAATGTTCGCCTCCTTTCTGTATTTACCTATTGTACAATTAGCCTTATTCTTTGATAAAATATGAGTAGTGTGACTGCACAAAATATCAAACAAAATAACAACGATCCGCAATACGCTGTAAACCCTACAAGGTTTGTGTTATGGTTGCTGATTGTTGCCAGCATAATGCTTTTTGCCGGTTTTACCAGTGCTTACATTGTACGCAGAGCCGAAGGAAACTGGATGCAATTTGCATTACCCGCCAGTTTATGGATAAGTACTTTTACTATCTTACTGAGCAGTGTAAGTATGGTTTGGGCCTACCGCGCAGCCAAAAAAGACAGTATTAATCAGGTAAAATACGGATTGATTACTACACTTATTCTGGGCTTCATATTCCTATACAGCCAATACAATGCATTTTTTGATTTGGTTGAAATGGGTGTATACCTTTCGGGATCCAACGTGGCCGGTTCTTTTCTGATCATTATTGCCGGAGTACATTTCGCTCACATTTTGGGCGGGTTACTTTGGTTATTCATTGTTTTATACCAAAGCTTTAATTTTAAAGTGCACAAAAAGAGCATACTCAACATCAGCCTGTGTAATACTTACTGGCATTTCATAGGTTTACTGTGGGTATATTTGTTTGTATTTTTTATGTTGTACCGATAATATAATTTTTGAAGATAACTGATATGTCAACAGAAACAACTACCTTAAAGAAACGTTCCATTTGGGCCGGAGGCTTCTCTCCTTTCAATGTGAGCTACGGAAAGCTAATGATGTGGATTTTCCTGCTATCGGATGCTTTCTCTTTTTCATCTTTACTGATCAGCTATGGAACAGTAAGGTATGCCCACCCTTCACCTCCGCACGGTAACCCTGTTATTCACGGAGCAGAAGTAAGACCTCTGGGACACGTTCCCGATAACTTTGTGGAACTTTTAGGAGAAACCAAAGCCGCCAACGGTGATTTCTTTTTCTCTAAAACACATTGGCCTTCACCGGATTTGGTTTTTAATCACTTCCCTTTCCTGCATGGTCTTCACCTGCCTTTATTTTTTGTGAGTTTGATGACTTTCATTCTCATCTTTAGTTCTGTTACCATGGTACTGGCGGTAGAAGCAGGTCACAGGATGGATAAACAGAGTGTAGCCAAATACATGTTCTATACCATCTTAGGTGGAGCGGCCTTCTTAGGTTGTCAGGCTTGGGAATGGACCCAGTTCATTACCGCTGGAGCTTCCTTACAAGGTAACCCGTTCGGCCCTACAGCTTTTGCGGCCTTGTTCTTTATAGTAACGGGTTTCCACGGTTTCCACGTATTCAGCGGTGTGGTAATTAACGTAATCATTTACCTGAATGTATTAAACGGCACGTACGACAAACGCGGACACTATGAGATGATTGAGAAAGTTGGTTTGTATTGGCACTTTGTAGATTTGGTTTGGGTATTCGTATTTACCTTCTTCTACCTCATCTGATTTTATTTATTGTTAAACTACTAAGATTAAAAGTATATGAGCGCATCACACGATCAACATATCAACACAATAGAAGGTGCAGGCATCAATCCTGATCAACCTCACGGAACAAAGGACATCTGGAAAACATTCTGGATTCTCTTTATCTTAACTATTGTTGACATTGCTTTCTATTTCGCAGTTTCTCCCAGCATGTTCCGTAACTGGGTATTCATATTTTTGGGTATTGTAAAAGCTTACTTTATTGTGGGTGTTTTTATGCACATGAAATATGAAAGAAAGAACCTTATTCAAACAATCATTCTCCCGGTTTTATTCATATTGGGCTTAATCGCCACCTGCATATATGAAGGTAATTTCTGGGACAGCATCAACATTAACTTAGATTAATGAAAAAATACAAAGAGGCGCTCCTGATATTAGTAATAGTAGGAGCGCCTGTTCTTTTTTATTTACTCATCAAAACAGGCAGACAGAACTATTATTTTCTTCCTGTTTACGGAGAACGGTTTTATGATGAACAACTTAAAGACACCGTTTTTCACACCATTCCCGATTTCAACTTTATCAATCAAACAAATAAAGCTGTGTCTCTGGCTGACTTTGATACCAGCATTATTGTAGCTGACTTTTTCTTCGCTTCCTGCCCTGATATTTGTCCTAAACTCAACCGTAACCTGAGTAAAGTAGTGGAGAAAACAGCGGCCATGCCCAATGTGAAATATATCTCCCACACTGTAGATCCTGAAAATGACACAGTACCGGTACTGGCTGAGTATGCTGCCCGCTTTAAGGCTGACCCCAGCCGTTGGCATTTTGTAACCGGCAGTAAACAATCGCTGTACGAAATAGCTGAAAAAGGCTACCTGGTTCCCGTAACTGCTGAAGACACCACCATTGACCATACCCAAAACCTGATTTTAATTGACCCTTGGAGAAGAATCCGCGGATATTACGATGGACTCAACCCGAAAGAAGTAGAAAAACTTATTGACGAGATTAAGGTTTTACAGGTAGAAATTCATGAACGAAACACACCAAAAAAATAACGATAAACTGGTCTTCAGATTTGTGCTGGGGATTTCTATTGCAGTATTTGCTTTAGTAGTTAGTTTGAATCAAAAATTCATACCTGCTCCCGAAACCACACCTGAATTTGTGAAATTACTTCCTCTGCTTAACGCTTTTATAAATGGCACATGCAGTATTTTGCTTTTGCTTTCGCTTTATTATATCAAAAAGAAACGCATTGACATTCACAAACGCATCAACCTTACAGCCTTTGTACTTTCTTCTGTGTTCTTGGTTTCGTATGTATTGTTTCACTTTTTCGCAAAAGAAACCAAATTCCCGGAAGACAATCCGGTAAGACCGCTGTATTTAATTATACTCATATCTCACATCATATTGGCGGCTTTGGTTCTGCCGCTAGTATTACTGAGTTTTTACCACGGTTTGCAAAACAATGTAACTACTCACCGTAAACTGGTCCGTTTCAGTTACCCCATATGGTTGTATGTAACTATTACCGGAGTAATAGTTTACCTCATGATTTCTCCGTATTACCAATTTTAAACATAACTTTGCGCCATGAAATACAAAGTGGCCTTTCTCTTCTTGTTTCTGATGCAAACTTTGTCTACGTTTGCTCAATGTCCAATGTGTCGCACAGCTGTAGAGACAGCCCGAAAGGGTTCCGATACCAAAGTAGGTGCAGGATTAAATGACGGAATACTGTACTTATTGGTTTTACCTTACCTGCTGGTGAGCATTATAGGATACATGTGGTATAAGAAAGCAAAGGCTCACAAATCGAAATCTCAACACGCATAAAATGGGCAATCAGCTAACTGAAAATAAATTACAGGCAATAGTTCAATGCAAATGCCCCAGGTGCCGGAGCGGAAAAATGTTTTCTCACCCCGTTACTGATTTAAAGAACTTCACTAACATGAACAAAAGTTGTGAGGTATGTGGATTGGAATTTGAAATTGAACCCGGCTTTTTCTGGGGTGCCATGTATGTAAGTTACGCTATATCGGTTGCAACAGCCATTACCTCTGCGGTTGCGCTGTATGTTTTACTTAGTGACCCGGATACATGGGTATACATCACTACCATTGTAAGTATAATTGTTTTGCTCTCCCCCTTCTCTTACCGTTACTCCAGGGTACTTATGATTTACGGTTTCTCTCCTATCAGATTCGATAAGTCCAGAGCCAATGTGGCAAAAAATAATGCCTCCTGAAAATTCAGAAGGCATTATCTGTGTATTAACAACTTTTAGTTTTATTCCGCTTCTACCTTAGCACGGTGTCCTCCGGCTGTCATGGCTTTTTCACGTATTTTCAACTCTATTTCATCTGCCATTTCAGGATTGTCATGCAACATCTGTTTTACCGCATCGCGTCCCTGCCCTATTTTGGTTTCGTTGTAGCTGAACCACGATCCTGATTTTTTGATGATTTCAAAATCAACTCCTAGGTCCACAATTTCACCTACCTTAGAAATTCCTTCTCCGTACATGATGTCAAACTCTACCACGCGGAAAGGAGGAGCCACTTTATTTTTAGCCACCTTAACTTTGGTGCGGTTACCCACCATATCGTTACCGTCTTTTAACTGACCTATTCTGCGAATATCCAAACGAACTGAAGCATAGAACTTGAGTGCATTACCACCGGTAGTAGTTTCAGGGTTACCAAACATTACGCCTATTTTTTCACGCAACTGATTGATGAAAATACAAACGCAATTGGTTTTGTTAATGGTACCGGTAAGCTTACGCAATGCCTGAGACATTAAACGCGCCTGTAAACCCATTTTAGAATCACCCATGTCGCCTTCTATCTCGGCCTTTGGAACCAAAGCAGCAACAGAGTCAATTACAATGATATCAATTGCTCCTGAGCGAATGAGGTTATCGGCAATTTCCAGTGCCTGCTCACCATCATCCGGTTGGGCAATAAGAAGGTTTTCGGTATCTACTCCTAATTTTTCTGCGTAGTTTTTATCAAAGGCGTGTTCTGCATCAATAAAGGCCGCCATACCTCCGTTTTTTTGAGCCTGTGCAATAGCGTGAATGGCCAGGGTGGTTTTACCTGATGACTCCGGACCGTATATTTCTATAATACGACCTTTAGGAAAACCGCCTATACCTAATGCAATATCCAGACTCAATGAACCCGTAGAAGAAGCTTCCACACCTTCTACTTTACTGTCGCTCATGCGCATTACTACGCCTTTTCCATAAGACTTCTCCAGCTTCTCAACGGTTAGCTGCAGTGCTTTAAGTTTTTCTTTATTATCGCTCATAACTTCTGTAATTAAATAATGTTCAAATTTAAAGAGGTCACTACGCCAAAACGTTACGTAGTGATTTCTTTTTTAGTATACTTTTCCACAACTACTCTTACTACTGAGAAAATTACTTCACCAGTTTGCCGCTCATATTAAAGTAGAGTGTCATACGGTCCTTTCCATTTTCCAGATGTATAAGGTAAAACTTACCCTCATTGTTCAGTTCCATTCCTGTTTTGGCTATCTGAAATGTTTTATAGATGGTGGTTACCTGATTGGTAATTTGTACAGGCAGATCGGTTTCTTTTATCGTGTTATACGTGCGCAGCCATTGCCCTTCGGAGGTATAAAATGTTTCGTAGGTTATTCCATTCTCTACGTAAGTGGCTTTGTAAACAATGATTTCCTGCTTTTCCCAATTGGCTTGCTTAACGGCAGAATAGTTCATTTCAAATGACTTTTTTACTGTTTCCGGAACAGTAACAGTTTGTGCATTCGCTTTCCAGGTAATGAGTAATAAGCCCATGGCCATAAGGGTTGTAATCTTTTTCATATGCGTAATAAATTTTCAGGTAAATTAGAAAAAGAAAACCGGTAAGGCAAGCTATTTTACAGTTACCTTTTTAATAAATTTTTTCTCAAAATACTGGCACATATCTTTTAGCCCGCATTCTTCACATTTAGGATTACGGGCCACACACACATAACGACCATGCAGAATGAGCCAGTGGTGCGCCCGTGCAATGTATTCTTCAGGAATGTATTTAACCAGTTGTTTTTCGGTTTCCAGCGGGGTTTTGGCGCGTTGTGTAAGTCCTAAACGGGCAGATACGCGAAACACATGTGTGTCCACCGCCATAGCGGGCATATTGTAAATGACTGAAGCAATTACATTAGCCGTCTTGCGCCCCACTCCCGGTAATTTTACCAACTCTTCTATGGTAGATGGTACCTCGCTGTTAAAGTCACTCACCAGCATTTGTGCCATGCCAATAAGGTGTTTAGTTTTGTTATTGGGGTAACTTACCGTTTTGATATAAGGAAACAGGGTATCAAAATCAGTAGCTGCCAAACTTTGTGGTGTGGGGAAATCTTCAAAAATAGCGGGAGTAACCAGATTAATACGTTTATCCGTACACTGTGCCGAAAGTATCACCGCAATCAACAACTGAAAAGAATTACCGTAATGCAATTCCGTTTCCGCCTGAGGGTGGTTTTTGAGTTGATAAGCTATAAATTGCTCGAAGCGTTCTTTACGGGTCATGGTTCGTTAACAAAAGTAGATAGAATTTGTTGTATGCTAAAGCATCAAACAAACCTTCTCCTTTGAAAAGAACTTAATGTACCGTTTTTTCGTTGAGTGATGCTGAGTATTCCATAATTATACTCAGGCTGGTAGGGTGAGGCTCCATCGGCTTTTCGTCCAAAACAGTTACCGTTTTAACCATTGTGCGGTACTCTTGCAGAAAAGACTCATCAGAAGTAAGTTGCTCCATAATGCCTCTTTCCTCATTTTCAGAAGTTTCGCGGTAAATAAAACGGATTAAATCGTCAGTTGTGTATACTTTGCGCATAGGCTGTTTTTGAATTTTACAACCTAATAACGCCAGCATATATCGGTTTATTTTACCTCAGCACAATTTCTTTTTCTTCAATCATTTTACGCAGGTTGTTCAGGGCATAACGCATGCGCCCCAAAGCTGTATTAATGCTTACTCCGGTAGTATCGGCTATCTCTTTAAAGCTCATGTCTCCGTAGTGACGCATCAACAATACCTCACGTTGTTCTTCAGGCAACAGCTTCACCAGTTCACGCACGGTTCTTTCACTTTCCTTGCGCATCATCACATCTTCCCTTGATTCATCGGCCAACTGGATGTAGGATAAAATGTCGTTTCCGGCTGTATCGGTAATTACTGGGGTGCGTTTGGTTTTGCGGAAATGGTCAATGGCCATGTTGCGGGCTATACGCAATACCCAAGGTAAAAACTTACCCTCTTCGTTGTACTTATCGTTTTTAAACGTGTGTACTACTTTAATGAAGGTTTCCTGAAACAAGTCCTCAGCCATGTAGCGGTCGAGCACAATGTGGTAAATGGTGGTGTACACCTTTGATTTGTGACGTTTGATTAAAGTTTCGAGGCAGGCTTCATTTCCCGCAAGATACAAGTCAATCAACTCCTGATCACTAATTTTTGCCCTGTTCATAGGTAGGTAATTAAAGGGTTAAACAAAAAATAAATTAGTGTAGAAGTTTACTCGATATGCTTGTTCCTGTTTTTAGTTAATTGATTGCGGTTAATGTTATTTGATGTTGTAAAATTAATACAAAAAACGGAAAAAACAATACCTGATAAAAAAGATGAAAACTTTTTTCAGAATGAACTTTTTTCACCTCTGCCCCTTTATGTTTTATTCCGACATTTGCGCAACTCAATACTATGGTAGCAAAATCAATGGCAAAAGCCAACAATACAATTCCTTCAGTAACTCCTGCAAGCAACAGAAATATTTTGATCAAAGGGGCACGCATGCACAACCTCAAAAATGTGGATGTAAGTATTCCCCGCAATAAATTGGTAGTTGTTACAGGTGTTTCGGGTTCAGGCAAATCATCGCTGGTGTTTGATACCCTGTATGCCGAAGGGCAACGCAGGTACGTAGAAAGTCTCTCCGCTTACGCTCGTCAATTTATGGGGCGCATGAACAAGCCCGATGTGGATTACATTAAAGGTATTGCTCCGGCCATTGCCATTGAACAAAAAGTAAACACCCGTAATCCGCGAAGTACAGTAGCCACCACTACGGAGATTTACGACTACATGAAACTGCTGTTTGCCCGGGCAGGTCGCACCTATTCGCCTGAGTCAGGCATGGAAGTAAAAAGCCACTCGGTTGAAGATGTGGTGAACTACATCAACCAACATGCAGATGATACCAAGGTGTTTCTGATGGTGGCCCTGCATCACCTCAAGGATAAAAAAGAACTGAAAAAGGAACTCGAGATTCTGTTGCAAAAAGGTTTCTCCCGTATGAATGCCAATGGTGATGTTGTGCGTTTGGAAGAATTTATTGCTGACGGAATGGATGCCTGGCTCAAACAAAAAGGCGATAAAACCTTGTTTCTGCTGGTTGACCGTTTTACCGTAAACAAAACAGATGAGGACCACAACAACCGTATTGCCGATTCAGTACAAACTACTTTTCAGGAAGGCAACGGAGAATGTTTGGTTGAAACCATTGACGAAAAAGATAAACGCCAACTGCAACAATTCTCCAACAAGTTTGAACTGGACGGACAACTTTTTGAGCGCCCTACTGTTAATTTTTTCAGCTTTAATAATCCTTACGGAGCTTGCAAAACCTGTGAAGGCTTTGGTTCTGTTATAGGCATTGATGAAGATCTGGTGGTTCCCGATAAAAGTTTATCTGTTTATGAAGATGCCATTGCCCCCTGGAAAGGCGAAAAGATGAGCGAGTGGAAAGACCACTTTATCAAATATGCCCGCAAAGCTGATTTCCCTATACACCGCCCCTACTATGAACTGAACAAAACACAGAAAGATATTTTGTGGCGGGGTAACAAGGAATGGGAAGGTATAAACGGTTTCTTTAAATTTTTAGAAGGACAAACCTACAAAATTCAGTACCGTGTAATGCTGGCCCGCTACAGGGGCAAAACTACCTGTCCTGATTGTATGGGCACTCGCTTACGAACCGATGCCAACTACGTTAAACTTGCTGACACACGTTTTAAGAAAAGTGATGACTACCGTTGCCTGAGCGAACTGATGCTGATGAGTGTGAGTGATGCTCGTGTGTTTTTCAATGAACTGAAATTGAACCAACACGACCAAAGCATTGCTGAACGCATATTGACCGAAATACGCAACCGCCTCAATTATCTGGAACACGTTGGGCTGGGATATTTAAGCCTGAACCGCTTGAGCAATTCCCTCTCAGGTGGTGAAACACAACGCATCAACTTAGCCACCTCTTTAGGAAGTAGCCTGGTAGGTTCCATGTATATACTGGATGAGCCCAGCATTGGTCTGCACAGTCGCGATACACAAAAACTCATTACGGTTTTAAAACAACTGCGCGATGTGGGCAACACCGTAATTGTGGTGGAACACGATGAAGAAATTATGCAGGTAGCTGACCACATCATTGACATAGGCCCATTGGCCGGCATACACGGAGGGGAGATTATTGCTGAAGGTACGCTGGATGAATTGAAGAAAGATAAAAACAGTTTAACAGGGCAATACCTCTCTCAACGTATGGAGATTCCTGTACCAACCAAACGCAGAAAATGGAACGAGTTTGTGGAGCTTACCGGAGCACGCCAGAACAACCTGAAAAATGTAAGTGTGAAATTCCCTCTACACGTAATGACGGTGGTAACCGGTGTAAGCGGAAGCGGTAAAACCACTTTGGTGAAAAACATCCTCTACCCTGCCCTGCAAAAACACACGGGCAACTATGCCGGTGAAAAAACAGGTGCGTTTGATAAACTACAGGGCCAACTTAAAAACATTAAACAGGTAGAACTGGTGGACCAAAATCCCATTGGTAAAAGTTCGCGCAGCAATCCTGTTACTTACATTAAAGCCTACGACAGCATACGTGACTTATTCTCCCAACAACCGCTCTCCAAAAACCGGGCTTTTAAACCACAGCACTTCAGTTTTAACGTAGAAGGCGGCCGTTGTGAAACCTGCCAGGGCGAAGGTGAAGTAACCGTTGAAATGCAGTTTATGGCTGATATTCATTTGTTGTGCGAAGACTGCAAAGGACAACGTTTTAAAGACGAGGTGCTGGAAGTGAAATACCACAACAAAAACATCAGTGAGGTATTACGGTTGAGTGTGGAAGAAGCGCTGGAATTTTTTAAAGATGAAAAAAGCATTGTCAATAAAATAAAACCACTGAACGATGTAGGTTTGGGTTACGTGCAACTGGGACAAAGCAGCAGCACCTTGAGCGGTGGTGAAGCACAACGCATTAAACTGGCTTCTTTCTTAGGCAAAAGCAGCAACAGTGGTAAGGAACACATTCTTTTCATTTTTGATGAACCTACCACCGGCCTGCACTTTCACGATATTCAAAAACTCATGTTGTCTTTTAATGCGTTAATTGAACAAGGCAACAGCGTATTGATTATTGAGCACAACATGGAAGTGATTAAATGTGCCGATTGGATCATTGACTTAGGCCCTGAAGGTGGCGATGCAGGCGGGCAATTGGTGTTTGCCGGCTTACCCGAAGATTTGGTGAAAGAGAAAAAGAGCTACACGGGAAAGTATTTGAAGGAGAAACTCTGAGAATGCCATAGATCATTGGGTATTGGTTGATTGGTTATTAGTTGTAGGGAATTTCCGCTGTGGTTCGTGTCACGAACCATGACAAAGGATTCTTTTTATGAAAATCTGTACAATCTGTGGCAGTATAAATTCGAATTTAATAAGTAATGTATCTGACCTATGTTCCGAATACACAACTGCCTTAATTTCTCACTCCTCATAAAACTCTCTCAGGGCACCGAAGTACATACCGGTCCAACCATCCTGAATATTTTGAAAATTTTCATCAGGAATATTGTTATCAACCTGGTTCGATCTTCCATAACTTAACAATAGTTTTAATTCGTACACTCACCCAAAACAGGTTTTCATCCGCAAAGAGTATACATTGGTACACCCACTTCTATTCTGTTCCCTTTGAGCACGCACCTTTGCTTCATCAAAAAGCAACAACGCACATGAAAAAAACCTTTAAGTACATCGGATGGGGACTGCTCTCTGTAATGCTCCTGCTCCTTATTACCATTTTCGCTCTGCAATTCAAGACCTATGACTATCCTGCCACATCTATCAAAGCGGATACTTCCCAGGCTGTAATCAACAGGGGGAAATACTTAGCGGAGAATGTAGCTCACTGCGGTGCCTGCCACGGAGATATGAGCAAGATGGAACACCTGAACAGCGTGAGTGAATTGCCCCAGAGTGGCGGGTTTTTATTCGATCTTCCCATCGGTCACATATATGCCGCCAACATTACTTCAGATGTTTCTACCGGTATAGGCGCATTAACAGATGAGCAACTGGTGGGTGCCTTGCGCTACGGAATCTCACACGAGGGAAAAACGCTGCTGCCTTTAATGCCCTACCAGAACATGAGCGATGAGGACCTTACCGCACTTATCTCCTACTTGCGCACCTTGCCACCTGTTAGCAACACCGTTCCTGAAAAATCATATAACCTGTTGGGGAAAACCATCAATGCCTTTGTACTGCGACCCAAAGGTCCGGATGGACAAAACCCCACACAACTTACACCCGACACCGGCATTACTTACGGAGCTTACCTGGCCAATAATGTAGCCAACTGTACCGGCTGCCACACCCCTTTTGACCCCGCCACAGGTAAGCCCATTGGTGAACCTTATTCTGGAGGAAACAAATTCAATTCGGTACGTAAAAACAATGTTGTATGTGTGAGTCCGAATATAACACCACACAAAGAATACGGGCGCATTACCAACTGGAGCAAAGAACAATTTATCCATCGCTTTAGAAACGGCAGACTTATACCTGACAGTGAAATGCCCTGGAACTTTTACCGCAATATGTCGGACAATGATTTAACAGCCATTTACAACTACCTGAAATCATTGCCTGCTTCAGCCCATAATCCCGGCCCATCTGTCGTTCAAGTAACTCAATAAGTATGGAGCACATTAAACTTTTTACTGCACCCCACAAAGCCTTACGTCAGATAATGGGCGAGTTTGCACTGCGTTTGGGCCGTTTAAATACCGAGAAAAAAGAAGAGGTGCAACAACTTAAAAAACTGGGTATGGAAATGCTGTTACTGCTAACTGATCACAGTAAAAAAGAAGATGCCTTTATATTTGAAATGTTGGAAAAAAAGGCCAGCGGCACCACCCATACCGCAAGCTGGCAACATGAGCAAATACATACTTTGCAACAACGGATTACGCAAAATATTTACGACTTAGACAGTACCATCACCGCTACTCAACTTTACCGATTTTACCTGAGTTTTATTGAGTTTCAATCTGTTTATCTCGCACACACTCTGGAAGAAGAACAAAGTGTTCAATCTGAATTGCAAAAGCACTTCAATGAGGCTGAACTGCAGGAAATAAGAAATAACATTTTGAAAAGCATTCCGCCCGATACCATGACTATGTGGTATAAGCACATGTTTCCGGCACAAACTCCAACTGAAAATATTCTGCTGTTGAAAGCCTTACAATCCTTACCTGATAAAACTGCATATGAACGCACCTTACAACTGGCTGAGTCTGTATTGCCGGCCGCAACTTTTAAATTTTTAAAAACTCACATATAATTTATGAAAAAGAACACTATCTCCATGGTGGTATGGCTACTCACAGTAGTGGCCGGAAGCCTCACTGCCTGTAACAAAAACGATGAGGGCAATCCTGTTCCTGCGAATACCCCTTTTGAAAAATCAAGCCTGCAGGGCGAAGGGAATTTGTTTTTCAACAACGAAAAACATGAAGTACAAACCTTGGCTGCTATCAAACACCACGGCTTCGGATTTAATACCTTTCAGATTTTATCATTAGGTACAAAAGCTACAGCATCCATCAGTTTAACTGAAGATGTGATTCCTGCTGAAAGCAAAAAATATGTTATCAGCGGAAACTATGATGTTACTCCCGGCTCCACACATGCCTTTGTACGCATTACCGACAGCAACAATAATTACTGGCTGGGAGTAGGCGGCACACTTTATTTCAAACGTCACGGAAACCTTGTTGCTATCAGCTTTAACGACATTGACATTATGGACGAAAAGACCGGAGTAATTAAAAAATCAAGTTTAACCTTACAATTAAAATAAAAACATGAAACAACTTTTCATTTACCTCACGTTACTGCTGACCGGGTCAAAGGTAACCTTTGCACAAATTCCGAATCATAGCTTTGAACAATCCAATGCCGGTGTATTAACCCACTGGACCGCCTTGCCTGAAGTAACCATTACGAATGCCGCCAAAGGTGGCTCACAAGCCCTTCTCTTGAAACCCACAGTTGATCAGGACAATGTTGACCTGCTCACCAGCGGTACATTTGAGCAAGAGTTTATTCCTCTTGCTAATCTGACAGTAGCCTCTACATTTAACTTCTGGTACAAAGGTGATTTTGCTCCCTTGGAACGACTGTATGTGCTGATACAACTTAAAAAAGGCGACAATATTTATGCGGTGGGTGCAGCTGAGTTTAGCCAATCGCATACAGAATATACCAAGGCCACTATAAACCTGGTAAAAAACCCTTTGGTAGCCAATGCAGATTCTATAGCCGTAAGGTTTAACATCAGGTCGCAACATGGATCAGGTATAAGTGGCAACAGCGAAATTTTGCTGGATGAACTTTCACTGAACGGTTCAACGCCCACCCGTGTTGAGAACAAGTACCTCACAGCCGCTATGCTCATCAAACAATCCAACCATGAAACCATCAACGTAACGCTAAGCGGAATAGATAACAGTCCGGCTGATATCGAAGTATTGGACATGACCGGAAAAACTGTTTACAGCAAAGGATTTATAACTGAGAACGGACATACCTTTAATACCAACGGATGGCCCAAAGGTATTTATGTAGTGCAGGTGAAAGTGGGACAGAAAAGATTATGCAAAAAAATAATGGTGTAGCGTGTGTTTATTGATTAATTAATACAGATGAGTGCAAAACACCTCATCGCTTTCAGGCCCGTATTTTACGGGCTTGATTTTTTATATGAGGTTAATACGGGATAGCAGCTCCTCTTTGTGTGCCTTGGATACCGGCACCTCGGCCCCGTCACGCATCAACACAAAACCACCATCCGATTTCTGATAGGCCTTAATGTGAGCAATGTTGATGATGTGCGATTTATGCACCCTGATAAAATTTTTATCCTTTATGGCATCCTCCACTTCTTTAAGTGTACGGCTGATCATTTCTTTCTTACCGCTGCTGAGCATCACATTGGCATAATTACCGGCTGCTTCAAAACGAATAATTTCAGCCACATCAATCAGTAAAAAGCCGGCCAGTGTAGGTAAACCTATTTGTTTCTGACGCGACTCCTGCAACTGCATAAACAATTGCTGCAAATTGTGCTGAGGTTGTTTTTGTTCAATTCTTTCTTTCGCTTTTCCGATAGCGATTTTCAGCTCTTCCACATCAATGGGTTTGAGCAGGTAGTCAATGGCACCGTACTTAAATGCTTTAATGGCATACTGATGAAAAGCCGTAGTAAAAATAACTTCAGCCTCCAGATTACCGGCTGTTTCCAGCACATCAAAGCCTGATTTAAACGGCATCTCAATATCCAGCAGCAAAAGGTTGGGTGAAAAACTTTTTATAGCACTCACTGCTTCCTCATAAGAACCTGCTGAGTGTACCGCTACCACATCATCTGTAAGGTAACGTTCTATCACTTGCTGAAGATAAGCTCTGCCGTTAGGCTCATCGTCTACTATCAGTATTCTGAGTGTTTTCATCTTTGTATTTCATTGTGATATTGACCTGAGTGCCCAGGGCCTCTCCGTTTTCTGCTAAATCAACTATAGTGATGGATGAATCCTCTCCACCTGAGGAATTGAGCAAACTGATACGCTCAGCAGTTTTGCTCATACCCAACGACTGGTGGTAGTTAATCCTGTTCTCTTTTAATTTCATGGAAGCTGCACGTCCGATACCGTTGTCTTTTACCGTACACAACACCACACCATCCTTCTTTTCAAAACGTATAAGCAACTCCTGTTTACCTTGCTTGTGGTTGAGTCCGTGCCAGAGCGAATTCTCCACGTAGGGTTGAATAATCATGGAAGGAATATGCAGGCGGTTAAGGTCCACCTCTGATAAGTGTGGCGTTTGAATCTCGTACTTAAAATCTTTACCAAATCGCAACTGTTCAATTTCTATGTACAATTTTAGCTGAGTAATTTCCTGTTGCAGGGAAATAGATTTAGCATCTGATGACTCCAGTACATTGCGTAGCAGCTTAGAAAATTTAGTGAGGTACGTGATGGCCTCATCGTTCTGTGCATTAAAAATGAGGTACTGAATAGAGTTGAGTGCGTTAAAAATAAAGTGCGGGTTAATTTGTGAACGCAGCGCCCATAGTTTCAACTCTGTAATTCTACGACCGAATTCCATTTGTTCCAGCCTCAGTTCATTTTCTTTTAATTTCACCACATTGCTCACATCAGAAATCAGCACCATGCGGCAGTCCTTACCAAAGTAATTCAACTCATCTGTACTCACGTTCAGGGTTACCTGCTCATCGTCATTATCACTTGAGGCAACTATTGTTACCAATTGTTTAGACTGTGGGAGTGCGTTTTTTATTTTATCAGGCAGTTGATTCTGCTCACTTGTTAATCCCGCTTTATGCAGTAACTCATGGTAAGCTTTGTTGGTATCAATAACCCGGTTGTTGGCATCCAATATGGCAATACCGTCAGTAATCAAATTAAATATACTGCTGTAATCTTGTTTTTGTTGTTGCAGTAAGAGGTTATTCTGTTGTACAATTTCCTTTTTGCGGTAAAAAGCATACACCATATACCCGAGCAAGGCCATCAGTAAGGCAAACAAAAACAACAGCCCCCTTTGCTGATTAATGTTCCTCTGCATCAACTGGTCTTTTTCCTTAAGTAACTCCAGTTCTTTCTGTTTATTAAAATTACTTATCTCAGCATATATTTTTGACAACTGGCTTTTGGCCTTCAGCGATTTATCTTTCTCATCCAACACAGATGCTTTCTCATGATAAGTGATTGCCTCGGCATAACGGTTCATCACTTTCAGGTAAGCTGCTTTCTGGTAGTATACAAATTTCCTCATCTCCTCCACGTCATCTTCTTCGGCCATTTTCTCGGCTTCGTCAATCATACGTCCGGCTTTTTCCAGATCTTTTTTCCCGTACACGTATTGCATGGCATCAACCAACTTGGTTCTTACCAGTTGCTCCGGTGAGGGAGTGACACCTGCATTCACCAAACGGGTAGCTTCAGTTACGTGGAAAGCAATCTGGTTGATGTCTTTTCTGAAATAGGCTATTAACGCCATGGAGCTTTGGTATCGGTATAAACCAGCTGAGTCTTGCAAACGAGTATGAATCTGATTGGCCTGTTCAAAGTATTTTACAGCCTCAGTATAATTACCTACATCCATGTAAGTGTTTCCTACTGATTCAATACACACGGCTAACTTAGATGAGTCGCCTGCCGCAGCAAAAAAAGGAATTGCCTGATGGTAATAATCACGGGCAATGTAGGGGTCGAGTCCGGAATAATAGATGTGTCCCAAATTACCATACACCCTGCCTAACGACAAAGAATCCTGTATGCGAATGGCCAGTTCTTTTGCCTGATACAAATTGCGGTAGGCCAAAGCAATGTCTCCTTTTTGCCTGAGGATAGAGGCTTTATTGACGTAACCTGTAATCTGCATAAAAGTAATCCCGCTCTCAGCAGCAGTATTAATGAGACTATCGCAGTATTGCAATGCCACAGCCCTGTCGACATAACGCGTGGCAATAACACTATCGTTAAATGCCTGCACAAGCAAACTATCCTGCGCTGAAGGAGTCGAAACAGTTTTTTCTTCTGAGGTACATGAGATGAACGTACTCAGTAAAACAAGTATGTATATAAGTAGATAATCCCTGACAGTTTTCATGCTGATAAAGTGGCTGCAAAGTAAATAAATATCAGGGTAAAAACAGCCGCATGTGCTCAGGAGAGTACTTCTGCCAAGTGCAGATACAATGGATTAATTTCTTTTCGTTTTCCAATAGCATCAGCAAACGAAGTGAGTTTAACATCACCGCTAATCACACCCACCATTTTATTCCGTTCACCTGCCAGCAATGCTTCTACTGCTCCTGCACCCATTAATGAGGCATTCAAACGATCGAAGGCCGTTGGTTTACCACCTCTTTGAATATGGCCGAGTATGGTTACTCTTGACTGAAAATCGGGATACTTGGTTTTAATTTTTTTATCCAATGCAAATGCTCCGCCCGCTTCATCTCCTTCAGCCACCACAAAAATGGAAAAAGAGCGTTTTCGGTTGGAAATTATTTTGTCTATCTCGGCCATGTTGGTTTCTGTTTCAGGAATCACTACCAATTCTGCCCCTCCGGCTATGCCTGAATTAACCGCAATAAAACCGGTATCGCGCCCCATTACTTCTACAAAAAATGTTCGCCCGTGCGACTCTGCAGTATCGCGAATTCTGTCAATGGCATCTAAAGCGGTGTTTACTGCGGTATCAAAACCAATGGTATAATCCGTTCCGAACAAATCATTGTCAATGGTACCCGGAGCACCGATAACAGGTATATCAAATTCACGTGAAAATATTTCAGCACCGGTAAAAGTTCCATCACCACCAATTGTTATTAAACCATCAATGCCCTGTCTCTTCAGTTGTTCATAGGCTGCAGTTCGCCCTGATTCTGTTTTGAATTGTTCACTTCGCGATGTTCTTAAAATGGTTCCGCCACGTTGAATAATATTGGCCACGCTCTTGTAATCGAGCTGCTGAATATCGCCTTTAATCATTCCGTCATAGCCGTTGTATATGCCGTAAACCTGCAGTTGGTTATGTAAGGCTGTTCTCACTGCTGCGCGTATGCAGGCGTTCATGCCCGGTGCATCTCCTCCTGAAGAAAGTATACCTATTCTTTTCATGATGTCAACCTTGTTTTTTATAGGTGAATAATATGCGTTGGTCATTGGATGTAGCTCCCACATCAATCTGCGTAACTTTTAAAACACCCACGGCCCCGTTACGCAAACTCAGCAAAAAAACATCTCCCACTTCTACATCATTTACACGAATAGAAAATACTGAAGACGGATTATTGATTGCATTGATAACCGTTTTTACAGAAGCATTGGTGTAATCAAACTGAGGGCTTTTCACAAATACACTGGCCGGTGTAAGCAGCGGCACTCTCCATCCTTTGCTAAAAATATTTGCTACGGCAGAGGTATTCATCATGTCGCTGTTGGCTGAATCGTTGAGGTTACGTGACGTATTGTTTACCAAATCCCACAAGGCATTTCGGCCCGCAGCATTCACGTGGTAAATAACACCGTTACGTTCAGCACTTAAATCCAATGGTTCATTGCCCAGCGTAACTTCAAAAGCAGCTGAGGAGGAAATTCCTCTGTCATCGGTAACAATAAAAAACAGGCGAATAGTGGTGGGCACTGTTGACGTATCAGGGGCAGTAAAAACGTAAGGCCATTCGAACTGCTCACCACTGATGGCAAAAGCAGTATCCTGCGTTTCGGGTTGACCGTTGTGTGATCGCCTCACGTCCATTTTCATTAACCTTGAAGTAGACGTAGCCCTCACAGTAAAATATATTTTACCGGAAGTAAATGTAGTACCGAAAGCCGGTCGGTTAAAGCCTACCTGCGGAGGGTTGGGTGTAATTTCCACCTTTCGCTCGCAGGAACTTAAAGATATAAGCAGCAGAAAAAATACGGTAAGTAATCGCATTAATGCCCTCCCCCTTGAGTTGGTAAAAAATCTATTCCACGTTGGTGAAGAATGTGTTTCACCCGATAGGCATACCAGGCTAGGTAAGCAAAACAGACCACACCGGTAAGGTAACTCCATTTAATGCCTAACAAATTATCCGTTGATAAATATCCCTGCAATAAACTGATGATACCTCCGCCCATAATCATCATGATGAGCATACCTGCTCCGTTGTTGGTGTGTTTACCCAATCCCGCAATGGCCAGTGTAAAAATACAAGGCCACAACGTGCTGCAAAACAAACCCACACTGATAAACGCAAACACGCTCACCCAACCGCTCGATAACATTCCTACCAACAGAGCGACCATTCCGGCAACGGAGTATATGAATAACTGTCGGGCCGGGTTATCCTTACTTAACATATCTGCTCCTATCATAATTAAAATAATCAAGGCATAAACGTAAAAGGGTGTCACTTCATTGCCGGCAATTGTATTTACCACAAGAAAAAACAAAAATGCCAGGTAAGGCATCAACAAGCGCAGGGCTTGTTTTTTCACTCCTGTAAGGTTAAACGCACCTACTGAAGCGGTCCAACGGCCTATCATTAAACTTCCCCAATACAAGGATATGTAGGGAGAAATCTGACTGGTTTCAACATTCAACTCCTGCCGCATAAACTCAGGTAAGTTACTGGCGGTTGACACTTCAACACCCACATACACAAATATGGCTATCATACCCAGCACCAGTTGCGGAAAAGCCAGTGCTCCCGAGGCTGCATCAGCCTCCGATGCTTTTTCCTGTGCCGCTGTTTCTTCTATATGGTCAGGAATAGAAGAAAATTTAAACACCAAAGCCATTACAGCAAACGCAGCACCCAGTATAAGGTAAGGCACTTTCACACTTTCCATTCCGCTGCTGGTTGAGCCGCCAATTCCACCAAAAATAGCATAGCTGATAAGCAACGGACCAATGGTAGTGCCCACGTTATTGATAGCTCCGGCCAAGCTCAGGCGTTGTGACCCTTTAGATGCATCACCTAAATTAATAATAAGCGGGTTGGCTGCAGTTTGTTGCAATGAGAAACCTAAACCCACTATAAAAAGTCCGCTGATCATTAACGGGAAAGAAGCCATTTGAGCCGCAGGATAAAACAATAAAGTACCTGTAGCAGAAACTAGCAAACCCAGAGCTATACCATTTTTGTAACCGATGCTGTTGAGCAAATCTTTTCCGTTCAGTTTTGATATCAGCACATACAACAATGAGCCCACTGTGTAGGCCACATAAAATGCAAACGATACCATTTGCGATTGCCATTGCTCCAGGTGCAGTTCTTCTTTAAAAACCGGAATGAGAATATCATTGGAAGCCGCTACAAAACCCCAGAAAAAGAAAACGGAAATGAGGGTGTAGAGTGCGGTGGTATTGTTCTTACTTGTCATATTTTTTGCTGCTAAATAAAAAGCCGGATGTGTAATACAACCGGCTCCCTTAATCGTTAAAACAGAAGTGTATTACTGCTCATCTTCAAATCCGCTTCCGGATTGTTGTGAGGCGCTTCTGCGGTTAAATTCTTCAAAATCGTACTCCGGCATCAGTTCTGTTTTAATGTGGCCAATGGTTTCATTCAAGGCATCCACAAACTTGCTGAAATCTTCCTTGTACAGAAAAATTTTATGCTTTACATAATTGCCGTCTTCAAATTTTTTGGTGCTTTCGGTAATGGTGAGAAAGTAATCATTACCTCTTGTAGACTTCACATCGAAAAAGTAGGTTCTTTTGCCTGCTCTGATTTTTTTAGAATAAATCTCTTGTCGGTCATTTTTGTTGAAATCATCCATAATCAAAATTTTACATCTTCACTAATAGTTCTAAATTTGGGTTTTATCGGGTAAATATAATTGAACGTCCGGCTATTTTCCAAACATTTTACTGCTGACTATTTTTTTTCACTCCCCTGTACTTCTTCCTGTTGCTGCTTTTGATATATCTGAAAGTATTTCCCCTGCTCATGCATCAAAGCTTCGTGGGTACCTTGTTCTGCGATTTTACCTTCATCCAGCACCATAATATTATCGGCATGCTGAACTGAGGAAACCCGGTGACTTATTATAAAAACTGTTTTCCCTTTAAAGAGACGCCCGAAGTTGGACAGAATTTCATTCTCCGTTTTGGTATCAATAGCTGAAAGACAATCGTCCAGTACCAGCAATTCAGGGTTACGCGCTATGGCACGAGCCAGGGAAATGCGCTGCTTTTGTCCTCCTGAAAGTGTAACACCCCGCTCCCCCACTTCTGTTTCATACGCGTTGGGGAAATCGAGAATGTTTTTTTCTACGGAAGCCATACGGGCTGCTTGCTGCACTCGTTCGCGTAAGTCATCCGTGTCCTGACCGCTGATACCAAAACGGATGTTGTTATAAATGGTATCGGAGAAAAGGAAAACTTCCTGCGGAACAAAGGCTGCTTTTTGCCGAAATGCGTCCAGATTAATCTGTTTGATATCTTTTCCGTCAACAGTTATTTTCCCCTCTGTAACATCATACATGCGCATAAGTAAAGCGGCCAGTGTACTCTTGCCGCTGCCTGTTGCACCAATGATAGCGGTGGTTTTGCCTTTGGGCAGCACAAAGGAAATATTTTTGAGCACATCGGGCCCGTCAGTCAAATAACGGAATGACACCCTTTCCAAACGGATTTCTTTCTCGAAATGAACCGGTTCATTATTGACCGATACCACCTCGGGCAAGGTGCCCAAAAACTCATTTATACGTTGCTGTGAAGCAGATGCCCGTTGAATAATGGAAGTTACCCAGCCTAAAGAAGCTACCGGCCAGGTAAGCATATTCACATAAAGAATAAACTCCGCAATATTTCCTGTAGTAATGGTACCGTTGAGCACCTGAACCCCGCCAACGTAAACCGTAATTAAAGTGCTCAAACCAACCAGTAACATCATGAGCGGGAAAAACATTGAATCTACTTTGGCCAGTGAAAGACTTTTCTTTTTGTACAGCTCACTTTCTTTCTCAAAGTTATGGAGCATGGCCTCTTCCACTGCAAAAGATTTAATTACCCTGATGCCCGACATGCTTTCCTGTACAAAAGAAGTTATGCTCGACAACTGCGATTGAATAGCGTCACTTTTACGGTTAATGATGTTGTTGACATAATAAATGGAGAAGGATAAAAACGGCAAGGGAAGTAATACATATAATGTGAGTGTGGCATTTACCTGCAGCATCACACTTATCACCAGTACAAAAGTGGTCACTAAGTTCATGGTGTACATAATGGCCGGTCCGGCATACATTCTCACACGGCTCACATCCTCACTTATGCGGGCCATTAAATCTCCTGTATTTTGTTTGCGGTAAAAGCCGGGGGACAACTGCTGGTAATGGGCAAAAATTTCGTTTTTCATGTCGAACTCAATGTGTCGTGACATTACAATGAGTGTTTGCCGCATAAAATACATGAACACACCTTTTATCACATTGAATAACAATACCATGAAGGCGAAATACATTAACAGCACCACAAACACATCATAGACCGAACTTTGCAGGGCAAAACCGTTGAGTGTGCGGTACAGCAGAATACTGTCGGCCAGCATATCAAACGCAACCCTTACTGCCTGAGCAGGAAAAACCCCGAACAGATTGGAGAGTGTAACAAAGAGGAAACCCCACAGCAGATAAGACTTGTACTTGAGGAAATACTTATTTAAATGTCGAAGCGGATGCAATTATTTATGGGTTATGTAGAATTGAAAATATACCTTACTTTTGCGCAAATTTAGTACTATCCTAATACATATTGAGAATGTCCGAGTTAAAAGAAGCCGTAGAAATGAAAGACATCAGGTTATTTGATACCCTGTCAACCTATGATCATGAAAAACTGGTGTTTTGCCAGGATAAGCACACGGGATTGCGTGCCATTATCGCTATCCACAACACGGTTTTAGGGCCGGGTTTAGGAGGTACACGTATGTGGGCTTACAAAAATGATGCTGAAGCAATAACAGACGTTTTGCGTTTGTCGCGCGGTATGACTTACAAAGCTGCCATCTCAGGTTTAAATCTGGGTGGAGCAAAAGCCGTAATTATTGGGGATGCAGGAACTCAGAAAACTGAGGCCCTTATGCGTAAATTCGGGCGTTTTGTAGAAAACCTGAACGGGAAATACATCACCGCTGAAGACGTGGGTACTACTACCCTTGATATGGAATACATCAACATGGAAACCGACCACGTGGTGGGTTTGCCGGAAAGCATGGGCGGTGGCGGAGATCCTTCTCCTGTTACAGCTTATGGAGTTTACATGGGCATTAAAGCCTCAGCCAAACAGGTTTGGGGCAATGATAGCTTAGCCGGAAAGAAAATTGCCGTTCAGGGTGTGGGTAAAGTGGGTGGTCACCTGCTGGAACACTTACACAAAGAAGGTGCAAAGCTGGTGATTACAGATATTAACGAAGGCGCGTTAAAACATTATGCTGATAAATTGGGTGCTACTGTGGTGGGCATGAACGACATTTATGACCAAACAATTGACATTTATGCTCCCTGCGCTTTAGGTGCATCAGTAAACAACGATACCATTAACCGCCTGAAGTGTGTGATTATTGCCGGTGCAGCTAACAACCAACTGGCTGATGAAAAAATACACGGACAACTTCTGTTAGACAAAGGCATCGTTTACGCACCTGACTTCCTGATTAATGCCGGTGGTTTGATTAACGTTTACTCAGAGCACATTGGTTACAACCGTGAGCGCGCTTATTCACAGGCTGAGAAAATATACGAAACCACGCTCAGCATTTTCAAGAAAGCCTACGAAGACAAAATCCCTACACAAGAAGCAGCCATTAAACTGTCAGAGAAACGCATCAACGATATGTTGCGCGTTCACTCTACTTACTAATAAAAATTTCACCCGAAGGCCAAACGCAAAAAACGTTTGGCCTTCAATAGTTCTTTATATACCATAAATGCTCAACAGACGACTCATACGGGTTAAAGTTTTTCAATCGCTCTATTCTTTCTGGCAGGATGAAGAGGCTGACCGCCTTTTTTACGAGAAACAGCTACGTGCCAACCTGCTCAAAATTTACGACATCTATTTATTTATACTCGCGCTCCCGCTCGACTTAAAACACATTGCCGAACTGGAAATTGAAATGGAGCAATCCAAGTATTTCCCCGAGGCTAAAGAGATTAACATAGACCACGCTTTTGCCAAAAATCAGTTTATAGTTGAGTTAGAACAGCACCAGGGATTTAACAATGCCCTGAATAAGCTTAAACTCAAATGGGCAACCCACAAAGACATGCTGCGCAATGTGTATGTGGAACTGAAAAAAGATGAAGACTTCCGTGCGTTGGTAGCCAAATCAGGCAACTCTTTATCTGATGCCCGGAAGGTGATTCAAAACCTGCTTAACCGCATGGCCGAGGATAACGAGTTTTTTAACAGCCAGATGGAAGAAGTATATATCTCGTGGCAGGATGACAAAGAACTTATCATGAGTGTGGTGAACAGAAGCCTGCGTTTATTGAAAGACGGCAGCAGTGAATTTATCAGCACACCCGATAGTGAATCAGATGAGCTCTTTCAATTCAGCAAAGAACTGTTTGGTCGTTGCCTTGTTTATAACTCCGAATTATCATCCCTTATCTCGGATAAAACAAAAAACTGGGACATTGAACGCATCGCCTTAACCGATATTATTCTGATGAAAATGGCCTTGTGTGAAATGATGCACTTCCCCTCTATTCCGGTTAAAGTAACCATTAACGAATACCTGGAAATTGCCAAAACATACAGCACCCCCAACAGCAAAAGCTTTATTAACGGTGTATTGGACGCCTTGCAAAAAGAAATGCGCAGCACCGGAAAATTAAACAAAGAAGGGCGCGGATTAATAGAATAATCAGAAACATTATTTTTGTAAACCATACAATTATGAAACAATTACTATTTTCAATTGCCACTTCAGCACTGTTATTTGGTGCCTGCGGAAACTCCGGAGAAGGTAAAATTTCTACCGATGTAGTGTCCAACTCACAATCAGCCAGTGAAAAGGCCGACCCTGCCTCACTTCCCAACATTGAATTTAAAAACACGGAGTATAACTTCGGTAAGATTACCGCAGGCGAGGTTGTAACCTACAGTTTTGAATTCACCAACAACGGGGGCAGCGATTTGATTATTTCCAATGCCACTGCCAGTTGCGGCTGCACTGTTCCTGATTATCCGCGCCACCCCATTAAAGCGGGTGAAAGTGCCAAGATTGATGTGAAGTTTGACAGCAACGGCAAAAGCGGCATACAAGACAAAATGGTCACCCTCACCACCAATTGTGAACCTTCCATTAAGGAGTTGCACATAAAAGGTGATGTAACAGCAAAACAATAAACACACGTATATGAACATGATTTCAGTTGTATTAGCCGCACAAGGCGGAGCGCAGGGCGGTGGAATGGGACAACTCATTATGCTGGGCCTCATTATGGTGGTATTTTATGTATTCATGATTTTACCCCAGATGCGCAAAAGCAAACAGCAAAAGAAGTTTCGCGAGGCTTTAGGCAAAGGCGATAAAATTATTACCATTGGCGGTATTCATGCTAAAATTATTGATGCCGGTGAAGCTCACTTTATTATTGACAGCGAAGGCACCCGCCTGCGTATCGACAAAACTGCGGTTTCTATGGAAGCCTCACAACCGTTGAATGCCAATAAGGACAAAGACGCTAAAGACAAAAAATAATTAAACAACGCAACAGCATGTTAAAGCTGGGCATAACAGGCGGTATAGGCAGTGGAAAATCAACAGCCTGCCGCCTGTTTGAATTATCGGGCATACCTGTTTATTATGCCGACACTCGCGCCAAAGCGTTGATGAATGAAGATGTGCCATTACGCAAGGCCCTCATCAAAACGTTTGGTGAAGAAGTGTATACCACACAACAGCAGTTGAACCGCGCTCACCTCTCTGCATTGGTATTTAACAACCCAACCAAACTGCAACAACTGAATGCCTTGGTACACCCTGCCGTAGCAAAAGATTACGATCGCTGGAACAAGCAACAAAAGCATGTACCTTATACCTTAAAAGAAGCCGCACTCCTTTTTGAAAGCGGTTCCTACAAAAAACTCGATGCCGTAATTGTGGTCAACTCTCCGTTGGAGTTACGTATTGCACGTACTATGCAGCGCGATGGCAGCACCCGCGAAGCGATACTGCAACGCATCAACAACCAACTGTCTGATAAAGAAAGAAACCGACTGGGGCAGTACTTTTTGCAAAATGATGAAGAACACTCCCTGATTGAACAAGTGGTAAAGCTGCACCAACAACTGCTTGCTCAAAGCGCAGGCTAAAAACCAACTTCGTTTAGAGCGTTAACGTATTGTACTATTAAGGCCAATCGAGTCCCCTCCTCCTTCTGATGTGCTATTTATACAACTCTTTTCTCCAATTGTGTAAGGCATTCCTTCTGTTCAAAATTTAGGTTTGTAAGCATTAATCAGTAAGAAAATGGAAAGTCACATCATTAAAATTAAGTCAATAGAAAAAGTAACGCATGATGTACTGAGCATTGTAACCGACAAGCCAACTGACTTCAGCTTTATACCCGGACAAGCTACACAAATAGCTATCAATAAAAGTGAATGGCTTGACGAAGAAAGACCGTTTACATTTACGAATTTACCAACTGCTGACTCGCTGGAATTTACCATTAAAACTTATCCCGAACAAAAGAGTGTCACTAATGAGTTGCTGCACTTAAAGCAAAATGATGAGTTGGTGTTGCACGGTGTGTTCGGCACCATTACTTATACTGAAGAAGGTGTATTTATAGCCGGTGGAGCCGGGGTTACTCCTTTTATTTCCATTTTAAGAGACCTGAAAGCAAAAAATGAAATCGGGAAAAACATGTTAGTGTTTGCCAATAAAACAAAGGCTGATATCATTCTTGAAGACGAGTTAAAAACAATATTGGGCAAAGCATTTATCAATATATTATCTGATGAGAAAGTAGAGGGCTACTACCATGGCAGGATTACAGAAGAGTTTCTGAGGGCCAACATCACCAACTTTAATCAGCAGTTTTATGTATGCGGACCTCCACCCATGATAAAGGATGTTGAGAAGCTATTGATTCATTTAGGTGTAAGGAAAGAGCATATTACCAAAGAGATAATTTAAAAACACATGACGAAACCGGAAAATAAAGGATATGATTTAACTGTCCCTGTAAATAACTTTACCTTATCCTATGATGATGTTGGAGAAGGGGAAATTCCCATTATCTTTTTACACGGTTATCCGTTTAGTAAAAACATGTGGCAGGCTCAGATCGAATTTCTGAAACCTGATTACCGTTTAATTGCTTGTGATATCCGGGGATTCGGAAAATCAACAGATGAGAAATCAGCCTTGAGTGTTGACTTGTTTGGCGATGACTTAATCCTATTTATGGACAGGCTGCACATTGACAAAGCGATTATCTGCGGCTTATCTATGGGAGGTTTTATTGCGCTCAATGCAATAGAACAGTTCCCAACCCGTTTTAAGGCGTTAATTTTATGCGACACACAATGTATTGCTGACACGACTGAGGTGAAGGAAAAGCGCCATTCCATTATTAAAGAAATAGAAGCTAAAGGTCCGGCTGAGTTTAGCGAAGGGTTTCTTAAAAGTGTTTTTCACCAAGACTCCCTTACCAACAAACCGGAAGTAGTGGAGCAATTGCGAAGTGTGGTGTTTGCTAATACTCCGCACATCATCGCAGAAGGACTGCTAGCACTTGCCGGTCGGGCAGAAACATGTTCGGGCCTGGGTGAGATTAACGCTCCCACCTTGATAATTTGTGGCAGAGCAGATGAAGTAACACCGCTTGCTCAATCGGAATCCATGCATAAAAACATCAGAGGTTCCCAACTTTGCATCATTGAAAATGCCGGACATGTATCTAATCTGGAGCAGCCAACTGAATTCAACGAGCATTTGGCCAAGTTCTTAAGTACGTTAAGTGGAATAGCTGTTTAAAGTCAACAGAATTCAACTGTATCAGCAAGAACTGCCCATTAAATAAACTTGTACTTAAACAAAATATTGGCTAATTTGCCATAGGAATTTAATCCTTATCAATATGGTTACGCGTAAACTTTTCATCACCCTCCTCTCCGTTGTATTAACGGGTAGCATGTTGGCTCTGGCGGCAGGTAACGATTTGTTTGATACCCTTATTCCTTTTATCAAAAGCGGTAACTCCAAAGAAATAGCCAAAAGTTTTAACGCCACCATTGATTTTGCCACGCCTGAGCACTCTGACCTGTACAGCAAAGCGCAGGCAGAATTACTGCTGCGCGACTTCTTTAAACAATACCCTGCCAAAAGTTACACCATACAACACCGCGGTTCCTCAGCACAGGGGGCACACTACGTGGTGGGCAGGTACGAGTATGCCAAAGGCGTGCTGCGGGTGTACATTTTAACCAAAGAACAAAACGGACAAGAACTCATTCAGGAATTGCATTTCGAAAACGAGTAACTTCGCGGCATTAAAAAGCCAACGTTTTGACGAATCCATTATTTCATTCCCCCGACATTCTTCAGTTTATTCAAGAGTGCTTGGCCGAAGACATCGGTTCAGGCGACCACTCTGCCAATGCCTGCATACCTGCCAGCGCACAGGGCCAATCACGCATGCTCATCAAAGAACAGGGCATTATTGCCGGTTTGGAACTGGCCGAGGTAGTTTTCCATCAGGTTGACCCCAACTTAAAAGTAACGCATTTGCTGCAAGACGGCACTCCCGTTCAACCGGGCGATGTGGCCCTCACAGTAGAAGGTTCATCGCGCAACATTTTAACGGCTGAGCGTTTAGTGCTTAACCTTTGCCAGCGCTTGAGCGGTGTGGCCACTTCCACCAACCGCTATGTGCGGGAGTTGCAGGGCTTGCACACCAAAGTGCTGGACACCCGCAAAACTACTCCCGGTATGCGCTTACTGGAGAAATGGGCCGTAAAAAGCGGAGGCGGAGAAAACCACCGCATTGGTTTGTACGACATGATTATGATTAAAGACAACCATGCTGATTTTTGCGGAGGTCTGGAAGCCGCCATTGACCAGGTGCATGCTTACTTAAAAGCCAATAACCTTGACCTGCGCATTGAAGTGGAAACACGTAACCTGCAAGAGGTACAACGCACCTTAACCAAAGGAGGTATACACCGCATAATGCTGGATAATTTTGAAGTATCTGCTTTAAAAGAAGCCGTACAACTCATCAACCGGCAATACGAAACAGAAGCCTCAGGTGGCATTACCCTACAAACCATACGCAACTATGCTGAAACGGGTGTGGATTATATCTCCGTAGGCGCACTCACCCACTCGGTAAAAAGTATAGACATTAGTTTGAAGGCGATGTAAGAGAATGTTTATTGGGGTATAAACCATACTGAAAGAATCAATTGATATATCTTGAAAGCACTTTTAAAATATACGTTCTATGCGTTTGGTCTTATTCTGACAATAAGTGCTGTTTTTTACGCATGGCACTTGTATAAAGATTGGAAATACAAACAACATTACGCAACGGAAATTACCTTTTATTGCAAACATAAATTCGTGGGTTGTGCGAACGAAAATGAGGACTTTCAAGTTGTCAAAGTTGACAACCCTGATTTTGCGTTCCTAATGAATGAAATGGTTTCATTGTGTTGGAATAACAATTCTGAACTTGATAAATTGCGGACCTCTGCTGTTTTTTTAACTCAGGAATTGAAGGTAAAAGGAATTGTATATAAGAATAAGTTTAATGTTGCTGTCAGTCCCATGTATGATTGTAAATTATATGCATACAGAGTTGACGTTTCGACTATAAGACCATCAAGCATGGGAGCTAAGGCTCTGGTTCGTGTCATCACGAAACAGCCCAACTAAGCTACTTACCCAATTTGCAATTGTGAACTTGGGGTCGTAATTTTACTTGAAATTTATCTGGCATGGCTGCAAAATTTCATCAGAATATTTACAATAAGCTATGGTTTGTTATAACACGAACCATAGCAAATGGCCAGACAAGTCGTGTTTGCCGGCTTACCCGAAGATTTGGTGAAAGAGAAAAAAAGCTACACTGGGAAGTATTTGAAGGAGAAGTTGTAGATTGTAGCTTGAGAATCGTTCTTTGTAATACGAATCTAGAAAGAAACTGAACATCCGAATGTCTATAGAATACTGCTTTACGTAATGTTTGTATTAATTATTGATCCCGATAGTAGTAAAGAGCATTACGAGAATCTCTTAAGTGATAATAATATCTCAGATATAAGGTCTGTGTTCTACTTCAATAATGTAACAAGTGGTAAAAATTTCTTAATAGAAAATGTTCTTCAGCACCAAAATCCTTTAGATGTTATAATTTCAAAAGATAAAGGTTATAATCCTTTCTCTGATTATGAAGACGACATAATTCTCTGGATCCAAAATCTGAATGAATCCTTTTATGATCACAATTTTAAATTTTCGTCAATACCAATAATCAGAATACCTAATACATATAATAATATATCAAGAGACTCTTTTAATAGCTTGCGCAATAGAAACCAATATAGCCCCTCATTCCACAACTCAGATTCTTATAACCATCAATTTATTTCTGATATTATTACTGCCGTAAAGAATTGGCGCTCGCTTATTTTTGATGACTTTACCTTCTTAAACCTTCCGTTCTCTCAGGTGCAACAATTAGTTTCGAATTGGTCTAATCCAAAGTATTATACTGAATTCGGTAACAATCCAAAATATTATTCAAAACTCACAAAAATTCTATCTGAAGATTTTATCTCAAGCCCTCATAAATTAGACTACGACTGGCTAAATTTCAAATTGATTTCTTCCTTTCATGAAAAAATAGAAAACTATCAAATATTCTTAGAGGGAAAATATTCAAAACCTGATGATGAAAAAAAGAAACTTCATCCTCTCTTCAGAAATTCGAATGAGTCTCTCTTGAAATTGGGTTTATACAAACGATCACATTATGAACCAAGCCTAAATGATAAAATACTTAATTGGAAAGAAAATCCAGATTTCTTAAAAATACCTTATTACAATAAGACAGTGCCTGTAGAAATTGATGAATTTAAATTACCTGATAAATCTTTAACATCTCACAAGGCAAAAGTCTTCAGGAGTGCTTTAACTCAAGCAAAACTCTATAAAAGTGGATTTGCTAACAAATCAAATCTTGAATTTATAAGGGATAATATTGATCGTGAGTTCAACCCCGAAGGATTAAAAGTAAGGCTAATACTAAGTAAAAATCAGGATTTTTCGGACATGGAAAAGGAAATCTATGATAGATTAGGAATTGATGTAGAAATTATTACTCATAAACAAAATCTTACAAGAATTAGTAACTATTATGAGCGATTAAAAATGTTCTCTCATTTTGATAAGCAATTCAGCAGTTCCAATTAAACTCTCTTATCAAATAATAGCTAACATACTCCCGCTGTGGTTCGTGTCGTCACGAACCACGAACTTGCACCTCAATGTAACAACTAATTCTTAAATTCGTCCAACTAGCTTATGGAAAACGATTTAAGGAAATCTCACATAGAACTTGGTACTATCTATTTCTGGACTGCCAGTATACACCAGCATATTCCTCTTCTATACCATGAGGATGCTTGTAACATTATTCTCAACTCGCTTTCGTATCTGTCAGACAAAAAACATCTATCTGTATACGCCTTTGTTATTATGCCTACTCATGTCCACTTCATTTGGAAGGCAGAATCAAAAAACGGCAAAGAAATGCCACATGTTTCATTCTTAAAATACACAGCTCATCAATTCAAAAGTATGCTCATCCCCCAACCTGATGAGCTTCTGAAATTTCAGGTAAATGCGGCCAACAAAAAATTTGAATTCTGGCAAAGGGATTCATTAGCTACTGAACTTTATTCACCTGAAATCATTTTTCAAAAGCTGGACTATATTCACCACAATCCGGTGAGTAAAAAATGGAACCTTACCGATGACTTTACTCTTTACCCATACTCTTCTGCGTCTTTTTATGAAAAAGGGGAAATTAGTTTTACTTTTCTAAAGGATATAAGAATTGAACTGGATGGGGAATAGCAATAGTTTGGGAAGATGGTTCGTGACGACACGAACCATGGCA
>JAGPCK010000060.1 GCA_018058135.1 Bacteroidia bacterium | reverse complement strand
GGCATTCAGTTCATTGGGGCGGTTAAGGCGTATTAAGGCTATATGTGTTGCGTAGGCAGGTTCTACGATGATGAATTTTGTTTCCATGGCACGAATTTAAGAAGTTCCCGCAGAACTTCATTGTACTCAGGCCAGGTATAATAAAGCTATGATTGACATACCGCTAAAAACAAATGAAAGCCGCTTATAGGTCTAAACCCACAGGCTCATGGAAGCCAGCAGCGCGCCCAATATTACCGAGATTATTTTGTAGCGCGAGAAACGGTGGTTGGGACTGTTTTCAAACAATATAATGGTAGAAATGTGCAAAAAGGTACCAATGATAAAGGCCATGAGGTAATTGAATCCCTGGCTGTGCGCATGGTGGCCGTGCTCCTGCACCTGAGCCACATCTTCTACACTGAGCACGTGGCTAAGTAAAGCTCCGGCAGGTGCCATCAGGGCGTAGAGTAAAGCCATAACAAACGACTTTAACTGCAAGGGTTTGCCGTGATTTAAAATGGAGCTCAAGGCAAATGCTGCGGGCAGTTCATGCAGCATAATGCCAAAGAAAAACGTGTGTTGGGTATTGGTGTTGCCAAACATATCGGTACCCAAAGGAATACCTTCCATAAAGGAATGTAAACTGAGGCTGAAAAATATTTGTGCCTTAATCAGTTTTTCGTTTTTGTGTTCGTGCAGGTGCAGGTGGCCATGTTCTACGCCACCGGTAAATTGTTCGAGTATAATCTGAAAGAAAAAACCGCACAAAACAAATACACCCACCAGCTTGTCGCCCGATTCAAATGTTTCAGGGATGAGGTACAGGATGGTAACCGAAAACAGGAACGAGCCGCCAAAGGAAAGCAGGGTTTTGAGTAAGGTGTCGTTGGCTTTTTTGCGCAGGGCAAAAGGGAGCAAACCACCGGTAAGGGTAGAGGCTGCGAGTAAAAGAAATAACCAACCGCTCATTTATGCTTCTTCCAGTATATAAGGTTTGAAAATACGAATCATCAGCAGGGCAATCAAAATACCAAACAAAGCACCCACTGTAACATCAGCCGGAAAGTGCACGCCTACATATACCTGAGCAAAGCTGATGGTGGCCGCCCACAAGGGTGCTGCCCATTTTACCCAACGAAACCGTGAGGCAAATAAAAATATAATAAGTACCGCCAAACTAAAATGGTTGGACGCATGTGCTGAGGTAAAACTGTAACCGCTTCCGCAGGTTACCCGTTCAATTACATATCCTTCCATAGAAACGTTGTTGCACGGGCGCAGGCGTTTCACACTTTTTTTCATCAGGTTGCCACTCAGTTGGTCGCTGGCTGTAACGGTTAAGGCCACCATGAGCAATACGTATGGCGCTTTTTTCTTGAAGCTGTATATAATGTAGCCGATAATAACTGCGTACAAAGGAAACCAAAAGTACATGTTACGCATCCACGGCATTATCAGGTTAAAAAACGCATTGTCGCAACTCCCGTTAATGAAGTAAAAAAGTTCGCGGTCCAGTTGGTAAAGTATGCTGATCATTTTTTAATGGCTTTCACAATCATGCGTTCTGATGTTGCTTCGTCAAAACTATCCAAACTATAGTTGCCAAACAAATCGGTTACCTCAAAGCCGCTGCTTGCGAGCCAGTTTTTTAATTCACGCAGGGTAATTAATTGTACTTTTTCGTAGAAGGTAAACTCACGATCCATGTGTTTTACCTGTATGGTTTTGATGATGCGGTTGCCTTCTATGTGCTTGGTGATACTGAAATGAACACTGTTTACTACTTTTTCATCTGAGGTTTTCAGGTGCTTGAGCACGTGATCTGCATTAAAAAAGTCAACCACCAGTTGTCCGCTGGGCACCAGTGCTTTGTGAAAAGATTGAAACACTTTGAGGTTATCTGCTTCATTGTCAAAGTAACCCAAACTGGTAAACAGGTTCAGAATAATGTCAAACTGTTCTTTTTCATACGGTTGACGCATGTCGTGCACCCCGAATTTTAAGCGTTCATTGGCAAATTTTTGAGCCAGTTGAATGGAGTTGGCGGCTAAATCCAAACCGGTTACTTTATACCCCAACCTGTTGAGAAATATAGCGTGCCGGCCCTTTCCGCAGGGGATATCCGCCATGTGGCAATCATCGCCCGGGTTCAGGTATTTGAGTAAATTTTTTAGAAAATACCCGGCCTCTGTATCATCGCGGTGGCGATAAAGCAGGTGATAATAAGGGGAATCAAACCAGGTAGCAAACCAATCAGCCGGCATCAGTCATTTTTTTGCAAGAATACGCAATATCTGTGTATAACATTCATCTTTTACCCGTTGGCGGGCACAATTGTAACCCGTAAATTTGCCACCCTTAAAACTAACAGAACTAACGTGACTTTAATTAAATCTATTTCAGGCATACGAGGTACCATTGGAGGTACATCTGAAGATGCACTTACACCGGGCAACATTGTGAAATTTACCGCAGCCTTTGGTAGCTGGGTGCTCAAGAACAGCGGCACTGCGAAAATTGTCGTGGGTCGCGATGCCCGTATTTCAGGCGAAATGGTGAGTAATCTGGTAACCGGCACACTCATAGGGCTTGGAATTGATGTGGTTGATTTGGGTTTATCCACCACACCTACGGTAGAAATTGCAGTAACCGAAGAAAATGCCGGAGGTGGCATCATCATCACGGCAAGTCATAACCCGAAACAATGGAATGCGTTGAAGTTGCTGAACCACAAAGGTGAGTTCATCTCGGGTGCTGACGGTGAAGAAGTATTAGCGTTGGCGGATAAAGACAATACAGTATATGCACAGGTTGATAAACTGGGTAAAATAACCAAAGATGATTCTTACGTGCAGAAACACATTGATAAAATACTGGCCATTGATTTGGTGGATGTGAAAGCCATCAAAGCCCGTAAGTTTAAAGTTTTGGTAGATGCGGTAAATTCAACAGGTGGTATTTTTGTACCTCAGTTGTTACGTGCCTTAGGTGTGGCAGAAGTAATTGAACTCAACTGCACACCTGACGGAAAATTCCCTCATAACCCTGAGCCATTGCCTGAGCATTTAACCTCAGCAGCGCAGGAGGTAAAACACTCCAAAGCCGATTTGGCCGTGGTGGTAGACCCCGATGTCGATCGCTTGTGCTTTATCAGTGAAGACGGTAGTTTCTTCGGAGAAGAGTACACTTTGGTGGCAGTTGCTGATTATGTGTTAAAGCACCGCAAAGGCAATACGGTTTCGAATCTTTCCTCCACGCGTGCCTTGCGTGATGTGACCGAAAAAGCCGGAGGCGAATATTTTGCTTCAGCTGTGGGAGAGGTGAATGTGGTGGAGAAAATGAAAGAAGTAAACGCAGTAATTGGTGGCGAAGGTAACGGTGGAATTATTTTCCCTGAGTTGCACTACGGTCGTGATGCGTTGGTAGGCATTGCATTGTTCCTTACTCACCTGGCTAAGGAGAAAAAGATTTGCTCCATGTTGCGCGAGAACTACCCTGATTATTTTATAGCAAAAAAGAAAATAGAACTTACTCCGGAAGTGAACATCGATGACCTGATGAGCAAGATGAAGGAGAAGTATAAAAAACAACCCATCAACACGGTTGACGGAGTAAAGATTGAATTCGATAAAGAGTGGGTACACTTGCGCAGGTCAAATACCGAACCTATTATTCGTATCTATTCCGAAAGCAGGAGTGAGGCTACGGCCAATCACCTGGCAGAAAAAATAATTACAGACATGAAAGCCATTATCAAAGGTTAATCAAAAACAATAGCATAACAATTCTTCAATCAACATATCTAATTATACATGGCTTTAAAGTGTGGAATAGTGGGCTTGCCCAACGTAGGAAAATCAACCTTGTTCAATTGTTTGTCAAATGCTAAAGCGCAGGCAGCCAATTTTCCTTTTTGTACCATTGAACCTAACGTAGGTGTTATAACCGTACCAGATGAACGTTTAAATGTACTGGAGGGTTTTGTAAAACCTCAGCGTGTTGTGCCCACCACCATTGAGATTGTTGACATTGCCGGTTTGGTAAAAGGAGCGAGCAAAGGAGAGGGTTTGGGTAACCAATTTTTGGCCAACATTCGTGAAACCGATGCTATTTTACATGTGCTGCGGTGTTTTGATGACGACAACGTCATTCACGTGGATGGTTCAGTGAACCCTATTCGCGATAAAGAAATTATTGATACCGAATTACAACTGAAGGATCTTGATTCAGTAGATAAAAAGTTGCAACGGGTTAGCCGCATGGCCAAAGTGGGCAACGATAAGGATGCCAAGAAAGCTGTAGAGGTACTCGAAGCCATGAAGTTCCATCTGGAGTCGGGTAAATCAGCACGCTCACTGGAGCTCAGCGATGAAGATAAAGTACATCTGGCCGATATATTTTTGCTTACCTCCAAGCCGGTGATGTACGTGTGCAACGTAGATGAGAAGTCGGTGGTAAACGGCAATAAATATGTAGATGTTGTGCGCGAAGCAGTAAAAGACGAGAATGCAGAGGTGCTGGTTATTTGTGCAGCCATTGAATCAGAAATTTCACAATTGGAAAGTTACGAAGACCGGGTGATGTTTTTATCCGATTTAGGTCTCAGCGAATCAGGTGTGGCTAAACTAATCAAAGGGGCTTACCGTCTTTTGAACCTCATCACTTACTTTACCGCAGGTGTTCAAGAAGTGCGGGCATGGACCATTACGGTGGGCACCAAAGCTCCGCAGGCAGCCGGTGTCATTCACAGTGATTTTGAACGTGGCTTTATCAAAGCAGATGTTATTCATTATGCGGACTATATTCACTATGGTTCAGAATCTGCTTGCCGCGATGCAGGTAAATTATCCATTGAAGGTAAAGAATACCTGATGCAAGATGGGGATGTGGTCCACTTTAAGTTTAATGTTTAAAAAAGAACTGCAAAGCGTGTTTAGGTGTTCAGGTGCTTATGTGTTTAAGTGGCCCATCGTCTGAACAAATAAATTCTACGTATTTCAGCGATTTATGCAGGAACCTTACTACATTTGAGTAATGGCTTTGCGTAAACAATCAACCCGTTTATTTGCTGTTGTGGATATTGAAACAACAGGCGGACATGCGGCTGCACACGCCATTACAGAACTGGCCGTTTTGGTACATAACGGAGAGCAGGTTGTACAGCGTTACCACACGCTTATTAATCCCGGATGTGCTATCCCACGTTTTATTACAGGACTCACCGGCATCACAGATGAAATGGTAGCCGATGCACCTTACTTTGATGACATTGCCGAAGAGGTTTATGCATTATTGCACGATAAAGTATTTGTGGCGCACAATGTGAATTTCGATTACTCTTTTCTAAGGCACCATCTGATGCAATCAGGGTATACGTTAAACGTGTCCAAACTATGTACGGTGCGTTTAAGCCGGAAAGTATTTCCGGGTTTAAAATCATACAGTTTAGGCAATGTGTGTGCTTACAGAAACATTAGCATCAACGACCGGCACCGGGCCATGGGTGATGCAGAAGCCACGGTAAAATTATTTACTCAAATTCTTCAGCATGATTCAGTGGGGGCGTTAGATACAGCATTGAAGAAAGGTTCGAAAGAAAGTTTGTTGCCGCCCAATTTACTCAAGCAGGATATGGAAAAACTTCCTTCATCAGCCGGAGTATATTATTTTCACAATCCTGCAGGTAAGGTAGTTTATGTAGGCAAAGCCAAAAACATTAAGCGCAGGGTTACCTCACATTTCAGTAACAACTCAGCCCAAAAACAAAAGCAGGATTTTATGCGCCATGTGCAGCGTATCTCATTTGTGGAAACAGGCAATGAGTTATTCGCACAAATACAGGAACTCATTGAAATCAAGGAAAAGTGGCCCGAGTTTAATCGAGCAATGAAAGGATATACTCCGCGTTACGGTTTATTTATGTATCCTGACCAAAAAGGGTATATGCGTTTAGCCGTAAAAACCATTGCGCGTTATCAGCAACCTTTGTATTACTTCCGTTCTGTAATTGACGGAGTTGATTTTTTGAAAGAGCAGGCTGCTGAAAAAGGTTTGTGTTTGCGCTTGTGCGGCATTGAAACCGGTTCAGAAGGTTGCCGCAATTATCAGGAAGGTACCTGTGACGGAGCCTGCTTGCAAACCGAAGATGTAACAGCGTACAATCTTAAAGTGGCCGCTATGCTGGAGGGATTAAAAGAAGTCAATTATATTCTAACCGCATCAGGTCGCCATGAAAATGAAGTGGGTGTATTGCTGGTGGAGCAAGGTAATTTTTGGGGATACGGTTTTGTAGAAAAGCAGGAGTTTGTGCATGACCGCGAATGGTTGTTGCAACGTATTCCAAGGGCCAAGTGGTTTCCGGGAATTGATCAGTTAATTTATTCCGCAAGCTGACATCCAAAAACGTTTCACAGCAGGTATTATTGTTGAGTTGGTGGTATTTATTCTCTTTCACTAAATATACATTTCAGCATACAATAAAACAGGAACACTCCCGTTTTTCACTCGTAAAATTTATAAAGTAAATACTATGAGTTTAAAAAACGCAATGATTATCGGGCTTGCTGTAACTTCACTGTTTTGTGCATGCAAAAATGATACAGAGGAGGTAACCTCTCCCGTTCCTTTACCAAAGCAGGCTAAAGCCTATTCTAATTTAAAAACGGGTAACTATTGGATATACCAGCGATTCACAGTGGATACCAATGGCAATGCTTATCCGTTGCAGGAGTTTGATAGTTGTTATGTGGAGAAGGATACACTCATTGGCGGAAAAACTTACCATAAGGTATTCCGGTCCAATCCTTATTTTGCAGAGATGAGCACCTCTTTTATGCGAGATTCACTGCATTACGTAGTGAACCAATTCGGTGCTATTCTGTTCTCTGTACTTGATTTTAGCAGTGTTTTTAAAACGTCATACCTGGTAATTTCCGATAATGATACCATAGCACGTATAGAAGACCGAATGGGAGACAAAAATTTGGTAATCGCTGTTCCCGCAGGTATTTTTAATACCTCCAGCTTTAATGTGGTGTACAATTTTTATCCCAAATGGAGTGCTCTCCGTGCTGTTCGAAAGATGCAAACGCGGTATGCAAAAAACGTTGGAATTGTGAGTGAAGTACTGCCATTCTTTCTGAGTAATCCCAATTATACTGAGCGCAGGTTGGTGCGCTATAAATTGAATTAGGCTGAACATACCATTTCAGCCAAACAATTTTTGGGGATATGCGTTCATTGGTTGTATTTTAACTTAATTTTGACAATATAACCAATAACATGAAGCACAAATCACTATACATTTTTTCATTGATGCTGGCCGCTTGTGGTGGCAGCTACGAGGACGTTGCCCGCGAAGAAGCGAAGGCCAAGGCTCAAAAAATGGGCATTGTAGAAATGACCAAAGAGCAGGAAGCTGATTTACTCAAACAGGCGCAGGGTATTTTTGCAGCATTACCTGCCATTGCTGAAAATCCGGCCAATGATTGTTCAGCACCTAAAGTAGAATTAGGCAAAATGCTTTACTTTGACACTCGCTTGTCGTTAACCGGTAACAACAGTTGTAACTCCTGCCATAATGTGGCTACTTTCGGGGTTGACAATGAAGCGACTTCAGTAGGAGATGCCGGACAAAGAGGCGGTCGAAATTCCCCCACTACATTTAATGCAGCATTACACTTTCTGCAGTTTTGGGATGGCAGAGCAAAAGACGTAGAAGAACAAGCCGGTATGCCTATTCTTAATCCGGTGGAAATGGCTATTCCAAATAAAGAATACCTGGTCAATAAACTGAAGGGTGTGGATTTGTACAACCAAAGCTTTAAAGCCGCTTTCCCCCAAGATGCCGACCCGCTTACGTACGAGAATATTGCTAAAGCCATTGCGGCATTTGAACGAACTTTGATTACGCCCTCACGTTTTGATGATTACCTCAAAGGTAAAGCAGATGCACTTTCTGCTGAAGAAAAACACGGGCTACAAACATTTATAGGAGCAGGCTGCACCAGTTGCCACAACGGCACAGCAATTGGTGGCGCGCAAATTCAGAAGTTTGGCTTAATTAACGATTACCATCCGTTAACGGGTAGTTCAACCAACGATAAAGGCTTGCAGGATCAAACCAAAAATGAAGCAGACAAAGACAAATTCAAAGTACCTTCCTTGCGTAACATTGCCCAAACCTTTCCGTATTTCCATGACGGTAGCGTAAAAAATCTGGCTGATGCCGTTCGTATTATGGGAAAGACACAGGTAAACAAAGACCTGAGTTATGATGAAGTTCAAAGCATTGTTACTTTCCTCAATGCTTTAACTGCTGATGTACCTGCGGAAGTAAAAAAAGTACCTAAACAATTAACTGCTCAAAAGTAGAAATCGTTTAACAAAATAAGATCCCGCAATAGCCGATGGTTGTTGCGGGATTTGTTTTATATAAGCTTATTGGCCATCTTCGTTATATGAATATGAAATTTACTGTTTTATCTTTTCTGATTGTGCTTTTTTCATGTGTTGACAAGCAAAAAATTGATGAACAAATTCTAATCAAATCACTTGAAAGTAATAATGACTTGATTAGAACATTTATGTTAAGGTCTTCTCATGGAGTTGATGTGTATTGGTCTGAATTTAAGTCAACCCGTGAGGTAGCTGATAAATATTATTTTAGAATAATAGAAAAATTTGAAGACATAGATACTTTGGTTTTACATGCTGAAGCTCAGTCCAAAAGTAAAATTTATATAGATACTCTTGCTAATATTTTGAATTCATATGATTCTGTTTATTTAGGTACAGAAAAGATAAATAAATATCCAGAAAAATATTTCAATCAGATAGACCATGTTTTTAATAGCACATTTTCAGATACGTTGAAGGTGATGCTCCTTAAAAATATATTATATAATGCATCATATCATTTTTCGCAAATTATTGCACGTTCAGTCAATATATCTTCATTTTCAATTCAGGAATCAGACTCGCCACTTGTATTGAATATGGTAAATGTAAACGGTAAGAGAATGTTAGACATAGACGTAAGTCGATTATCCGTTAAAGCAATGAACCCCATTATTGCTTTTCAGAATAAATTAAATGTTAAGTGTATTGATACTAAAACTGGTAAGGCCATACAGTTATATGGTAAACAACATTTGTACAATGTAGCAAGAATTAACTTGGAGAATATTCCTAAGTCAGAATATAAATTAATTGGACGTTTACACGTAAATGATTTAGATACATCGTGGATATTGCCAATTGACTATGAATTTAAGGTAGAGTAGTTAAATCACAAGGCCGATTTCCAATACACTTTATTGGCCCATTTTCCCCAGTCTTTAAGAGCTGAGGTAATTTCCTGCATAAAGGCTTTTTGTGTTACAGGCTTTGTTTTTTTAGGAAGAACAGGTGCTTGTACTTCGTTTGCAGCAGGTGGTGTGCGGTCAACCGTTGTGGCAAACAAGGTCATGTGTAAGCGTGGTACCACAATGCCCAGTATCATGCCCGGTAAACCGTTAAATGATTCTGGTCCGGTTTTAACCGGTATCTCATCGGTGTAAAAAGCAATGATGTAAATACTGTCTTGTATAATGGTGGCTGCTTTACGGCAATTAAATCCCGCTATGTTGCGGTACTCACCTAAAAGTTTCCATTTGAAAGAGGGGAGCGTATCTTTAATGGCATAACTATTATCGTACACATTTTTTAAGCTCAGGCTTTGCCCCGTTACTAAATGGTGATGTACAGTGTTGTTGTGTGCAATGTTGTTCCAGGACATCATCTGGTTTTCTTCTTCCTGCACCAGTTTGTATAGTGATTGCTCGCGGTTAAAAGTGAGTTCAAAATAATCGGTTTTGTATTTGGGTACACGTTTAATCATTTCCTCTACCCAGGCACCACTTTCATTTTCAAATTGTTTATGTACGTTTTCCTTGCGCTCAAAACGTATTTTACCACTTAACAAAAGGCTTTGTGCCCATGTGTGGTGTGCTGTAAGCAGCAGTGTTACCAGCAGTAGTTTATTCAGGTTTCGGGCCATTTTTGGTAAAGTTCCAGATTAAAGAAAACAGGATATATCGTTTTAAAACCGTGTGGGTATTTTCATTGATGAAATTGCTGTTGGCGGTACGGTCAAAACCTATGTTCTGGTTAAACAAATCACGGGCTTCAGCTTTTATTTCCAACTGATCTTTCTTCAGCAGTTTTTTGGAAAGGCTCAAGTTGCAAATGGTGGTGTTGAGGTTACGGTCAAACTCAGTGGTGCGTTGGCGTATGTTGAAAGTACATTCCCCATCCAGTTCAAATTTTTTGGGCAGTTTAAGCCAGAACCCGGTTTCATAAGTTTGAATGAGAAAACGGGTAGTAACATCTTCACGCAAGGTACTTTTGGAGCTATTAATGTTCCAGTTGCCGTTAACGTAGATGTCAAACTTTTCTTCAATACTGTAAGAGACGTTCAGTGAATAAGAGATGTTGAGGTAGTTGTTTACGTTTTGCTTGTTGTTGATGTAATTGGTGTTACGGCCCAGATTTCCGTTCAGGCCGGTTCGTAAATCTAGACCTGTATTTTTAATTTCGTAGTTGTAATTGCTGTAGAAACCTGTAGTGTAGTTTCCGTTAACATTAATGGTTTGATTATTTCTTCTACCGCTGGTATCAACAAAATCGCTGTAAGAGAAATCATTGTTTACAAAAGTAGAATACACGTTGAAGTAATACCCGCGCCCTTTGATGGGTTTGTAGTTCGACATCCACACGCTGAAATTATTTCTGAAACTTTGTTTCAGGTTGGGATTGCCTTTGTATATCATTAAGGGATTAGAGTTGTCTTGCAATGGCTGTATTTGCTGCAATGTAGGTTGACGGGTGGCACCACTGTAATTAATGTTAACCGTTGTAGTGGTTTTGGGTTTGTAGGTAAAAGAAGCACTTGGGAAAAAATTAAGAAAGTGCTGACTTTGTTCTTTGGAGGTAGTGAGGTTTTTTTGATAAAGGTCAGTATAGGCAGTGCGTCCGCCAAACGCTGCTATTACCTTTTTATTTACATACCTTAGCGTAAGACCGCCTTCATTTTTGGTAATGTCATACTTGAAATTACTGCTCAGGGAATCCACCAGCTCAGTGTATTCGTTGTTTAAGGTGTTGCGGTCAAAACTTTCTCTAACGGAATTGTTGTTGGTGCTGCTGTATTTGTAGTCACCTACAATAAACCAGTATTTACTCAGGGGTTCGGTATAAGACAGTTTTCCTTCCCAGGTGAGGTTTTTGTTGTAATCCTTTTTCCGTTGGTCAATTAATGCGGTTTGAGTTAATGAAGTGTCAACTCCGTAAAAGTTAGTAGTTGAACTCAGAAATCCATTGCCGGTACGCAACGAATAATTCTGGTTAAAAATGAGTGAAACCGAGCGTCCTTTCAGTTTGAACTTTCTGTTGTACGCCACAGAACTGCTCACGGATTCTTTATTGTTGTTGTAGGTCTCTTTGCGTTTATTGTTGTTGATAAGCGCGTTTTCTTCATTCAGGTTTTCTGAATAAAAGTTTTCTGTGCTTTCTGAGGTGCCTGTACTTCCGTTAATTTTCATACGAATGGTAGAAAGGGAATCCAGTTTCCACTCGTAACTTGCTTTTCCGCTGGTGAGCTTGCGAGTGCTGCTGAAATTTTTCGATTGGTTGTCGAAATAAAAGGTATCAGGCAAGATGTATTGTGTGCGATTATTGTCAAAACCTGATACAAATAGTTCTTTGTAATTGGCATTGAAGGTAAGCGCATGTTTATCTCCTTTGAACTTGTTGGTATAAAATGCTCCCGTATACCAGGTTTGCGGAATACCCATGCCTGAAAAGTCATCTTCATCATAACTGTAGTAGGAGTACATCATCCCGTCATCACCAAATTCGGTTTCACCTTTGCCGCCTGCATACATATCAGATTCTGACCAATCCAGTGAGGTTTTGTTGGTATTTGACATGGCGGAGTAAAACGACAACTTCCTTTTTTTACTGAAGGAGTTGAACATGGCATCGTGCTCGTAGCGGTTCTCTGTCCCCTGGCTTCCTTTCACCTTGCCGAAATACCCTTTTTTGGCATCGTCTTTCAGCGTTAGGTTTATTGTTTTTTCTTTGTCCCCGTCATCAATACCGGTTTGCTGAGCCTGATCACTTTTTTTATCAAACACCTGCACGGTTTCTACATTATCTGCCCGCAGGTTTTGTGTAGCAATGGTGGGATCACTGCCAAAAAATTCTTCACCGTCAACCAGTACTTTTTTAACTTCCTGACCATGCGCGGTAATTTTCCCGTTTTTATCAACCTGAATGCCGGGTAGTTTTTTCAGCAGGTCTTCCACGTTGGAGTTTTTGTTCACCAGAAAACTGTCTACAAAATACTCTGTGGTATCTCCCTTAATGCGAATAGCATCACGTTTATCCTGAATGATAATTTCTTTAAGTAGCTGTGCTTTGGAGAGCATCGTAATATCAGGCATTACCTTGTTTTCTCCGGCTTGCAATATGATATTTTCTTCATAATCAGCAAAGCCCGGGTGAGTTACTTGCAAACGGTATGTGTCAGGTTGAATGGATTTGATTTCAAAAGAGCCGTTGTCTTTACTCCACACATGATGAGCCAAAGTTGAGTCATTCAATTTGATGAGTGATACACCGGAGTAACCCATGTATTTGAAGGTAGCTGAATCAACCAACTGCCCTCTGATGGAGGCCGGTTGTATTTGGGCAAACAGTTGGCCCGAACATACTAAAAGCAGAAACGTAAGTAGTTTTTTCAAATGATTATTTTATGCGAATGTATTAGCGGATAGTAAAAAAGTCAACTGTTGTTTGATGCTGGTAGGGTTTTAATAGACGAATAAACGAAGTATCAGGACAAAATGATACATGGTAACCATAAAAAAAGCCGACACTAGGCCGGCTTTTTTGTACTAATGAGGTTTAAACTATTGAATTACAATTTTTTGTTTGCTGGTGTTTTCTCCATTTCTGATAATTAAGAAATAAATGCCAGAAGGTAAAACGGAGGTGTTCAAAATGGTTTTGTTACCTGAAGCGGTGGCAGGTACTGTTACACTTTTTCCGTTCAAATCATAAACAGTAGTGCTTATTTCTGTGGCTGGGGCCATAATATTCACTTCAGTTGTAGCCGGATTAGGGTACACAATCAAACCAAGGCTGTTGATGTAGTTTCTTACAGATGAAGGAATATTACCTTCTGCACAACGTTCGCGTTCTTTGTAGATCCATGTTCCGTTTTCTTTACCCCATGCACGTTTTTCTACACGCAAACTGCCGTTAAATGAGTTGCTATCGGTACTTACATGCTCCCAGGCACTATTGTTCCATTTGTATATCATTTCTAATATATCATTGTTAGAACCATCATAAGTATGTACAGTTTTTTCATGATTTACACTGCCAGGATAATTAATTTCAATTCTTTCAGTTTCTTTATTTGATGCGTTGTAAGTGAGGTTTAAGTCACGTTCTTGTACCCAATTTCCATTGTCATAATAGTAACGTGAAGCTTTGTCACACAAACCAGCAGCATTGTATGTGAAATTTTCTTTATCTGTAAGTTCCCAACTTCCTGATTCTTTTTTAGAACGGATATGCTGAGTAATTCTATTGGAAGCATCGTAAGTGTATTCATACATTTCCGTTGTATCAACTGTCGGTATGTTTCGCATCATGGTTTCTTTAATTACATTACCGTTGCCATCATATGTGAAATATGTTGTGCCGAAAGCCATCATACTGCCGCCCAGATTAACATTGGTTACAGCGTGTGTTGCTTTATTGCTGCTATAAGTTATATCAATTTTGAACGCAGCTACTTTGTTGGTATCGTACATCAGCAATGTTTCTACGAAACCTGACGTGGCATTTAGTTTAAATACCAAGCCTTCCATGTATTTCCAATTTCCGTTGTCGGGTGCTTCAGTTACAGTACTGTCGCAAGCCGGACGTAAATCAACGTTAATAAAAGGCATGGTAATGTCATTGCCTTGTGCTGAAGCAGCAAGATATCCTGCCAGCATTGTTAGAGTGAGTAGTGTTTTCTTCATAACTGATTAATTTTTTATAAAGGTATGTCTCATTCCTATTTGTGCCAAGCATTTATCCGCAGGTGGCTTTGTAAGTCTTTTAACACGGAAATTTTATCGGTGAACTTATCGGGCTTTACTTTAGAAACGGCCGCCTAATGTGAAGTAGAAACTTCTGCCATCAGCCGGAATAATGCCTGGGCCGGGGTAACCATCTGCTCTACGGGTGAAATAATAATTGTTCGCTATATTGTTACAACCGGTTTCAAATGTGAGGCGTTTCCAGGTATAACGCATTGAAAAATCTGCTACGAAGTATGCGGGTACAATGCCGTTTACAGCAGAGGAGGAGCGGATGGCGTTGGTGGCATCGCTGTATTGTTCACCTACATAAGAGAATTGTGCAGTAGCCTGAAATTTTTTGTTACGAAAGGTGCTTCCTGCCCGAACGGAAACGGGTGGCACCAATTCTACTTTTTTGTTGTTAATGGAATTGTCGTTGCTGTTGATGTACAGGGATTGAATGATAGAAACATTGGAAAACAACAGCAGTGCTGATTTGGCCTCTGATTTAAACAACTTTAATACATTCACTTCAGCGAATGACTCAATGCCTGTGGTAATAGCATCCGCAACATTGGTGCGGTAGCGGTAATCCAGGTACAGGGGTGGTTGGTCTGCTTTCAACAATAAACCAATGCGGTTCTGATAAGAGAGCATGAACAACGATACATCATAGTTAAACCAGTTTTCTTTGTTGCCACGAATACCAATATCGGCACTGAACCCTTTTTCGTCCTGCATGTTGCTGTCCACTTTCATGTTGGGGTTGGTAATGCGCAAGTCGCTGAAATTAACTGCACGGTAATTTTGCGAGAAGTTGGCATACAACTCATGTTTCAGGTTAATTTTATAACTAAGTCCTAAACCTCCAATCAAAAAACCACGGGATAAATTTTGTTCATCGTAGTTCTTTTGGTCCACCACAATGTTCCCGGCTAAATCTCTCAGAATAAAACGGTAGTAACCGGCTGACTTGGTATTGATGTATTCATAACGAATGCCGGGAGTGAGGCTCAGCCGTTGTGAAAACCTAAAAATATTTTCTGCAAACACAGCGATGTTGGTATTCGGAAACCGGAAATCGGAGTTCTCCAGATTGTCAGGATTGTTAAAGGAGAAATTGGCATCACTTCCGTTACTTGCATCTCCTTGTCGAGCTGTGGTGGTGCCTTTGTACAAACGAAATCCGGTAACTACGGTATGCGATTTTTTACCTGTGCGGTAATGGTGCAGCAAACGTGTTTCATTGCCCATGTTGTGGTAGGAGCCATCCACCATAGTTCGGTTGCCACCCAAATCAAGTACGTTGATGCGTTCTAAGTTACCCAGTGCTTTTCGCGAGGCGATAAGTCCGAAGTTGCGTACGTTTATTTTAGTGTGTTCATTGATGACGTAATCAAACGTAAGTGCAAATAAATTCCAGTCAACGGTAAACCAGTTTCTGCTGCGTACTGATTGTGTGGGGTCACGTTCAAACTGCACATCGGTTAAACCTCCGGGTTGTTGTGCGAGGTAATGCATGTAGGTGTAATCAACTCCCACCGTTAATTTTTTGGAGGCTTTGTATTGCACTGAGGCAAAGGCGGTATTTACTTCAAACTGACTGTTGGGTCGCCAGCCGTTTCCCTGCTTGCGTTGGAAGAAGGTGTAGTAGTTCAGTTTTTTGTTGAGTACGGTTCCGCCAGCGCTGTTAAAGCTGTTCCACAAACCCCATGATCCTAAAGTTTGTCTGCTGTTGATTTCAATTTTTTTGTCCTGCGCACCACGCTTCATTACAAAGTTGAGCATGCCGCCAAACTGTGTGCCGTATTGCAGGGATGATGCCCCGCGCACCACTTCGATTCTTTCCA
>JAGPCK010000016.1 GCA_018058135.1 Bacteroidia bacterium | reverse complement strand
AATGGCTGTGGTTCGTGTCTCACGAACCACTCAAACTATAACAAAATATTGAAAGGATGCCATATTTTAAAGACGGGTGCAGCTCGTCTGTAGCGCAAGCTGAGCTGATATGACCTCTCCCTGTTAACTTAAACCATCTCTTCCTTATCTTTGCATGAGATGAACAGCGAGCAACCCAACAACCCCTTGCACGGTAAAACCTTAGAAGCCATTCTCACCTACCTGGTGGAATATTACGGCTGGCAAATATTGGGCGATGAAATACGTATCAACTGTTTTACACACGAACCCAGTATTAAATCCAGCTTAAAATTTTTGCGCAAAACACCTTGGGCAAGAGCCAAAGTAGAGGAGTTATACATTTACACCCTCAAGCGCGGATAAGGGTATTCCGATTACACACGACAACCGATGATTGATAACAAAAGAGAACATCCTGCCATTAAAACCAAATTACACCCGCGCAACAAACACCGTGAGCGGTATGATTTTAAACTGCTGTGTGCTGCTTATCCGGAGTTAACTTCGTTTGTAGCCGTCAACAAGTATGGAGATGAATCCATTGACTTTTTTAATCCCGATGCTGTAAAAGCATTGAACAAAGCTTTACTGAAACAGTATTACAACATTTCACACTGGGACATTCCGCAAGGATATTTATGTCCGCCCATTCCCGGAAGAGCAGATTATATTCACTACCTCGCTGATGGATTGGCTGCTGCGAACAAAGACAAGCTGCCAACGGGTTCCAACATCAGGGTGTTAGATATCGGTACCGGGGCCAACTGCATTTACCCCATTATCGGTACAAATGAATACGGGTGGTCGTTTGTGGGTTCAGAGGTTGATGCAACCGCAGTGAATGCCGCTCAAGCATTGATAGAAAACAACCCTGCACTACATGGAAAACTGGAAGTGCGTTTACAAAAGAACCCGCAGCATATTTTTAAAGGTATTATTCAACAAGGCGAACGATTTGATTTAACCCTGTGCAATCCACCCTTTCACTCCTCAGCAGAAGAAGCACAAGCAAGCACTTTGCGTAAACTGAGCAACCTGAAACAAAAGAAAGTCACTACACCGGTATTAAACTTTGGCGGACAAAACAAAGAGTTGTGGTGCGAAGGTGGTGAGGTAGCTTTCATCAGTAAAATGATACAGGAAAGTACTGAATTTGCCGACTCTTGTTTATGGTTCACTTCTTTAGTATCTAAAGAATCAAGCCTGAAACCGCTGTATGCCGAGCTTAGAAAAGCCGGAGCCCTATTGGTTAAAACGCTTTCTATGGGACAAGGAAATAAAAACAGCAGAGCACTGGCCTGGACATTTTTATCGAAAGAAAAACAAATCAACTGGTCAAAAACGCGCTGGCATTAAACCTATTTCACACACATTACATTACCCTGTTTCAACTTACTTTTGTTCATGCATTTTAAACCACCCTTTCTCGATAAAGAATTTCGTTTATCCGCCTCGCGTAGTGGCGGCAAAGGAGGGCAGAATGTAAATAAACTATCCACCAAAGTAATGCTGGAGTTCAACATTGCCGCCTCGCTCCTGCTTACTGAAAAGGAAAAAGAAATACTTACCGAAAAACTATTTGCGCGACTGAACAAAGAAGGCGATGTGCAGGTGGTGGCACAAACTGAACGTACACAAATGGGCAACCGCCTTTTAGCGGTTAAAAAGATGTATGCTTTGCTCAACAAATGTTTTGTAGAAAAGAAAAAGCGCAAGGCTACATCGCCTTCCAAAGGCTCGAAAGAAAGAAGATTGCAAAGTAAAAAAATGCGCTCGGCCATCAAAAGTATGCGCAGCAATCAACTGCCTGAGTAAGCACACTTCTGCTTAAAATCATCAAATTAGCTGACTAAAATCATTTACACCCTTTGCGGTGGAGTGTAGCTTGCGTTATCAAAATTTTAATAAAATAGCTTATGCCACTCTACCGTCAGGCGGGTACCATTCCCGCGAAAAGACATATCGTTTTCCGCCAGCCCAATGGTAATTTGTACCATGAAGAGTTGGTTGGTACAGAAGGATTTTCAGGTCTGTCTTCCTTAGTGTACCACTTACATCCACCAACACTGGTAAAAGAACATGGAACACCGTATTCTGTTCGCCCTGAAATTGCTGTAACCGACAATTTGCAGGCCCGTAGTTTTATGGGGTTTGAAGTAACACCAGAGGAAGATTACATCTGGAGCAGAAAAACATTATTCCTGAATAATGACATGACCATTGGAGTAGCTGCACCACGACAAAGCACAAATGATTATTTTTTCAAAAATGCCGATGCAGATGAAATGATTTTCGTTCACAAAGGGTCAGGTGAATTACAAACCATGTACGGCAGTATCAAATTCGGTTACGGAGATTACCTGATTATTCCTCGTGGCACGGTATACAAAATAAATTTCAACAATCAGGAGAACAAACTTCTTATTGTTGAATCATACGGTCCAATTGAAACACCTGACCGTTACCGCAATAATTATGGTCAGTTCTTAGAGCACTCTCCATTTTGTGAGCGTGATTTTCGCATGCCGCAAAACATGAAAACACATGATGAGCAAGGTGATTTTCTGATTAACATCAAAAAACGCGGACTTATCTACCCTTACGTATACAGCAATCACCCGTTTGATGTGGTAGGTTGGGACGGATGCAGTTATCCGTATGCCTTCTCCATTTTTAACTTCGAACCCATCACCGGTCGTATTCATATGCCACCGCCTATTCACCAAACCTTTCAAGGGAAAAACTTTGTGATATGTTCTTTTGTACCTCGCCTATACGATTACCACCCCGAAGCTATTCCGGCACCCTATCACCACAGCAACATTGATAGTGATGAATTGTTGTATTACGTAGATGGCGACTTCATGAGCCGCAACAATATTCAGAAAGGACAAATCACCTTACACCCTGCCGGAATTCCCCACGGCCCGCACCCGGGAGCAATTGAACGCAGCATTGGCAAAAAAGAAACCAATGAAATGGCCGTAATGATTGATCCGTTTAATCCGGTACAGATAACCACCGAGGCTACCAAGATTGAGTTACCTGAATACTACCAATCCTGGATGAGTAAGAACCACGAAGTAATCGCTTAACTATTTTCATTCATTAACACCAATAAATTTTTAATATCATGACCGATTTAACCTCCGTAAAAAACTTTACTTACAGCGGACAAAAAATATTTGATCAGGCTCAGGATTTTCTTCCAATCAACGGCACTGATTACGTGGAACTGATTGTGGGCAATGCCAAGCAGGCGGCACACTTTTACAAAACTGCACTGGGTTTTCAGGATTTGGCTTATGCCGGATTAGAAACAGGATTACGCGACAGAACATCATATGTATTACAACAAGGAAAAATCAGGTTGGTACTCACTACACCGTTTGACCCAGAAAGTGACATGGCTCAGCATTTGCGCCAACACGGTGACGGGGTAAAAGTAATTGCCTTATGGGTAGATGATGCCTACGGTGCTTTCAACCAAACTACTTCGAGGGGTGCAAAACCTTACATGCCTCCTCAAACTATTTCAGACAAAGACGGAGAAATTCGCATGAGTGGTATACAAACGTATGGCGATACCGTTCACGTGTTCATTGAACGCAAAAATTACAAAGGGTTATTTTTACCCGGTTACGTTAAATTGGAAACTGATTACAATCCTGGGTGGACAGGTCTCAAATACATTGACCACATGGTAGGAAACGTAGAAATGGGAGCTATGAATAAATGGTCAGAATTCTATGGCAATGTGATGGGATTTGCCAATCTGGTAACGTTTGATGACAAAGACATCAGTACGGAATACACCGCTTTAATGAGTAAAGTAATGACCAATGGTAACGGCTACATTAAGTTCCCTATTAATGAGCCGGCAGTGGGTAAAAAGAAATCGCAGGTAGAAGAATATCTTGATTTTTATAAAGGACCTGGCTGCCAGCACATCGCAGTGGCTACTGACGATATTGTATTCACTGTATCTGAAATGAAGAAACGTGGTGTGGAATTTTTACATGTACCGGGTTCTTATTATGACACTGTAGAAACCCGAGTTGGCCATATTGCCGAAGACATTGCTATATTGAAAAAATGGGGCATTATGGTTGACCGCGATGAGGAAGGTTACCTGTTACAAATATTTACCAAACCTGTTGAAGATCGCCCTACCCTTTTCTTTGAAATCATTCAGCGCAAAGGAGCCAAATCATTTGGTAAAGGAAATTTTCAGGCCTTATTTGAATCTATAGAAGCAGAACAAGCCCGAAGGGGCACGCTTTAGTCGCCATCCATAAAATGCAAATCCTGCATGAAGCACACGCTTTGTGCAGGATTTTGTTTTCAGTAGTGAATTACGCTACTTTTGATGAAATCAAAACTTAAAACATGCTTTTCCTTATTAAACGTTTTCTACATGCTTGTTTGCCTGTTCTTTGTTTGGGTATAATGCAAATCGCATCTGCTCAAAATGCTACTCATACCGCATTAGATCCGCTCAAACGCTCCGACTACCTCATATTGGATGATATGGAGGCCGAAGCAGAGGTAACCAGCTACCTGGGTGTGGTATATACCTCCCGCTTAGGTGGCAGTGACCCGCTTAATGTGATGCAACCTATGATTAAAGGAGCGTTTGTAAGGGTTGGGAAATTCAACATCAACTTCTCCGGTGTTATTACTGGCCTCGCTTTATCTGCAGGCAGTGCATGGGCCATTCGCGAAGCTATAGGTCAGCGTAGAAAAACAGTAAGTGAACCAAATAACCTTTCCATTCCGGGCGTACCTATCCCTATTCCTATTGGTAGCACATCCAAGCGTGTGAATGATGGTTACCGTGTACCTTTGGGACTAACCCTTATTCCCGGCTTATGTATGGGTTTTGCCATCAACAACCAGATTATGGGAACACCTTCCCGTAAAGCAAAAAAAATAGTCAATCAACACGTACTTAATCTTCACAATGCTGATTTATTACTGTACCCGAAATACCAGGCCACACATCAGAAAAACCTTCTGATGAACCGTTCATTGGTAAAAATAAAAACCAAAGCCATTCGTCTCGTGCCGGATATTAAAGCACCGGATAACTCTTTACGACCCGCAAACAAATAGTCATTTTCTACATTCCCATACACTTTTTTAGGGCTGGTGAATAAATAACCTGCCACGTATGTTAATTTAGTGTTAAATATTGTTTACTTTTGTGTAAATAGAATTTGACACATTGGCGTTCAGGGGTATAATATTGAGTTTCTTTCTGCTGTTCCTAAAAACAGAAGCCGGAGCACATACCATTACGTTCAATTTTTATTCCACCGTTTTGGAACTGAAAACGGATAGCAGCATATACGTAGAGTTACCTAAAGATTTGAAAGAGCAGCATATCTCAGCATTCTATGAGCAACTCACCTGCGCTAATTACCAACCTGTTATTAACCAACTGACTAGTTACAAAAAACAGTACAACCTCAACGACTGGTTCTACTACCAATTGGTGCGCAAAGCCAGTGAAGCCATAAGTCCTAAAGCAAAACATTACGAGCAGTACACACTTTACAAATGGTTTCTCATGGGCAAATCAGGGTATGATGTAAAACTTTCTGCCAACAGCAACCAGCTATTGTTTTATATCAAATCAAACGAAAACATTTACGACATTCCTTATTTTACCCAAAACGGCAATCAGTATGTTTGCTTAAATTACCATGACTTCGGCAGCATCGACTTCAAAAAAAATCCGGCATTTGAAGTGAACGTAAAAATTCCTGAAGGCGGGCAAGCCTTTACGTATAAAGTAACGCAGATACCTGATTTCAGTCCGGAGGCCTATACTGAAAAAAGTTTACAGTTCGAATACAAACAACAATTGTATACCTTTCAGGTAAAGGTGAATCCTCAGGTGCAAAATATTTTTCAAAATTACCCTGTGGTTGATTTTGATACTTATTTTAACATTCCCGTATCAGGCACTACATATTCATCACTTATCCCTTTGCTCAAGCAACAGCTACAACATTTAAGTGAGAAAGAAGGCGTAGATTACCTGATGCACTTCTCCAGATATGCATTTGGGTTTGAGACCGACCAAGAGCAATTCGGTAAAGAAAAAAGATTGTCTCCTGAGCAAACCTTGTTGTATAGCAAAAGCGATTGTGATGACAGAGCCTCTTTGTTCTTCTATTTGGTAAAAGAAATTTACAACCGCCCCATGATTGTACTCCTGTATCCTACACATGTTACCATTGCTGTACAATTTGAATCATCAGCGGGTAAACCGATTGTATATAACGGCAAAAAATATTACATCTGCGAACCAACACCACAAGCTGGAGACTTACGCATAGGTCAGGTTGCTCCTAAGCTTCGTAAAGCAGAATATCAGGTAGTGTATGCTTACACTCCGGGTGAATGATTTTAATCAGTTCACAAGATTTTATTTAGTTTTTAGAAATCACTTCCTTAACATTGCATCATGAAGATGAACAAAGCCGTATCGGGCTACCACATGCTGATGCTACTATCTGAAATTGATGGCGAATTCTCAGGACCAGAGGGTTTAGTGATAGTTAAGTACCTGAAAGAAAACTTCCCTTTCTACATTAATATGGACAATGAAGTGGAAATTTTAAGCACACTGAAACGCGAAGATTACATGGATCATTTCCGCAGAGCTGCGGAAGATTTTTTCAGTGATTCCACTGAGCACGAAAGAAGTGATTTCCTCAAATTTGCCATTAAACTGGTAAAAGCCGATGAGCAAATAACCCGCGATGAGAATAAATACATCGATTTACTTTGCGACAGCTGGGACATTAACTAGCTTTATTTTGACCGAAGTATTACAATTCTAAGGCTTGCTGATGGCTGATGCTTCAGCAGCCTGAATACCTTTGCGGCCGTTAAAACCTGCACATGAAATACACTTACATTTTTTTACTTCTTCTCTCCTTTTCAGGAGTATGGGCACAAAGCAATGAAAAACACCTGAGTAATTTAAAACAACTCACCTTTGGGGGTGACAATGCAGAGGCCTATTTCAGTCCCGACAGCAAACACCTCAGTTTTCAAAGTAATAACCCTGCCTGGGGTTTAAAATGCGATCAGATATTTCATTACAACCTGAAAAAAAGCGGAGATACCACGTATAAACCAGCTCTTATCTCCACCGGAAACGGCCGCACAACCTGTGCGTATTTCATGCCCGACAACAAGCATATACTTTATGCCTCTACACATTTGACCGGAAAAGAATGTCCCCCGGCCCCTGCTACCTCAGGCAAGTATTTGTGGTCAATAGATTCCACCTACGACATTTTTGTAGCTGATATGAAAGGTAAGATTACCGGACAACTCACCAACAATCCGGGTTATGATGCTGAAGCAACAGTTTCTCCCAAAGGAGATAAAATTGTGTTTACCTCCACCCGCTCAGGAGACTTAGAACTGTGGACCATGAACATTGACGGCAGCAACCAGAAACAAATCACCTTTGGATTAGGTTACGATGGCGGAGCGTTCTTTTCACCTGATGGAAATAAAATAGTATTCAGAGCCTCCCGCCCAACTGAAGAAATTGAAGTAAAAGAATACAAAGAACTTCTGTCAAAAGGATTAGTTGCGCCCTCCAACATGGAGATTTACACGTGCAATGTAGATGGCAGCGAGTTGAAAAAAATCACCAATCTGGGTAAAGCCAACTGGGCCCCTTTTTACCACCCTTCAGGTAATAAGATTCTGTTCTCCTCCAACCACCATTCCGCGCGTGGATATGATTTTCAATTGTACATGATAAATACTGACGGAACAGGCCTGGAGCAAATTACTTTCGAAAGTAAATTTAACGCTTTTCCCATGTTTTCACCTGATGGCAAAAAACTGGTATTCTCCTCCAACCGCAACAACGGAGGCACACGGGATACCAACTTGTTTATTGCCGATTGGATTGACTAAATTGCTGAACTAAATTATTGTCAGAAATGAAACGGCTAATTCTACTTTACCTGTGTATCGCTATCTGCTCGTTCCGCCTGTATGCACAAAAGATTGAGACGGAAAGAATAAAAAAGCACATCACTTACTTAGCCGGAGATAAGCTTCAGGGACGTTTTCCGGGTACCAAAGGCGAGAAAAAAGCAGCCAAGTATATCATTAAGCAATTTGAAAAAGCCGGATTACAACCCATGGGGAACCTGTATTACTTTCAGGAATTCCCTATGAAATACAACCCCAATCCACACGATACTTCTGACAAAGGCACCGTCAAAACCAAAGGACAAAACATTGTAGGCTTTTTGAATAATGATGCCGAATATACCATTGTGATTGGCGCACACTATGATCATTTGGGCTATGGCCATGCCGGAAACTCCATGGACAAAGAAGCCGTTAACCAGATACATAATGGTGCGGATGACAACGCATCAGGCACCACCGGTGTAATTGAACTGGCTCATCATTTTGCTAAAAACGACCGCAAAGAAAATTACAACTTTCTGTTCATTTGTTTTTCAGGCGAAGAAGAAGGATTGCTGGGCTCAAAGTATTTTACCAATAACCCTACTTTTCCGTTAGAGAAAATCAGTTGCATGATTAACATGGATATGATAGGCCGTTTAAATGACTCCACCCACAAGCTGATGGTATCAGGTACAGGCACAGCAGCGCTATGGGAGCCCTTACTGAACAAGCTTATTGCAGATAATACCTACCTGAAACTGAAAACAGACTCTGCCGGAATGGGTCCGTCTGACCACGCTTCTTTTTATCTGAAAAATATTCCGGTTCTTCACTTTTTCTCGGGCTTGCACAGCGATTACCATAAACCTTCAGACGACATTGAAAAAATTAATTTCTACGGACAGAAACAGATACTCGATTTTATAGTCAAAGTAATTAATGAAACATCCAAAGAGGCCAAACCAACTTTTCTGCCTACGCGTAACCCACAAACGGATCGTGTGGCCTTCAAAGTTACCCTGGGTATAGTGCCTGATTACTCTTTTGAAGGGCCGGGCTTAAGGATGGATGGAGTAAGTCCGGATAAACCCGCACAAAAAGCAGGATTACAAGCCGGTGATGTACTGGTGGGCATAAATGATTTAACAATTAGCGGCATGAAGGACTACATGCAGGCCTTAGCCAAATTCAAAAAAGGCGACACCGTAACCATCCATTTTATACGCAACGGGAAAAAAGAATCAACTCAGGCAACTTTCTGAGGCCTTCATCTGTCTCCATTATTATTAAGGCAAGGTTTTTCGGAATCAATGCCGTAACTTAGCCAAACAATTAACTAGTAATACCTTGCGCATGGTTACACTACTGTATCGTTCACTGTGCTTGCTTGCTGTCCTCCTGCTGTGGGTAAATGCTACGGCACAGTCAGGGTATTCGCCTCAACGGTACATGGGAGGATCTCAACGGTATTACAAACCAACACCTAAAGCAGCTTATAGTGGCAGCGATGTTCTGTTGGCTCGTGCTGCTTTATACAGGGCTGTTCAGGATTACAAAAGCAAAGATTACAAAAGTGCTGAAATGAATCTCGACATTTACCTGAAATACTTCGGAGGTGACGATGATGCCCTGTATATGCGGGGTTTTTGCAGGTACCTGAATAACAAAGATCGCTATGCCCTACGTGACCTTAAACGGGCCATTGCTATGAACCCCTACGTAAATAAAGACCTGTACACGCTTATCGGAACTATTTACAGCCAACACAACAAACATAAAAAAGCCATACGTTACCTGAAAAAATCCTTAAAGTATTACCCCGATGAAGCGGAGACATACAACAATCTGGGCAAGGCTTACCAACAGATAGGTGAACACAGATTAGCCTATAGTTGTTACAACACAGCCATATCACTCAATCCTGACAATGCTATCATTTACAACAACAGGGGCTGTGTACTTAATGTACGTTATGAGCACATCAATTACGTGCACACCAATGACATCAAACAAGCCATTACCGATTTTGATTTGGCCTTAGCCAAAGATCAGAAACTGGCCATAGCTCATAAAAACAAAAGCGTGGCCTTCTTTTTACTCAAAGAATACGATACAGCACTTAGTGAAGTTAACCAATCCATTGAGTTGGACTCCACTGACCCTACCGCATTTTTTCAACGGGCAAAAATATATACCGCACAAAAAAACTTTGAAGCTGCATCCGATGATTTGGACTATTGCCTCTCCCATGATTCAACTAACTCTATTGCTGTAAAAGTGGAAATAGGAAATCTGATTATGGCTCAGGAGAGTTACTCAGAGGCTGCTACTTACTTTCATCAGTTGTTAAAAGAAGTTGGTTATTCTTACCGCGCCTTCATTCATTACAAAATAGCTCAATGCCACGCCTTAAACCAAAACGAAGATTTATGTGTGAAAGAACTGCGAAAAGCGGCACAAATGGGTTATTTTGCCAAGTCGGCTAATGTGAGAAGATTTTTGGCTGATGAAAATTTCAAATCAGTTAAAAGCAAAGAGTTTATCAAATTCAAACAACACAAAAGCAAACGATTCCTTTGAGAAAAACACATTATATTTTTATTTTCTGTTTGCTCTGTCTGCTTACCCTGCTGACCAACCGAACTTTTGCCGGTGGGTATAAATTCATTGAAAACAAAGGTCAGTGGCCCGAGCACATTCTTTTTAAAGCCGACCTTGGTGGTGGTGTGTTGTATGTTCAGCAGACAGGTCTTTACTACGTTTTATACGATGCATTAAAACTGCACGAAGTAAAACACGGTGAAATTCCGGATCAACCTATTCCTGCACATGCCATACGCATCACGTTTCAGGGCGGGCAGCTTCCTGCGCAAATACAACACTACAAACCCTCAGCAGAATATTTCAACTACTTTATAGGCAGCAATGCCTCCCGTTGGCAAACAGATGTAAGGGCATGGCAACACATAGTACTCAAAGATATTTACCCGGGAATTGACTTCGAATTTCTGGCAGAAGATCAGCAGCTCAAGTACAACTTTATAGTGCATGCCGGAGCAGATATATCCAAAATAAAACTGAAGTATGAAGGACAATCATCACTGGCATTGCAAAATGGTGAACTAAAAGTAAGCAATAGCGTTCGGGAAATTATGGAACGAAAGCCCTTTGCTCATTTTGATGCAGGTAGTAAAAAAGAAATTTCGTGCAAATTTAGTTTGAACAGTAACGTAGTAAGCTTTCAAACAGAGCAGACTTCTTTCAGCCAAACAGTAATCATTGACCCTGAAGTAATTTTTGCCACTTACTCCGGTTCGCAGGCCGATAATTTTGGTTTTTCCGCCACATACGACAATCAGGGAAATACTTACTCCGCAGGTAACGTTTTTGATGTGGGCTTCCCCTCTACTCCCGGAGCTTTTCAGGTAAACTACCAGGGCGGCAGCGGCATGGGGACAGACGTTGCTATTTTGAAATATAACCCCAGCGGAACAGGTTTAATTTATGCCACTTACCTGGGAGGTAAATTACATGACGAACAACCGCATAGCCTTATAGTAAACAGTAAAAATGAACTGGTTATTATGGGTACTACCTCCTCCTCCGATTTTCCGGTATCTTCTACAGGATATGATAAAAGTTTTAATGGTAGTACTGACATATTTGTTACCATTTTGAGTACCGCTGGAAATGCATTGCGCGGTTCAACTTATTTAGGTGATGTAGGTATTGATGGACTCAATGGAAAAACAAACAACTACAGTGTTGCCAATGCCCCGTTAGCTTACAATTATGGTGATAATTACAGAGGTGAGGTTATTGTTGACAAGAATGATAATATTTATATCTACACCTCCTCACGTTCAGCAAGTACTACCTTAAACACCTCTGCAGGCACTGTAAGCTATACCCGAAGAGGAACACAGTACGCCATGCTCGCTTCCTTTAATCCTACAGTATCGGTATTACAACGGGTGCGTTTTATTGACGGTACCGGACATGTAGCAGGGTATGGCCTTAACTTTAATGCTGATCAAAGCCAGATTTACCTTTGCGGAGGAACCACCACAGGTGATGTATTTACGACCTCCAATGGATACCAAAACACTTATGCAGGCGGAACTGCTGATGGTTACCTGATGCGAATTGAAACTGCCACATTCACTACATTAAGCAGCACCTTCTTCGGCACCTCCACTTATGACCAGATTTATTTTGTTCAGGTAGAAGAATCAACCGGTAGGGTTTACGTAACGGGGCAAACAGACAATACCAACTTTGTGAGCACAGCAGGTGTTTACAAAGTTAATCTGGGAGGCATTTTTATTTCCGCTTTTAATAGTGATTTAAGCAGCCTGATCTACTCCACAACTATCGGATCAAATGCAGCAGGAAACATAGGAACCGAGATATCACCTTCCGCGTTTTTGATTGACCGCTGCGGGAATGTTTCCTTCTCCGGCTGGGGTGGAGAAACCAACAATAATTACAATAGTGCAACGGGAAAAACAACAGGTATGCCCACTTCCACCAATGCCTACCAGCAAAATACTGATGGCTCTGATTTTTACATTCTGGTGATGAGTGGCAAGTTGGACAAAGTTATTTATGCTACCTATTTCGGTGGGCCACAAAGCGAAGAACATGTTGACGGAGGTACCAGCCGTTTTGATGATAAAGGAATTGTTTACCAATCGGTTTGTGGCGGTTGCCGTGGCTTCTCTGACTTCCCTACCTCCACTAGTGCATGGTCGCGCACCAACAACAGTTTTAATTGCAACAATGCCACATTCAAAATTAACCTGAACAACTCATTAAAAGCTCCTGTGTTTCTCACCGATACTTTTTTGACTGTTTACGCCACCGATTCCATCTACTATCCCTTCTCTATTTTTGATCCCGATCAGGATGATTCAGTATTTTTCAGTTACAGCGGAAAAGTGTTTAACCCTGATTCCACAGGCGGTAACCCTGCACGTATTATCGGACCAACCAAAGGCAAAAAAAATCTGAGTGCCGCCTTAGTATGGGGAACAAAGTGCGTAAACGCGCGCACAGATACCATGGACATCAGCATCAGTATTCGCGACAATGCCTGTCCTGATCAGAAATTTGCTTTCGGTAGAATACGCATACTCGTAAAACCTATTCCTGATGTTTTACCTCCTGAGTTGAGCTGCATTAAAAGTATTGATTCCAACACCACGCAACTGGTGTGGACAGCTGATAAATCAGTAAACCAACGCTTCTTTAAGCAGATTGTGATGAATAAGGTATTTCCTGACGAAAGCGTACAGGCACCGTTTCACCAGATGACGCAGAACATTGATGACAGCCTGATAGACCTCAATACACCTCAACACAAACTCAATGATTTTTGCTACTACATGTATGGCGTAAATGTGTGCAACAAAAACTCTGATACCACCCGTTTCTCCTGCACCAAACTGTATCCCGATACTGCTGTATACAATCCGTTTGATATGGCCATGGATACCGTGCTTACCGCTATGGCAACAGATAGTTTCTACTACAACTTTACCATCAAAAGTAAAAAGCCGCGCAAGTACACGCTTAAATTTGAATTCAGCGGAGAGATACTCGCACCCGGTAATATATCCGTAAACACCGGTAAACTGGAAGGCAGCGGTGGTATTGATGAAGCCTGGGGTAAAATTTCCTGGAAACCCTTGTGTCAGGATTTAAGAGAAGATACATTTACCATTCACTTGCTGGTGTGGGACAATGCCTGTCCTGTACCTAACTCGCGCACCAACCGCATTCACATTCGTGTGGTACCTCCGCCCTCACCCGCTCCGCCAACTTTCTATTGTGTAAAAAAACTGAACGACAACAGTGTAAGGGTTCGTTGGGAATATGATACTACGGATAAATTCTTTGCTTACCACTTACTCTACAGAAAATCGCCTTCAGGAGAAGTAAGACTGTTGGGCAAGTTTATGAAAGGTGAAGTGTTGGAGTTTATTGACAACACGGCCCTTGCGCAAAACTTTAACAACTACTGTTACTATGCCAAAGGAGTAAACATTTGCGATATTCCCGGAGATACTTCAGAGCCTACCTGTACCCTGCTCGACCCTAAATTTTCACCGGGCCCTGTAAACATGAACTACGTAACTGTGGTTGATAACAAAGAGGTGGAAGTGCGTTTCACCAAGAGTAAAGAAAAACTGATAGAACAATACCGCATCTATAAAAGACCCAACGACCCTGATGAACAATTTTTATTGTATCAGGTGTTCGATACTGCATTCAGCGGCATATTTACTGATACGGCTGTGAATGTAAAACAGCAATCGTATTGTTACAAAACTACGTTGTTTAATGAATGCGGTCTGGAGTCAAAAGAAGCATACGAGCATTGTACCATTTTGTTGAAAGGAGAAAGCCTACCCTTTCGGCACCAACTGCGGTGGAATCCATACACCTATTGGAAATTGCCCGCAGAGAATTACCGACTGAAAAGAACAGATCCGTTTATTCCTGAACTGGACATTGAAACCATTTCGCCCCTCAAAAAAGAAACTACGGATACCAGCATGTACGATGATTGCGGCTTGTACTATTACCGCGTTGTAGCTCGTGAAAATGCTAAAAGCACTACTTCTTTTGAAAGCTCATCCAATACCATTGAACTGATTCAGAAACCGCTGTTGTTTGTACCTACCGCTTTTAGCCCCAATGGTGACGGGCTAAATGATGATTGGCTGAACGTACCTTCTTTTGTAAAAACATTTAACCTTAAACTGTTTAACCGCTGGGGAGAAATGATTTTTGAAACCAACGACCGGCACTTTCGCTGGGATGGAACATTCAAAAGCAACCGCGAGCATGATGATGTGTTTGTTTACCTCATTACTTACAGCGGCTGGGACAACAAAATGTACGTGACCAGTGGCGATGTTACCATGATCAGGTAACTTTGTGGCACAGCTATTGAAAAATAGTGCAGCTTATGTAGAAATACCTAATCTGTATGCCATTTTGACCGTAAATTGAACCACATGAACGACACAGGAAATTTGATATTGTCAGGCCTTTTTCAAGACGACAAAGATAATAACGACTTCATACAGCTTCTTTCTCAGGAAGAAGAAGATGAAATGAACCGGGAAAAAACACCGGAAACTCTGCCAATATTGCCCCTGCGCAATACCGTACTTTTTCCGGGTGTGGTAATACCTATTACCGTAGGTCGCGATAAATCTATCAAGCTTATCAAAGACGCACACAAAGGAGATAAAATCATCGGAGTAGTTTCTCAAAAAGATGCCTTGGTGGAAGACCCGAATTTCAGTGACCTGAATACCGTGGGTACTGTAGCACAAATATTAAAAATGCTGCGTATGCCTGATGGTAACACCACCGTTATTATTCAGGGAAAAAAACGTTTTGTATTGGGCGAATGCCAGGCCGTGGAGCCTTATATACGCGCCAGTGTTTCAGCCATAGACGAGAAAAAAACAAAACCCGATGAGGAACTTAAAGCCCTTATCTCCTCCATCAAAGAACTTTCTTACAGCATTATTGAACAATCGCCCAATATCCCTTCAGAAGCCGGATTTGCATTGAAGAATATTGACAGCCCTACCTTTCTGGTGAATTTTATTTCTTCCAACCTTAATGTGGATGTAAAGGACAAACAAACCATACTGGAGGTTACCAATTTTAAAGACCGCGCAGCCAAGGTGCTGGAGTTTCTTACCAAAGAACTTCAGATGCTGCAACTCAAGAATGAGATACAAAGCAAGGTGCGCAACGACCTCGATAAACAGCAACGCGACTTTTTCTTACAACAACAAATACGTGCCCTTCAGGAAGAACTGGGACAAGATTCGCCTGACAAGGAAATAGAAAACCTGCGTGCCCGCGGAGCACAGAAAAAATGGAACAAAACCATTCACGAAGCATACAACAAAGAGTTGGATAAGCTGATGCGCATGAACCCCATGTCGCCTGACTATTCGGTTTCACTCAACTACGTACAAACACTTATTGAATTGCCTTGGGGCGAAAGCACTAAAGATAATTTCGATTTAAAAAATGCCCAGAAGGTGTTGGATAAAGACCACTTCGGGATGGATAAGGTAAAAGACCGTATTCTGGAATACCTCGCTGTGCTCAAACTGAAAGGCGACCTCAAAAGCCCTATTCTGTGTTTGTACGGCCCTCCGGGGGTTGGTAAAACATCTTTGGGTAAATCCATTGCAAAAGCATTGGGCAGAAAATACGTGCGTGTTTCCTTAGGCGGCTTGCATGATGAAGCCGAAGTGCGCGGTCACCGCAAAACGTACATTGGTGCCATGCCCGGTCGTATTATTCAAAACATTAAAAAAGCCAAAACAGATAACCCTGTTTTTGTATTGGATGAAATTGATAAGGTAGGAAGTGATTTTCGTGGCGACCCTTCCTCTGCCCTGTTGGAGGTATTGGACCCTGAACAAAACAGCACCTTCTACGATAACTACCTGGAACTGGAGTATGACTTATCTAACGTAATGTTTATTGCCACAGCCAACAGTTTAGATACCATACAACCTGCTTTACTCGATCGTCTGGAGATTATCGAAATTAACGGGTACACACTGGAAGAGAAAATTGAAATAAGCAAAAAATACCTGCTGCCAAAACAACGCAAATTTCACGGACTAAAAACCAAAGACTTCGGGTTAACGGATAAAGCCATTACCAAAGTAATTGAAGATTACACCCGCGAATCGGGCGTGCGCGGACTGGAGAAAAAAATATCTTCCCTGGCCCGTTCAGTGGCCAAGTCCATTGTGATGAAGGAAAAGAGCAACCACATTTTAAGTGAAGAAGATGTGCTGCGCATTTTGGGCGCTGAACGTATGGAGAAAGAAATGTACCAGGACAATGACGTGGCCGGTGTGGTTACGGGCTTAGCCTGGACTCCTGTAGGTGGCGAAATTTTGTTTGTGGAAAGCTCTATTACAAAAGGCAAAGGCAAACTTACCCTTACCGGAAAACTGGGTGATGTAATGAAAGAATCAGCTATTACGGCCCTCTCCTTTTTGAAAGGCCATTGCGATTACCTCGATATTGATGCTGATTTGTTTGATAACTACGACATTCACATTCACGTACCTGCCGGTGCTGTGCCTAAGGACGGGCCATCTGCCGGGGTAACCATGTTGACTTCATTGGCCTCTTTGTTTACCCAACGTAAGGTAAAATCGCACTTAGCCATGACCGGTGAGATTACCCTACGCGGAAAGGTGTTGCCTGTAGGTGGTATCAAAGAAAAAATACTGGCCGCCAAGCGCGCGGGTATTAAAGAAATTATTTTGTGTGAGCAAAACCGCAAAGACATTGAAGACATTAAGCCCGAATACATCAGTGATTTAACTTTCCACTACGCTAAAAACATGCTGGAAGTACTGGACATTGCTTTACTCAATGAGAAAGTAACCAACCCCATGAAACTGATTGTAACCAACAAAGAGGAAAACACCCTGAAGCGGGTGAATTAAACCTGCGTTGAAGTTGCTTTAAGTTACCTTGTTTTACCTGAGAGGCTAAAGCCTTTATTTGCTTTTGTGCCTGCAGCCGGTTAATTTTACCTTAAATTTATCTGATATGGCTGCGCAACACCCCCTCGATATTTTTATACAATGTGAACCATTATGGCACATGCCTACCCAAAAACAGGTGGATATGTGCCATAATGTGGCACATATATACTAGTTATGTGGCAATTATACCACCATAGCAAATGGACAAACTTTCTTTACTTGACTTCTATGTTAACAGAGACAATGAAATAGAAAAAATTTCATTTGGCTTAAGTAATTATAATAATGTGCTAATTATAGGTAACGCTGGAATTGGCAAGACAACACTTGCCAAAATTTACACTGAGCTTAACCCTTTAAACTTTAAACACATCAACTACTTGAGGGGTATTTCCCTTGAATTTGAAAAATCACAATTGAACTCTCTTGAAAAGCCACTTAATCCAGGGGAGACGACACTCACAATAATTGACGGGATAGATGAAATCCTGAATAATGATGAAAGAAATAGGATACTGCATGTTGTCAAAGAGGGGAGAAAATATGGTCATAAAACGATTCTAACAACCAGACCATATGCCGCTTCAGTTTTAGATATTTTATCTGCTAACTCATATTCAATTAATCTTAATAATTTTTCTCAAGATGAAGCATTTAGATTAATAAGGAATCGATTGGCTCATGGAGATTTTAATGACGAATCATTGGAGGTGTTTAAACCAATTTTGGACGCTTTAGACTATAACCCTCTTCTAACATTTCTAACGACTGAGTTAGTCAATTCAAACAAATTAACCCCTAGAGAAATACTATCCCTTGTAACTCAAAAATTGATTTACAAAAATCTGTTACTAGTTGATGAGTCTAATTCTAAAATATTAATTCCAGAAGCCCCTAAAATTATAACAGATGTCAGAGTTATTAATTCTAAGCTTATCCATAAAGTTAATGAGAATCCCAAACTCATTCACTCGTTGTCTTCAAGACAATTTGAGGAATTTGTTGCGGAATTATTTGAAAAAGATGGTTATAATGTTTCGTTGACCCAACAAACACATGACGGAGGAAAGGATTTATTTATTGTTGAAAATAAGAGAATGGGGAAATTTATTTACTATGTTGAATGCAAAAAGTATGCTGCAGAGAATCCTGTCGGAGTTCGTCTTGTTCGTGAATTATATGGAACTGTGACTGCGGATAGAGCCACTGCGGGAGTTCTAGTTACCAGTTCTTATTTTTCTGATGAAGCAAAACAATTTACCGAACAAATTAAAACACAAATGTCTTTATTGGAGTATGCTGACTTGACAAGTTGGGTAAATGAAATCGCTGGAAAGAATAACAGCCGCTAACATGGGCTTAGCGATAGCGGGCGGACAGTGGTTAATTGAAGTGTTGTGCTTCTATTTTACATTTGTGCTTGCCGACAGTTTGTGCTTCGTAATGCCCGCCATCGCCAAGCCCCGAAACGTTACCGGCAAGGCTTTGCGCACCGACAACTGTGAACTATTCAACATCTTGGGAGATTTTTCAATGAACCAAGGCTCAAAACATCACAGAAACTTGATGCTTGTTATTTAGGCGAAGTGTGCTATTTTTGTAGAATAAATACAAAATAAGCCATGTTGCTTGAATTTAAAGTATCCAACTATAGGTCAATTGGAGAGGAACAAACGATGAGTTTAATCCCTGCAAATAAACAAAAGGACCATACTCAAAACATTATCACTAAAGGGAGGTATCAGGCTCTGAACGCTATTTCCCTGTATGGGCCTAATGGGGGAGGAAAGTCAAATATTCTAAAGGCTATGAGCTTGTTAGACATGCTCGTTCATATCTCTGCTAGGACATCATCAACTACTCGCTTGCCTTACGATCCTTTTCTGTTGAGGGAAGGTTGGGACGACAAGCCGACTGGATTTGAAATATCCTTTGTCATTGAAGAGAATCGTTATCGCTATGGAATGGAGTTTACTGAAAGCGAAATAAAAAAAGAATGGTTGTTTCGTAAATCAGCAGGAAGGGAGGTTAATCTATTTGAAAGGGAAGGCGAAATTATAGATGTTAGCTCAGGTTTCAATGGATCAAAGAAAATTATAGATGCCGCTATTGAGGCAACTAGAATTAATGCATTGTTTCTTTCTACTTGCGATATTCTAAATGTCGAAGAGGCTAAAAATATTATGCAATGGTTTAGACATTTCAGCATGATTGATGGACTAAATACAGAATTTGAAGAAATCAAAACAGTGGAACTCTGGGAAGAAAAGGACTATAGAGAAAAGATAAAGCAATACTTAGCCTCTTTAAGTTTAAATATTGTTGACGTAGATGTAACAACAAAAGATTTTGAAGAGTCAGAACTGCCCGACAGCATGCCAAAGAGCATGAAGTCTAGACTAGCAAAGACTTTGAAAGGAAAACAGAGCTATACTGTATTTGCTAAACATCGCATATATGATTCAAACTCTACTCCAACAAACAGAACACATAGTTGGAAATGGGAAGATAGAGAGTCATCAGGTGCAAAAAAAGCATTTCAACTGAGTGGCCCTATTTTGTGGGCATTGGCAAATGGTGGCGTACTTATAATCGATGAGATTGAAGCTAAGCTACACCCAGTTATGACTTTGAACACAATTGATGTTTTCTTAGACAAGGTTAGTAATCCCAATAACGCACAATTAATTTTTGCCACACACGACACTAATTTATTGAGTTATTCAAACCTTAGACGAGACCAAATTTGTTTTGCAGAAAAAAACAAATGGGAAAGTACTGAACTATACTCTCTTTCAGACTTCGTCTATTTTGGGGAGAAAAATGGGGAGTTTAAATCAGAAAAAGAACGGCCTGATACAGATAAAGAAAAACGTTACTTTGAGGGTCGATATGGAGCAATTCCTGCTTTGGGTAATTTTCAAAAATTTATTCGCAACACCCAATGGCAAAAAGAGGATCAATAAATAAGACTGAACCAAAGGAAAAAGATAAACGGCCCATTCGCTGGCGAAGATACCCTCATTTGTTCCTGATAGTTTGTGAGGATGGCAAGACCGAGCCTTATTACTTCCAAACTTTTGAAAAAGCTATTCCCGAAGAAACAATATTTCTCAGGGCAGTAGGAACTGGCAGAAGCTCAAAGGGCGTTGTTGAGCAAGCAATTCTTGAACGAGAAAAATTAGCAGAAGAGGCCAACAAAAAAGTCGATGAGGTATGGGTAGTCTTTGATAAAGATGATGCGGAAAAAGCTCCAGCAAATGCACTCAGATTTATAGAAGCTTTTAAAATTGCGCAAGAAGAAAAAATGAAAGTTGCTTACAGCAATGAAGTTTTTGAATTGTGGATATTACTGCATTTTATTGACGTAAGTCCAGAAAAAGCAATTCCTCGTGCCGGTATATATTCAAGTTTAGAATCAGCGATAAAAGCTAACAAATCACATGAATTATTTGTATATGAACATGGGAAGACTGCTGTAATAGATGCTCTCATTGAACTCGGTAGTGAAACTCTTGCAATAGAAAGAGCGGAGAAGCTTTATATTGAACAAAAAGGAAAACAACCCATAGATGCAAATCCAAGTACAACAGCTCATATTTTAGTAAAGAGACTAAGGGAGTTAATAGAATGGTATTCTGATTTACCCGAATAACTAAATTGTTACAACGACACTATGGACTCTGAAAATAGCCCCCCATCTAAGCGTAGGTTGCGCCTACGCTTTTCTATTTATGTAGCTTGTAGCTACAAAAGCACAGGATTCTTTGTACTTGCTTTTTCTCCTTTTTATAAGGAGTTTTACAATGCAATTTGAGTATGTTGTTTCACACAAATATGTGTGCTTAAGAAAGCTTAATTCAAAATGGAGAAATTAGTCTTTATTCTTTTCCTAATCCTATTCGCAAAGGGAAACATACTAGCTCAAGCTACTAAAGACTTAAGATTGAATTTTGGCTTTCAAAGGAATTTACCTGAACGGGTATTTAATTCGAAAATATCGAAGCATAATGACAAAAATGGTGGTGGCAGTATCCACATCTACCCTAAATGGTTTTACAATAAGAAATTATCCATAGGCATTAACATGGAATATGCTTTTGTAATTGAAAATTACCAGTCTGATGCTATCGGCATTTTTAATATTTTCTCATTTAGTCCGACTTGTAATTATTACTTCTCAGAGAGTAAAATAAGGCCTTTTGCAGGCTTGGGTGTTGGGGCCTACCATGTTTTATACCATTCACCCAAATTAAATACCGGAATTAAACCACTCATCGGATTAAATATTTATGATTATTTTGAATTAAGCCTGGAGTACAACAGAATTTTAAATGATATCAATGTTGATCCGGATGTGATGGGCGATTTCGACAACTACTACGTTGGGATAAAATCAAGTTTTAGCATTGGTTTGTTCCAATTCAAAAAACAATAGCAAGTTGTCCACAGCCTGCGGCTAAGGAAATTCGTCTACCAAACAGTTATTAAATTCTTACTGAATCAAAAGCTTTTCGAATTGCAATAGAAAACTCACTTAAATGAAGTTTTTCATCTAAGTCATTATACAAAACAGACTTGCAGGTTACCAACATTTTATTCTCCTCATATCCTATAAGAAAATTAATGTTAAGCTCTTGTTTTGACAAGCCAAAGTTCGGCATACCACCCGGCAAATTTAACGGGCTCAACGAAATGGTGTTTGATTGGTGATGCATTACAAAAAAATACCGGTTAGAGTCAATTTTGTACACTTTATGGATGGTAAAACTTTCAAGCTCTTTTTTTGCTTTCAGTAAAGCAATCACTTTGTTCCATGTCTCTACTGAAATATCAGTTAACTGTAAGTAAGTAGTATCGAGTGATGAGGTTAAGTGTATAGCTTGCAAAACATCCTCTGCTAATAATGCTGTTTTCTTTCTTTGTCTCTTGTTTCTGTAGCTTAAGAGTAACAACAGCAAAAGTGCAAGAACAAAATAAAACAGACCGGAATAGTACACTTGATTATTTACGCGCCCAGCGAGTTTCTTAAATCGTGAATCTGGCTATCCCAAAGGGCAATGGATTCTTTTTCTTCTTTTTCGTTTACAAAATCAGTGATTACAAGGGCCACGTCACTGGTTAATTCGTCCTGGGTAATTTCAAATTCAATGTATTCATCATTTTCTGAATCTACCCAATGAAAGCGAATGAGTTTGTTGGTTACTTTTTTGAGCATTTTAGCGCGCATCTCCTCCCCGTCCCACTTAAACTTGTATTCATCGTTGTATACATCCACGTCATTACAAAACCATTGAGATAGTCCTGATGGAGAGCTGATGCTGGAGAACAACAAAGCCGGTGAGGCTTTAACGGGAAACTCCATGCGAATAATTTTTCTAGCCATAGTTATAGTAATTGTGAATGTCTGATGGGCAAAAATAGCAGAATAGATAAGAATTCAAACCTTTTGTTCTTTTTTTTAGCATATAAAAAAAGGCCGCCAGCATTTAAGCCAGCGACCTTGCTATACAACAATAAAACTGATTACTCTTGTGGCTCAATAATGCCCGCACCTGAAATGTTCTTTATCTTAAAGGCAGGTGAACCTTTGTAGTTAATTCTGCTGGCTCCGCTGGCTCTGGCCCTGATGCTGCTCTCCACAAAAACAGTTGCCTTAGCAGCGCCTGATGTGTGCACAATGGCGTTGTCACATTTGAATTCTTCGGCATCCAAAGCAGATGTTCCTCCAACCTCTGTATCCAGTTCTTTAGCTGAGCCTTCCAATTCAACAGATGAGGCACCCGACATATCGAGACGTATTTTTTTAACGTTCACATCATTTATCTCCACTTCGCTCACTCCGCCTGTTGATATACTGATGTCATTGCCCCACCACTTGGAAACATACACTTTAGTTGCCTCTTTTGCTTTGAGCGACCGCAGTTCAGGAGTAGTAATGTTCACTACAATCTTCTCCCCGTCTAACGATTCAAATATGTGTTTGAACTTACTGTCCATTCCCAGGCTAAGCTTATCCCCGTTCATGTTGATGAGCACATTGTTGAGCACATCCATTTCAGATGCACTTATTTTTACGCCATACTCTTTACCTTGTTCAATGTTCACTTCAAAAACACCTTCGGCTACTATTTCCTTAAAACCTTCCATATCAAAATTACGGTGGTAATACCCTGAGTTGTCTTCGGTACTCATGGATACATCTTCACACTTAATGCAGGTAAATCCGTTCTCGGTCATTTGCCAGGTGGTGTTTTCACTCACTCCGGCCGTGTTGCCATAAATAGCATCGGCACCATCTTCAAATACTACCGTTTTGCCTTTGGGAACAAGCAGTATATACGTAACCTGCTGCTTACGGTACTTACCTGTAACGGGCAATAAATAACCTGATGGCAACACCACACCAGAGTCATGCTGCGAAATTTGAGGTTGTATTTCTTTAGCTGAAGCTTCAGCATCGGTAACAGAAGAACCTTGCGAAACAATATTTTGAACCAGTCCGAATTTACCGTCACGTGATTCAGTTACTTTTAAGTCAACATGCTCAATTAAAAAAGCATCATCGTTGTACACCTGCAAACGAATACTACCTGCATGGTACACCTTTCTTTTATTGAGTTCAGTTGAAAATGCTTTTACGTTTACATACAAGGTATCTGCATCGGCCGCTTTTAGTGTAATGGTTTTGTTTACTTCGCCATCATGTGCAAACTGGCTGATCATGTATATTAAGCTAACCAGAAATAATGCTATGCCTATACCAAAAGAAGAGGCGCTTATGTTACGGAACATTTTATTGGAACCTGAAATATTAAAGAGCAACTTAATGCCTATGTAAACCATGTACACCAAAGGAATAATGATGAGTGCCACAAAACCCAGTATGGCCAAAAACAGCATAACAGGTGAAGCAATCACTACGCTAAAAAACGGATAAAGGGAGAAGGATACCGGCCAGGTAACACCCAGCAATACCATTACAGCCACCACAAATAACCCTACGCAAAACAGGGTGATAAAAAACCCGAGTATGCGGGTGAGAATTTGGGCGAAACCGATAATAATGGTGGCCAGCACGTGCACTAATTTTTGCACTACATTGGTGGCTTTGGGCTTGTTGTTGCTGGCAAAATCCTTGAACTTGTCTTCTACCACTTTGAACTCATCTTTTATTTTTTTTTCAATGTTGTTGATATCAACCCGCTCACCTTTCATTTGCAATCTTTCTGAAACCGTTTTTGCCTCAGGAATTACGGCCCACAATATGATGTAAAGCAACAAGCCTGAACCGGCAAAGAAAAAAGCAAAGGCAAATCCTAAACGTATCCAAACCGAATCAATGCCAAAATAAGCACCCAGGCCTGAGCACACACCGCCCAGCACTCTGTCGTCAGGGTTGCGGAACAATCTTTTTTCTGCGGTGCTGTTACCGGCAGAATACGCTTGCTGCTTGTTATCTGAAGAGGAGTCTTCCTCATCCATGTTCATCTGCGAAGGATCGCCCATTACGGCCATCACCTCTTTTACATCGTTATCGTCAATAAATTGTTTACCGCTTGCCAAGCGGCTTTGCAGCAATTCAGCAATACGACCTTCTATATCGTTGATAATTTCATTGCCTCCGTCAGTGGTTTTGAAATGAGCACGCAAACGCTCAATATACTGCCTGAGCATATCATAGGCTTGTTCATCTATGCTGAATACAATGCCGCTGATGTTGATAGTGATAATCTTATTCATGTTTGTTATGGGTTATTTGTACGGTTATTAGTGGATTGTTCAACTGCGTATACCAGTTCGCCCCAGGTTTTCTGAAGCTCCTGTAAAAATTGTTCGCCAGTTGGAGTAAGAGTAAAATACTTGCGTGGCGGACCTGATTTGGATTCGACCCACTGGTAATTGAGCAGGCCATCGTTTTTTAAACGGGTTAATAATGGGTACAATGTGCCTTCCACTACAATTAAGCGGGCATCTTTTAACTGACCGATAATGTCAGTTGCGTATACCTCACCTGTAGAAATGATGGACAAAATACAATACTCCAGTATTCCCTTTCTCATTTGCGCTTTGGAGTTCTCTAAATTCATGGCACAAAGATCTATCTTTTAAACAGTACTTTGCAATACATAATACTATACTATTTTACATATACTTGATTTTCAGTGTATATATTTTTATGTGCTGTAAATTAAACCGATTAATTGCACTTTTGAACTGATGAACGAACTGTACCAACGCAACAAAATATTCTTCAATCTGTATATAGTCTGGGGATTAATTTCCGTAACCGCACTGGCAATCTGGAACAAAGCAGAACTCTTCTTTTTCATTAACGGTAACCGTTCAGCATGGGCCGATATGTTTTATGCTCCGGCCACACACTTGGGTGATGGTTTATTTTTTATTGCACTTATAATATTCCTGCTCTTCATCAAATACCGTTATGCCTTAATGGGAGTTGCGGCTTATGCCCTATCATCGGCTGTTACACAAAGTTTGAAAAGAATAGTGTTTAATGAACCTCGTCCGGCAAAATTCTTTGAGGGCATACAAGAGGTACAAACGGTAAACGGTACAGAGTTGCATATGATGAACAGCTTTCCTTCCGGCCATGCGACAACCGTTTTTGCCATTGCCTGCCTGTGCAGCTTAATAGTAACCAATAAAAAGTGGCAACCTGTTTTTCTGGTGTTGGCCATATTTTCTGCACTCAGCAGATTGTACCTGGGTCAACATTTTTTTGCTGATATCACGCTGGGCGGTTTTATCGGAACATGCTCCGCAACGGTGTGTGTATATTGGTTGAGCAAGCCTCAAAAAAATTGGATGGAGGATTGTCTCTTAAGTAAACTTATTAATAAGAAACACGAATAAACTTAAGCAAGAAACTGCTGCATGTGTTACTTCTCTGCAACGGGTACTTCTCTCATCAAAAACACAAAACCATTTTTACGGTAAAGTTCTTTTAGTTGCGTGTATTGCTCAAAGTTTTTAATGCGGTCAACCTTACTCACAAAATACACCGGCTTATCAATATCTCCTTGCAACAGCCAATTTAAGTCAGCGGCCCGGGGTTCAACAGGTTTGGGTTTTTGAGTATAGAATAAATGCGCATAACTCTTAAATCCTAGTACCTGCACATAACACTCCTCTCCTGCCCGTTCTTTCAAAAAATCAATGGAAGCACCTTGCGAGTACCGCTCCACTTTAGGTACTACAATAGCTGCAGCAAAAAAGATAGTGAGCGCGGTGCCCCCGAACAAACTGTAGGCAGCTTTGGAAACCTGTCCGTTTTTAAACCAGATAAGTGCTTTCCATACCAACACAAAATATACTATTCCTATTAAACTTTCAAAACCACTCCAATGCACATCAGCTTCCATATTGCCCTGTGCAAATTGATCCTTTACATAAGGAATCAGCTTTTTGATGTTCATGGCCACAAACGGAAAAACGGTAAACAACAGTGCCACTACAGAACCTATAGTGCCCACAATAATGGTGATGTACAGTTTCCACTGCATTCTGTTTTCAAGTAGTTGGTTTACGGTAAACGCCCCTAAAAAGGTAACAGGAAACCAGGCCATAGAAGAGTAATGTATGATCCGTGACTTCACAATACTGAACAAAATAGTCACCACCCAAAATAAGATGAGCATCCATTTTTTCATGTCCTGCTCCTGTGTGGTGATATCCTTTGATTTAAAAAACGATGGAATAGCCAGCACCGAAGCGGGAAAACAACCCAGTAACAATACCACATAATGATAACCCGGGAATCCTTTATGGCCGGCATCGTGGGTGGAGAATAACCTGATTTGATACGTAATAAACTCCTGCAAAAACCAGGGGCCGTTTTTAATGGATTCGTAGCCAAACCACACCGACATAGTTAAAACAGCAAACACAAGAAATAAAAGAACATGTGCCCAACTGAAAAACATTTTGAAACGTAGCGTAATCCAGTATACCAATACACTCAAACCAAAAATCACTAAAGCCACCTGCCCTTTGGTAAGCATAGCCAACCCGATAAATATACCCGAGAGTATAGCGTATTGCCACGGTTGATATTTCAGGTCAGAAATCTCCATATGGTTACGTTTCCATACATACTGAATAAAATTCCACAGTCCAAGGAAAATGAACAAATTGAACCAGGGGTCAATAATACCCGATTTGAAATACATATTTGGGAACAACGAACCGGCAAAAGCCAATGCCCAAAGCAAGCCGAAACGCACCCCGGAAAGTTTTTTACCAACCAGATAAATAGTTATCAGTGTAACTACTCCGCATATTGCATTGGGAAAACGAGCGGCATATTCATTTACCCCGAAAATTTTCATGGCTGCACTTTGCATCCAGAAAAACAAAGGAGGTTTCTCCCAAAACGGCTGAAAATCGATGTAAACACGCAGATAGTCACCGGTCGCCAGCATTTCTCTGGAGCACTCGGCAAAATTAATTTCGTCCCAGTCAAACAAGTGAACAGCACCCAAAAAAGGGAAAAAGAGCAATACCGCGCAGGTAATCAGGAGTAATATATTTTTCAAGGCACTTTTTTTGTTTGCAAGTTAACACATTGAACCATTTCAAGTATTAGTAAATTTGCATTTTAAGAAACACTATGACACTAAAGAAAACGCTTCTATGGGTATTGGTGCTATCAAGCATAATCATTGCCTGCAAAAAAGTTCCGCTTACCGGCAGAAGACAACTCAACCTGATTTCTGACAGTGAAATTAATTCCATGAGTTTTAAGGAGTATAATTCTTTCATCAAATCGAATAGAGTTATTCGCAACTCGCCCGATGCCGAAATGGTGAAACGGGTGGGTGAAAATATTTCCAAAGCGGTGGCACAAATTTTAAATGAGAAAAAACAAGGCGACATGCTCAAAGACTTTAAATGGGAATTTAACCTCATAGAAAGCAAAGAAGTAAACGCCTGGTGCATGCCCGGAGGAAAAGTGGTGGTGTATACCGGCATTCTACCTATAACAATGGACGAAGAAGGTTTAGCTGTGGTGATGGGACATGAAGTAGCACACGCCATTGCCCGCCACGGAAGCGAGCGCATGAGCCAGGGCATTATGCAACAATTAGGAGGCGTAGCACTGGCAGTGGCTTTAAGCAGTAAACCTGCTGAAACACAACAATTGTTTTTAGCCGCCTACGGTGTGGGTTCAACCGTTGGTGTTATGTTACCCTTTTCCAGAAGTCATGAGAGTGAAGCTGACCAATTGGGATTATCTTTTATGGCCGCAGCAGGATACAATCCGGCAGTTGCAGTTGATTTCTGGCAGCGCATGTCAAAAAAATCAGGCGGACAAAAACCTGATGAATTTTTGAGCACTCACCCCAGTGATGCCAATCGAATTGCCGACATTAAGAAACATCTGCCGGCTGCAATGAAGTATTACAAAAAGAAAAACTAGATTACTTTTAAAAAATAAAGCAGGGCAATACAAAATTGCCCTGCTTTATTTTTTTCTGATTATTGTAATTAGTGGGTAACCACCACCTGAGCTGAATGAACAGCGTAACGGGAAATAATATTCACCAGATACATGCCATTAGCCAGATTCCCGGTGTTTAGTGCTATCTGATGCTCTCCTGAAGTTAATACCTGCGAAGTCACATGCATTAGTTCTTTACCAGCCAAATCAGTAACCTGTAAGTTAATATCAGTTGCCTGTGGCAGGTTCAAATAGATACTCAATTGTTCTCGGGCCGGATTGGGATACAGCGATACAGCAATTTCTTTGTTAATTGTTCCTTCAACACCTGTAGTGGCGTTGGATGCAATGTTGGAAAGTGATGAGTTAAAAGTTTTAGAGCTATTGCAAGCCGAAGGGCTTACCACTTCCACACGGTAATAAACAAAACCCGCAGGCGGATTTAAATCTGAATATTGAGTGTTGCCACCCGAAACAGAACCTATCAATTGAAGGTTTGATGGACTGGTACCTCTGTAAATGTTATACGTAGAAACAGTGTATCCGGTGTAGGGATCCCAAATCAGGTTCCAGGTGTTTCCCATTCCCTGCGTAATGGCGAGGTGCATGGTTTTATGGTGGTCACTCATGACCAATGGCAGACCGCAATTGGTATTGTAAGAAACTTTATACTTGTTGGATTGTACCTCTGGATGTGAAGTTGTATCCACAAACGAACTCAACTCTGTGTGTTTTTGCCTGCCTATTACCGCATACACATCAGTGACATTAGTTTCTTTGTATATGTAAAACGAATCAAGAGCTGTTGACACAGGTTTCTCCCAAACCACTTCATTCTTATTTTGGTCATCAACGGTTACCATACATACTTCTACTTTCTCCTGAATGGCATTGATATCAGCTTTCCACAAACCACTTTCAGTACCGGCATATAAATCATTGCCGATAAGTACGAGTGTGTTTACTTCTAAAGCATAAGGCATACAATGGTTGACTTCTTTCCATTTTACACCTTCGTTTTTTGTGCGGAAAATAGTTCCGGTACCGGCATAAACGCTTGTGCCTACTACTTCCAGCGTCATGATGTAGGGAATATACAAACCTGTATTAATAGCTGTCCAGTTGGCACCTCCGTCTTTGGTGAGGTACACTCCTCCTCCATCGGTAGCGGCATAAAGATTATTACCTGATACGGCCAGTTCTCTTATTTTAGGATTGGTTAGGTTATTATCAACCTGGGTCCAGTTGGTAAAATTGCCTGATGATTTAAATACGTAGTTATTCCTGGTACCGGCATAAATCACCCCTCCGATTTCTGCAAACGTATTCACTTCCTGTTGTAAGCTGGTTTGAGTCCAGGTGACTCCAGTATCTGATGAAACATACACTCCATCATTGCTCCATTTACCTGCGTATACTTTGGTGTCTTTTACAAACAGGGAAAGTATCTGAGAACCTGCCATCGTACCTGTCCAATTCAGGCCATTATCTTTTGAAACCTGCACACCGTTACCAATGGTACCGGCATATACATTGTTTCCGCTTAAGGCAATACATTTAACATCCATACCTGCGAGCGAACTGTCCCAGGTAAGTCCGTTATCTGTTGACCTATACAATCCATTCCCTTCTGTCCCGATGTATAAATTACTTCCGCTAAAGGCTATTGACCTTACGAATAGGTTGGAGGGAAAATTGGTTGGTCGCCATTGAGCATTAACCAGTGTACTCATCATGCAGATAAGTACCAGTGTTGTAGCTGTTTTTTTCATTTATTTCTTTTTCTACAAATTTGATCATAGCAATAAAAAGTAAATATGAAGTAAATCATAAATGAAACTGATTGTTATCACATTACATATTAAGTTGTGTCTGTGTTTCTATAATTCACAAAACAGAAAAGATTTAAAATCGCTTTACGAAAACTCAAAAAACCTTTAAATGAAACTTAAACGAGGCATAGCAATCAAACATTTGCTCTTCAAAACTGAAGAACTATATTTGTTTAGGTTAATCGTTAGTTAAACCTTACACCATGCTTTCAAAAACGCTGTTTTATACTTCTGTTTCAATCCTGTTGTTGGCCTGTTCAAAAACGCCTCAAAAAGCAGCTACAATACCTTCACAATCTACTTCCTCGGTATATAGTGTAGAGTTGAAAATTACCGAAACGGAATTTACTCCTGATAAATCGCCAGATGCATCATTAATCTGTCTATTTACCAATCATTCTGACTCAATGTTGGCCATTGACATGGATACCATAATGAATATTTTAAAGGTTTACGGACAAGGTGCTAACCAGAAATATCCTATGTACATTTTGTATTCTCTCCCACCCAACTACGACTCGGGCGAGTTACTTTACATTGACCCGCATAAAACAGAGGTGTTATTCAGAAGTCCCCTGCAACAATTATTTTTCGGGCAGATGCGGTTTAACAGTACAGAAGAATACGGATGGATGTGGAAGAGCACCGTAAATCAAAAAGCCAACCTATCTCCTGCGCATGATTTTGATGCCTTGCAACCGGAGGCTAAATTCTGGTTCACTTTACGTTGGGGAGGTAAAACATACACTTCCAATATCAGTTCTATTAAAATTAACCCCTCCGCAAAATAATCCTTCTCCCTGTTGCAATAAAAAGGAGAGCAAAATACTGCTCTCCTTTTTATTGCTAACCGAATATATTATTCCTTGGCTGAACGATCGAAAGAAAATGTACGTGAAATATTAAATCCGAAACGTATATCTCCTTTGTCCCATTTGCCTGTGGTCTCAGTTATAAACTGAGGCTCGTTTTGTCCTACTGAGTTAGTGAAATGCAATTGAAACACGTGCCCTCCGGTTTCAATATCAAATCCTACAGAAAAATTATTTGCATACACTTTCCCGTCATTTCCATTCAACATCGGAAACCACTCTACATTAAAACGGGTACTTCGGGTAATTTTTACTGAACCACCCATACCCATTGCAAATAAATCATTCGGATCTTTTTTAAGTTCGACCAGATTTTTGTGAATGTGTGTTGGCGTTAATTGTATGGAAAGATGCTCATTAAATTTACGAGCAATAAGCAACTGATTGCAAAAATTAAGTCTGCTGGTAAAATAGTTGTTTCGGGAAGGATCTTCCCACTTCTGTGTTTTAAGTGTAGTACTTCCGAAATAAGAAATAGTAACTGGAGATCCATTATCGTCTTTTTTCTGAGAGAGTATTTTATACTTTACAAAACCATCCAATGTTTTACCAACGGTAGTTCGGCCGAAACCAATCATCAGGTCTTCATTTATGCCGTATTCAAAACCTAAACGCAGGGTTGCCTGGTCTAAACCAAACAATTCGTATTCGCCTGTATTCAAATTTCCAAATCGGTGAGATATTCTGAAATCAAGGTGTTTGGCGGCTATATTTTCAACTGAGTGTCCGTTGATGACACGAGTTGATTTAAATGTAGCATAAACAGGTGTTGGTGTCTCTTCTGTTTGCTCTTTTTCTAACTCGGCCAGTAGGTCTTCCTGAGCGAATACCTGAAAACTTAACAATAATGCTATAGGTAATAATATTTTTTTCATGCGTTGATTCATTAGTTGTTTTGAGCTCCTTTTTTCACCCAGCTTTCAATGATTTGAATATTGCAGTCAGTCAATTTCCCTCCACCCTTAGGCATATTAGAAGCTGAACCATCTTGTTTGATGGCACTCACCAGCTTACCTGAATTAGCTGCCTGAGCAACACCTGCGTGTGAACTGAAATCATAACTCAACTGTCCGGTAGAATGACAGGCACTACCCATACAGTTGGCATCCAGAATCTTTCTAACCGCTGTGGAGTATTTAGTATCTGTTGTATCGCAACTGCCAAATGAATTGGGGTACAACTCCTCTTCTTTGTCATAATAACAGGAGTTGAGAACTGAGCTCATCACTACCCCAAAGGTTAGCAATAAAAATAATCTCTTCATATTTTTTATAATTTTTAATTAACTGTAATTCGATCGGTTGAAACACCATGGCAACTGTTACACTTACCATGAGGAAGAATAGAGTTCATAGCAGCAGTACCGCCCGTGGCACTCACCACATAAGGATATAAACCCGGGCGGAAATCAATAATCTGGTTGGTATACACATTACCCAAAGCATCAATTTCAAAGGCATACTTTAACTCCCCCTGCCCGTTGGGTTGCGTATACAAATAGACCTTACCGTTTACTGATGGAACAATGCCGTTTGCACTGTAAACGGTTCCGCCAATATTCCACCATTTAGCACTTTCAAATTTACCTGCTTCGCCACCTGCTTTGTGACACTGCATACAATCACGTCCTTGATTGTGACTCTCGTCATTACCATTTTTACTTTGCAAAATATTTTTCTGTAACTCATCATAATGAGAACAGGCTACTGCAAATATTGCAATTACTGCCAGAGTTAAAATTCTTAATTTCATATCAGTTGTTTAATGCTCCGTTGTCAATCCATATTTGAATAGTGCGAACATTGCAATCATTCATGCGTGGCGAAAGGTAAGGCATAGGTGTGGCTCCATTTTGTTGATTAACAGACAGGCTAAGTTTACCGTTATCAACCCATGTTTTTAGATTTGTGTAACCATCAAGATTTACGTTACCACTTGGGGAGGGGCCTCTGTGACAACCCATACAATTGCCATTGAGAACTTTAGTCACCTGATTAGAATACGTTACGTTTACGGTATCGCATTCAGTTGCACAAGAATCATTTCGAGCACCTTGTGCAATCCAGGCATAAATAATTCCGATTTGAGCAGAACTTAGAGGTGGTGCCGGTGCTAAAGGCATTCTATCATCCGGATCTTGTTCCAGTAAAACTTCATAAACTTCACTTTCATTTGGATTAAATGGAACTACACCCGATGACAAAATATTAAAATAGTTGTCAAGAATAATTCCATCCTGAGCAGATTGCGCACTATGGCAACCCGACATCGCGCAATTGGAGCGGAAAATAGGTAATACTTCTTCCTGAAAACAAACTGGTTCTACAGGAGGCAACGGAATTGGCTCCGGTTCATGCTTGCACGAATAAATAACCCCTCCAATAACAAAACTCAAGACTGTAAAAACAAGTACTCTTTTCATATTCAAATTTCAAATTATTGTTCGTAAAGTATCATAAGATCAATCATTAAATCAGCTGATACTTATCATACATATTCAATATCGTACGCCTTCATAAAATCGTATAACTCCTCATTACCTGAGGTTCTGATTTGCTTGCGGTGGCCATCCCACCATTTCTTACCTTTCCATATAAAAATTATATTCTCCCCCATATCAAAAACACTTTTCATATCATGTGTATTGATAATCGTAGTTATATTATACTCTTCCGTAATTTCTTTAATCAGTTCATCAATTACACGTGAGGTAAGCGGATCAAGCCCAGAATTGGGCTCATCACAAAACAGATAGCTGGGATTAAGCGAAATAGCCCTGGCAATACCCACACGTTTTTTCATTCCTCCGCTAAGTGAAGAAGGATAAAGCTGATTTACATTTTGAAGGTTAACACGTTGCAGGCAAGTATTTACCCTATCCAGTCTTTCAGATGAAGACATAGACGAAAACATCTTTAAAGGGAACTCTACATTTTCCTGTACGGTAAGTGAATCAAACAAGGCAGTTCCCTGAAACAACATACCTATTTCTTTTCTGATGTCTTTCCTTTCTTCGTAACCCAGATGAGTAAAGTCACGTCCCTCATATAAAATGGCTCCGCTATCTACCTCTTCCAAGCCCACCATACATTTCATCATCACACTTTTTCCGCTTCCGCTGGCACCTATAATAAAATTAGTTTTGCCTTTTAAAAAAGTAGCGGATACATCTTCAAGTACCTTCTTTTCCCCAAAAGCTTTTGAAATATTTTTTACCTCAATCATACTTTATAACATCAGTTGAGCTAAAACGTAATCAGCAAAAAGTATCAGCACTGCGCTGTACACAACAGCTTTGGTACTTGACTGCCCTACTTCCAAAGCTCCGCCATGGGTAAAGTATCCCTGAAATGCAGAAACAGAAGTGATAATGTAAGCAAAGGTTACGGCCTTTGTTAAGGCAAAAAACACTGTGTACCCTTGAAAGGTTGAACGTGCACCTTTCATAAACTCTTCTACCGGTAAAATACCTGAAAACTTACCTGCCATCAAACCTCCTGATATTCCGAGGAAAATGGAAATAATGATAAGCATAGGAATCATAATCATACTGGCAACCACTTTGGGTAACACTAAAAAATTGGCTGAGTTAATACCCATAATTTCCAAAGCATCTATTTGCTCTGTAACACGCATGGTTCCTATTTCACCGGCAATGCTGGAACCTATTTTTCCTGCCAAAACCAAACTGGTAATGGTAGGTGCCAGTTCCAATATCGTTGATTCACTTACAATGGTTCCTATTATAGTTCGGGAAACTAATCCACTCACCAATTGATAAGCAGTTTGTACGGTTGTTACAGCTCCTATAAAAAGTGAGATTATCGCAACAATACCCAACGAGCCTACTCCAATAGAGTACATCTCTTGCAATAAACGCTCTCTGAAAATGCGAAACTTCTCGGGCTTGGAGAAGGCGTCTTTCATAAAGAGCAAGTACTTTCCGAATACGTAAAAAAATGTCATTCCGCTTTAAAAAACCGTGTAAATATAGGAATATTAGGCTTTATTTTGCGAGCAAGAAATATCCCCACCATGAATATACTCGTTAGCGGAGGCACCAAAGGAATTGGCCGGGCCATAGTGAAAAAGTTTGCGCAACAAGGTTTTGGTGTGGCATTTTACTCTAAAAACCCCGATAATCTAAAGTCGCTTAAGGATGAATTACTCCTGAGTAATCCGGATACAAATATCTATTGTGCTGAAGTTGACGCAGCAGATACGCCCTCCGTCAAGAGCTTTGCTGCCGATGCACTTAAGCAATTGGGCCATTTCGATGTATTGGTTAATAATGTAGGGATATTTAAGCCGGGCCAGGTACTTTCTGAACAAGAGGGTGTACTGGAACATTTACTTCAGGTGAATGTGGCATCGGCCTATCACTTAACCCGTGCGGTATTACCGGATATGCTGAAACAAAAAAAAGGGCATGTTTTTAATATCTGCTCCACCGCCAGCATTATTCCGTATGTCAATGGAGGTTCTTACTGCATCAGTAAGTTTGCCTTATTGGGCATGAGTAAGGTATTGAGGGAAGAATTGAAAGAAACCAATGTACGGGTAACTGCAGTGTTGCCCGGTGCTACATATACCGAATCTTGGTCGTCAAGCAACTTGCCGGAAGATCGGTTTATACAAGCTGAAGACATTTCTGCTGCTATCTGGAGTTGTTACCAGTTATCAGCTCATGCTGTGGTAGAAGAGTTATTAATTCGCCCTCAATTGGGAGATATTTAACGCTTAACAAACTTTCTACATAGGCAATTGGTTATCTCATCAATAGCACGCAAATTTGCGTCAACATATACCATATGACATTTCAGGAGCAAATCAATCAATCAAAAAAGTACTGCACCGGTTTAACCCAATACCACAGACGTAAAACCTCAACGGTTAAGGTGGGTGATTTATACATGGGCAGCGACTATCCCATCCGCATTCAGTCCATGACTACAACCGACACTATGAATACAATGGCTACTGTTGAACAGTCCATCCGCATGATTGAATCGGGCTGCGAATTGGTAAGGATTACAGCTCCCAGCATTAACGAGGCAAAAAACCTCGAAAACATTAAAAAAGAATTACGAGCCAGAGGATACCAAACCCCGCTGGTGGCCGATATTCACTTTACCCCAAATGCAGCAGAAGCAGCTGCACGCATTGTAGAAAAAGTACGCATCAACCCGGGCAATTTTGCTGATAAGAAAAAATTTGAAACCATTGAATACACTGATAGTGATTACGAAGCCGAGCTGGAGCGTATACGTGAGCGCTTTATTCCCCTCGTAAAAATTTGCAAAGAATACGGAACTGCCATGCGCATTGGTACTAACCACGGTTCATTAAGTGACCGTATTTTGAGCAGGTATGGAGATACGCCTATGGGAATGGTGGAAAGCGCTTTGGAGTTTCTGAGGATTTGCGAAAGTGAAAACTACAAAAACATTGTGCTTTCAATGAAGTCAAGCAACCCGCAGGTAATGGTTGAGGCCTACCGTTTATTGGTGAATAGAATGAGTGCTGAAAACATGTTGTACCCATTGCACTTAGGCGTAACAGAAGCCGGAGACGGAGATGACGGAAGAATAAAATCAGCCCTAGGAATAGGTTGTTTGCTCGAAGATGGTTTAGGTGACACCATACGGGTTTCGCTGACAGAGGATCCTGAATTTGAGGCGCCCGTAGCCATAAAACTGGCACAACGCTACACTACCAGATCAACTCACCAACTTATTACTCCTGTATATCCCGAATCAGAAAAATTATTCTCCCCGTTTGAATACGAAAAAAGACTCTCTGTCTTAACCGGTAATTTCGGAGGTTCAAATGTTCCAAGAGTAATTGCAGATCTAAGTCACAAAGCCAATATTACCCCAGCTGACCTTTCAGATGTGGGACATATTTATGATAAGCAATTGGATAAATGGCACATGTCAGATATGGGAGTTGATTTCCTATATTTGGGTGATCATAAACTTTCGTTCATGCCACCTAATGGATTGAAATGCATATACAATACAGCTACTTGGGAGAAACTGGAAGACAAAAAGAATAATTATCCTTTAGTAGAATTTAAAGGGGGTGAAACTAAGATAACACCAACGGAAAATATCAACTTTATACAAGTTGATACGGCATCGGCAAATCATGAAATGTTTTCTTTTCTTTCAACCCTAAAAAATGCCGTGTTGGTTGTGCATACAACCAATGAGCATGCTATGCACTCTATCCGTCAGTTCTTTTTAGATTGCTTGGCTTCAGGTGTTCAGGCACCAGTCATTATTCAGAGCAAGTACTCTGAAAAAGATAAAGAAACTTTTTTATTGCATGCCTCAACGGACACCGGTGCATTATTCATTGACGGTTTCGGTGACGGGCTTTGGTTAAGTCATCCGGCTATTGATGCGAAGGTTATTAATGCTGTAGCTTTCGGGGTATTGCAAGCCAGCAGAACTCGTATTTCAAAAACAGAATACATCTCTTGTCCGTCTTGTGGGCGTACCTTATTTGACTTACAGGAAACAACCGCCCGAATAAGAGCAGTAACCGATCACCTTAAAGGTGTTAAAATAGGCATCATGGGCTGTATTGTAAACGGACCGGGCGAAATGGCCGATGCCGATTTCGGATATGTAGGAACGGGCCCCGGGAAAATTACTTTATACAAAGGCAAGGAAGTGGTTAAGAGGAATATAGATGCAACTATTGCAGTTGATGAGCTCATTAACCTGATAAAAAAGAACAACATGTGGGTAGATAAAGCCCATGCTTAATGCAACCAAACACAAACAAATTAGGTCTTAATTCATATAAATCGCTTGTTGAGATTAAAAAATCATTAAATTCGCACAATCAAAATTCAGAAATTAAATTCAGTATGAAAAAAATTTTAGTTACCGTTTTCGCTTCAGCACTTGCATTTGGTGCTACTGCACAAAAAACTTTGCCGGCAGTTACACCCGCCAAAGTTGACAACATTAAGATTGATGATAAACATCAGTTAAAAGTGAACTCAGCCGGAGGACAAATGAGCCAATGGTTTGGATATGCATTGCTTCAAGAAGAACTCAACAATTTTGACGCAAATGCAGCCTTCATTTTCCCTGACTCTAACGTAAAAATTGCCTATGTAAATGCTGGACAACCAGCTTCTTACTATAACACTTGGTTTGCTTTCGGTCAACTATTTGACCCTAAGGACCCTGAGTTCTCTTTCTCCAGTGAGCCTGTTGAAATATTGAGCAAACACAACAACTTCACCATTGATTCATTGAATCTTCTTTATTTATATGACAGAAAGAATCATACTGCTGTTGATACACTGATTATTAAAGTATACAAAACCAACGCAGGTGTTTCTTACTGGCAGTTTACTCCTCTCACCAATGTATTTGCTGTTGTAGAATACGATAGAACTAACAGAGAGCCTGCAGGAGCTGCAAACGTAACTGAGTTCCGTATTCCTCTTACTTCTGCTGATTCAAATGCAAACGGAACAGTTTGGGGGGAGAAACTAATTGGTCTAACTAACTATAATGTAACAAGAGATCAGGAAGTTGCTGTTGCAGTAAGTTTCAAACCAGGTTTTACATATAACAATGAAGATACGATGTATGCTACTTCTGAGGTTACCCCTCAACCAACCAACACCAAATTCAACACTTTCCGTGTTAGAACTGTTGACAACAATGCCAACGTTGAGCATTCATATTACAACAACGGTTTAGCTGTAGATAAAACCCAAGCTTACACCAACCGTTTAACAGGAGGAGGATTTGAGAATACACCAAAATTCCTTCCATCTAACTACTACGGAGTATCTCAGTTTCTTGACGTTCGTTTCAAAGCTACTTCACCAAACGTAGGTATCAAAAACATCAATGCTAACGGTTTCGGATTAGGTGAGGTTTACCCTAACCCTGCTTCTAACAAAGGTTCAATCAACGTTCCTTTTGCTATCGGTAAAGCCGGAGAAGCTACTTTGAAAATCACCAATATTATCGGACAAGACGTTATCACCGTTACTGATAAATTCAATGCCGGTGAAAACAAATTCGAAGTAAGCATTAACGATTTGAAGCCAGGTGTATATTTCTACACTGTAAACAGCGGCAATTTTACTGCTACCAAAAAGATTACCATCACCCAGTAATTTAGATTACTAATACAAAAAAATCCCCGCACAGTTGCTGTGCGGGGATTTTTTTTGCCCTATTAAAAATGGACTTACATTGTATTCAGGGGCGAGAGTCCCTGAAATTTATAGACGAAAATAATGTAGGTGTTTACAGAATCGTATAAAAACCAAAAGGCCACCCGAAGGGTGGCCTGTTTGGAAACTATGAAAAACCTATCTGTCTGCAATACAAACCTACGAATGATTTCGATAAGTGCAATGGTATATTCATTTTTTTTTCATACAAATAACCAATGCATTATTTATGAGGCAATTATTTTTCAGGGTAAGGTAATTTTGGCCATTGTGGTAGTACATTTTGCTATGAGGTGTGGCTTATTATCAACTAATGAATATACTTCTGCTTCACAAAAGCTGAGCATATTGCCTGACTTTATCACCCTACCTGAAGCATAAATGATATCCCCTATTCCGGGATTCATGTAGGAAACCTTTAATTCTACTGTAACAACTGTTGCACCGGGTTCAACCAAGGTAAAGGCTGCAAAGCCGGCTACCAGGTCACAAAAGGTAGCAGTTGCCCCCCCGTGCAAAAATCCGTTTTGTTGCTGTAAAAATTTCTCCATTTTAGCTTTACCTTCTACGAATCCCGCTTCTATGGTGATTAATTCAAAGCCAATGTGGTGCATAAAGTGCTGTCCACTGAGCTTTTGTTGGATTGTATTTACAAAATCAGGATTTTTAGATTCAAACTTCATGAGGCAAAGTTGATGAAACTGCTCAAAAATACTAATATTGCCGGGTAAGTAATTTTAAACCCTTGGCAGCATCTACCCTTCTTTATCAATCTGACCGTTGGAACAAAGACCATTTGTTTCTGTATGATGCCTGTATTCAGGTAAATGATGCCGATATTAAAGTAGCCTGCATTGAAAGAAGCAATAAAAAAGCTGGTTTGATTCTTTCGTTTCCTGTCGAACAGGCGTATATCAAAGAGCAGGCAATTTTGCCTTTGAATGCCAAACTCGATGAAATACTGACAGAAATAAGTGGTGTACACCGCTTTTATGTGCTTATTAACTCACCTGTGCACACCTTAATTCCGGAAGTATTTTTTGAAAAGGACCATGCTTTTGCTTTGCTGAATGCGGCCAATGAGTTAACAGAGGCGGACGAAATTCTCTTCAACAAAATTACTTCGCATCAGGCTGTGTTAACTTTCCCTCTCAACAAATACATTCATTCTTTATTCAATTCTAAATTAAGGAGTCCGGTGGTGGTGCACAATACAGCTGCATTAATGCAGTACTTTCATCTGCAAACACAACACAGGTTGAATGTATATGTTGGAAACGGTTTCATTACCCTCTTCTTTTACAAAAACGGCCAACCTGAGTGTATCAACTCATTTGAAGCCGAAACAGAAAACGATGCGCTCTATTTTGTACTGGCAACTTTTGAAGAATTTGGTTTAACAGCTGAAGAACCGGTAATGTTATACGGTGATGCTGATGAGAAGAGTTTACTGTTCCTGTTACTTAAAAAATATATCCGCACGGTAAACATAGCCGATACCTCTGATTTAAACTGCGCTCCTGCCCTTTTGCCGCTTATTATGGCCTCTCAATGCGAATAATAGGGGGCAAAAACAATGGTCTTATTCTACGGCCACCACAAGGTTTACCGGTAAGGCCCACTACTGATATAGCCAAAGAAAGTTTATTTAATATTCTTGATAACCGAATTGACATCAGTTCTTTGAGCGTGCTGGATTTATTTGCCGGAACTGGCAACATCAGTTTCGAATTTTGCTCCAGAGAAGCCGCCTCTGTAATGGCTGTCGACAATCACGCTAAATGTATCGGTTACATCAAAGAGCAAAAAAAAGTATTAGGGTATGAACAACTTAATCCAGTTAAAAAGGATGTTTTCAGTTTTTTGAAAAGTACAGAAGAAAAGTTTGACCTCATTTTTGCCGACCCGCCCTACGCTTTACCGGGCATTATCAATATACCGGCCTTGGTTAACGAAAGACGGTTGTTGAACGAAGGTGGTTTACTCATAATTGAACACCACCGGCAACTGAATTTGAAAAGTGTTGTTACCTTTGCCAACGAACGTATTTACGGACAATCTGTTTTTAGTTTTTTTAATCCAGTTGAATGAAACGTATAGCTTTAGTACCGGGCACCTTTGATCCCATTACCATCGGACATGTGGACATTATTAACCGCGCCTTACCTATGTTCGATGAACTGTGGATTGGCATTGGCCGAAACTCCATCAAACAAAGTCTGTTTACTGAAGAAGAACGTAAAGGCTGGATTGAAGCCATTTACCAAGGCAATTCAAAAGTTCATGTTGATACTTATGAAGGACTGACCACCGAGTTTTGCCGCAAAATAGGGGCACATTTTATCATTCGGGGTATACGTACCAGTTCCGATTTTGATTACGAAAAAAACATTGCGCAAATGAACAAGGCACAGTACGATGATATTGAATCCATCTTTCTGATGTGTAATCCGGCTTTTACGGCCATAAGTTCTACGATTGTGCGGGATATTATTCGCAATGGCGGAGATGCCCGCCAGTTTGTGCCAAAAGAGGTGAAGATTTAATTACGACTTAGCCTGCAGCAACACATCCTTAATGGACAAGTATGAATCCAATTGCTGGATATCTAAAGTATCAAAAGGTTCCCATTTTACTTCCGTAATGTTTTCTTCCAACTGCGGGGTGAGCTGTCCGCTGTAAGTGCTTTTCATTTTGTACCACGATGTTTCTTTGAGAAAACGGTATCCGTGTTGTTTGTAGGTATGAAATGAAAAAGTGAGAAAAGATTTTATGCTCAGTTCTTTTATTCCGCACTCCTCCTCTACTTCACGCAAAGCCGCTTCTTCCGTCCCTTCATTGGCATCAATTTTTCCTTTAGGCAAATCCCATTTCCCCAAACGTTTGATGAGTAATACTTCTCCGTTTTTGTTAAAAACCACACCACCGGCAGCTTTAATAAGTATAAACTCCTTGAGCAACGATTGAAATACCTGTTCAGCATCGGCACATATGTACACCAACCCTTTGGAACGAAGTGACTCCAGTTCTTTTAAACACTCCAGTGCTTTTTTACCTGCTGCCTCTTCCACCAGCGACAATTGCGGCCAATCGGGTAGCTTTTCCTGCTTTTCAGCGAGGATAAAAGGGTTATCGTTTACAAAAATTTTATACATTTGCCGCTATGCCAACCAATGAATCGACATCAGCAAAAGTAGCAGAATATTTATTAGAAATAAAGGCCACAAAATTACAGCCTCACCAACCCTTCACTTGGGCATCAGGATGGAAGTCGCCCATTTACAACGATAACCGCATAAGCCTTTCCTACCCTAAGGTGCGCAACTTTATAAAGGGTGCTTTGGCAGAACTTATACACACCCATTACCCGGGTTGTGAACTGATAGCGGGTGTGGCAACAGCCGGCATTGCTCCCGGAGCGTTGGCAGCCGATGCACTCGAATTACCTTTTGGCTACGTGCGTAGCGAGGCTAAAAAACACGGCATGGGCAACCGCATTGAAGGAGCCGTTTTACCCGGACAAAAAGTAGTGGTGGTAGAAGACCTCATCAGCACCGGAAAAAGTAGTTTGGAGGCGGTAGAAGCACTAAAAGCTTACGGTTGTGAAGTATTGGGACTCGCAGCCATTTTCACTTACGGATTTGATATTGCGGTACAACAATTTGCTCAAGCTAATTGTCCTTTTGTAACCCTGAGCAACTACGATGAACTCATTCGCGTGGCCATTGATAAAAACTACGTTCAGCAGGAAGACTTAGCCCTGCTGGCCGATTGGAGAAAGAACCCTGCTGAGTGGGGTAAATAAAAGTATGGCGCATCAACAGCCCTTGTCCGTAAGAAAAGTGCTGCGCAAAATATGGGGCGCCTGGTTTTACTTTAACCTCGCGTTTATATTTTTCCCCCTGTATCCGTTTTTTCTGATTTTCCTGAGCCATCCCAAAACATACCAATACGCTCACTTTTGCCGCAAAATATGGGGTTGGGTACTGTTCTTCAATACAGGCATGTACCTTAAACGGCATTTTGAACATAAGCTGGATCCTAAAAAAACGTACATCATTGTGTCCAATCATTCGTCTTACATGGATATTCCCAGCCTTACCTGCGGCATACCGAATGATTTGAGTTACATGGCCAAACAAGAACTCACCAAAGTACCTTTATTCGGGCGTTTTTTTCACACTATTGACATTGCCGTTAACCGCAAAAGTGCTACCGCCTCACACAAAGCTTTTTTGAAAGCAGCCGAACAATTAAAACACGGCAAACGCAGTTTGGTTATTTACCCGGAAGGAACCATACCGGCACATGCACCAAAGTTGAGCAAGTTTAAAATCGGACCCTTCCGATTGGCCATAGAAAACAAGATTGAAATTTTGCCCGTTACACTGGCCGACAATTGGTACCATTTACCTGATAACGGTACTTGGGAAGGATGGCCGGGTATAGTGAATATGTACATTCATCGTCCCATTCCCACCACTGGTCTGAATTTGAACGATGAGGAAGAGTTGAAGCAAAAGGTTTTTAGTATTATTGAATCAAAATTGATTGAACATGGAAGTTACGAACGAGCTGGTAGATAAACTGGCCAACTTAGCCAAGCTGGAATTTTCTGCTGAGGAAAAGACAAAAATCCAACAGGATTTGGGGAAGATTGTAACCTTTGTAGACAAGCTGAGTGAGTTGGATACCACCAACGTGGAACCACTTATCTTTATGAGCAATGAAGTAAATGTGTTGCGTGAAGATGAGGTACACCAAACCATCACACAGGAAGAGGCATTAAAAAATGCACCTAAAAAAGATTCCGACTATTTCAAAGTGCCTAAATTTCTTGATAAATAATGCAGGAACCTCTTATCAGTCTGAGCGGTATAGCTAAGGTGTACCAGATTGGTGCAGAAACTGTGTATGCCCTGCGCTCCATTGACCTTAAAATTAACAAAGGTGAATACGTTGCCCTCATGGGACCATCAGGATCAGGTAAATCAACGCTCATGAATATTTTGGGTTGTTTGGACACACCCAGCAACGGTACTTACATTCTTAACGGTACCGATGTGAGCAACATGACCGAGAATGAACTGGCCGAAATACGCAATAAGGAAATAGGATTCATCTTTCAAACGTTTAACCTGCTGCCGCGTTTAAGTGCTTTAGAAAACGTAGCCTTACCGCAGGTGTATGCCGGGGTAAAAAAAGAGGCCCGTTTGGAACGGGCAACACAAAGCTTAACCAACGTAGGGCTAGCCGATCGAATGCTGCACAAACCCAATGAACTCTCAGGCGGACAAAGACAACGTGTGGCCATTGCCCGTGCATTGGTGAACTCCCCTTCTATGATTTTGGCTGACGAGCCCACAGGTAACCTCGACACCAAAACCAGCTATGAGATTATGAAGTTGCTGGAAGAAATACACCAAAAAGGCAACACGGTTATTATTGTAACCCACGAAGAAGACATTGCCCGCAGAGCCCACCGCATTGTGCGTGTGCGTGATGGTGTGGTAGAAAAAGATTATGTGAATACACCTGATCCATTGGAGGCGCCTTAATTCATACTCCTATTATTCGACTATTAAAACCTTAGTTTTATCTCTCTATTTTCCGTTTCTTGAATGTCCTTTTCAAATCCGCTCTGGTATTTATGTAATGTAAAAAGTCAACCAACCTATTTGAAATGGTTGGAGGGAACATAGATTGTAAATATTTTCGTTTTCCGTTATAGTAAATAATAAGTGTTGTTACTCCAGCATCATACCCATGATGCTCCGGGAAGGTTAAAGTTCGCAAGCTAGATGTTTGGAGTATATTGATAAGTTCATTGTACAAGCTATCACTTAAGATACTAATAAATTCACCTGATTGAATCGTATCAATTTCTGAGTTGAAGTAATTAATAGAATCCTCTTTGTAGAACTGCCCTTTTAAGTAAACATTCCTTCCTTTAATTTCAAGGTCTATTGTTGGACAACCTCCTAGACAGTCACTTGAATGATAGATTATTTTCTCGAAAACAATTGATCTATCCCAGTTAAACTCCTGCCTGACGAAGGTAATGTTAGGTCTATGACTAAAGAATTCTTTTGATAATTTAGATATAGGTTTAACTATTATGGAGGTATCTGTTTGCCCTAAAATGAGCAGGTCGTATCTATCAATGTAAAGTTGCTTGTAATTGGATTCAGAGGAGTAGTACCTTTTTTGAAAACTTAATGTATCACCCAACAAATAAAAAGACATTCCTTGATCTTCATTCGCTGTGCATAACATATTAGCATCACCTGATTTATTGAGCGTGTCGTTTATTAACATTACGTCTCGCAAACTTGAAACCCAAGTCCCCTTTAATCTAATGAACTGTCCGTACGAAGTTGTCCAAATTAAGACTGTGAATATGACAAGTATTATTCTCAATGCATTACCAATAAATCATATCTACGACAAAACTCTAAATCCTACCTCACCCTTGTCAATTTAATTTCCTCCATCCTGCTTTTGCCTTTTTCGATGCCTTCTACGGTAGCTGTCATGTGGTCATCGTCATGGAAGGAGTAAGTTATTTTTTTAGGAAAATCGTGTGAGGGGTTTTCGAAAACAAGTTGCTGGGCCATGCCCGTAAGCATAAACTCCACCGGCTTACCTGCATTTTGCCCTTGTACCTGAGCAATGTAATAGATACCTCCGTTTTTCACTCTTACTTGTAAGGTTTCATGAAATACAGTATCCTGTTTAATGATGTACCAGCCGTTGCCGTTAAAGCCTTCTTCATTCTTTTGCCAATGCTCTACAAAAGTTCCTTCGGGGGTTACGTAATGCCAGTTGCCCAACATCCATTCCAGTTGTTTCAACTGGTTACCGGAGTTGCAGGAACTACCACAAAAAACAAAACAAAGTGCAAATAAAACTACAAAGTATTGACGCATCAGTTGACTAATTTCCATTGAGAGCCATCGGTTAAATCATATTGTACAATGCCTTTACCCGGAGCAATGTAGAGGCGAAAAGCATCGGGTGAGGAAGTAAACATTTCCACTACTTTCACCGGCTTATACGTAATGCTACCCACCACAAAAGAATCCAATTGTGTGTAGGCTATGTTTTTGTAAGTGGTATCTGCCGGTTGGAAAATACTGATTACATCTGAGCTGTCACCTAAAGGAGTATAAAACCGCCAACCGGCAAAAGTAATTTGCAGTCGGGCTCCCGTTTGTGCATTGTACTCATACGTGAGTTGTTGACTGAGCGAAGGAGAACTGTAAGTGTAAGTATGAAAAGTAGTGAAGTACAAATCTCCGCATTCCTTTGTTTGTGTTTCAGGATATGCCCAGCCCTCTCTTTTTCCGGTATTCAGGTATTCCACAGTATCTGCACCTTTGGCATACCTGATGACAGCAGGCACCACCTGAGGCAACCACACTTGTTCCTGAGTGGGGAAAGCATCTTTGTGGTACATGGTATCGCACTCTTTTTTGCACGACCAAAACAAGAACACAGCAATTGCAACAAGTAAAAAATGCATAGGCCAAAGGTACATCAGAATTCAATGTCTTTCAAAATGCGCCATTCTGTGGGGTAATAATTGTTGAGTCGCCTGTCGAGCACCTTGGCCCAACCCAAAGGATGCTGCCGGTAACACATCAACACCCAGCCTTTGGGCCACTCCGCTTCAGGCAACAGGTTTCCTTTCTTAAGGTAGGTGATGGCCTGTTCCCTGCTCAATTCTGCCTTGTTTACAGAGGTATTTAAAATACTGCTGAGCGCCAACTCATGTGCCGGTATTATTTCCTCCCGCATCAGTTTGCCTACTGTTACACCGCATTGAACTACCTGCACGTGTTGTTTGAGCAACTGATACGTAGCCGTCCATGCTTTGGGAAATGCTGCGAGTAAATCTTTCAGCAACATGTAATCAAAATCGCTCACCTCATTTATCCAACCGTTAAGTTTGTATTGTTCCTTTATTGGCAGCAAAGCAGGTGCAGGTGCTTTTCGTTCTAACTCCGGTGTTTCATGAGTATTAGAAATGCGTCTCAGCACACTTACAAAAAAACCTTCTCCTCTGGTTTTATGCGGATAAAAATGATAGCCAACAACTTCCTCCGAATGTGTTTCCGTAATGTTCCATTCCGCAGGTATGTTCAGTTGCACACTCTCCCACACTCCGGTAGAAAGCAAGTGTTTTACCTGCTGTTCATCTTCCTCTTCATTAAAGGTACAGGTGCTGTAGAGTAACACTCCACCTGCTTTAACAGTATCAGCCACATCAGCCAGAATACGTTGTTGCCTGGCCGCACAAAGGTTTACATGCTCAGAGCTCCATTCGTCCCGTGCTTTTTTATCTTTTCTGAACATGCCTTCACCTGAGCAGGGAGCATCAACCAGCACTACATCAAAAAAGTTGGTGAGTGACTGAAAAGCTTTCGGGTCGCTGTTGGTGACTATTGCATTGGGCCTGCCCCATTTGGCTATGTTCTCGCGCAGAATATTGGCCCGTGCACGAATAACCTCATTGCTTACCAGCAAACTTTCAGGCGACAAAGTATCCAACAATAAAGTGGATTTACCTCCTGGTGCAGCACACAAATCAAGTGCAACCAAAGGCTGTGTTACATCCATTACCTGCTTTAGGGCATACTGAATAAACATGGATGAAGCCTCCTGCACATAATAGGCTCCGGCATGAAGCAAGGGATCAGCCGTAAAATCAGGGCGCTCTTTGAGGTAATATCCTTCCTTGCACCAGGGCACGGGTGAGGTTTCAACCACCTCTGTACTTTTCATTTGATTAAAACGAATGGCCAGTGATGGCGGTTCATCCAATGCCGCCAGTAAAGCAGTTCCTTCAACAGGAAGCTGCTGTTGAATACGTTCAACAAAAGAAACGGGTAAAATGGAACTCAATAGAATTTGTATTTTGACAAATATACAGTGTGCAGGGAAGAGAAAACCAACAGGAATATGTATTTTTGAGTATGCGTAAAATTACTTTTCTTCTATTCAGTTTAGTTGCGTTCAACATGGCCACCCGGGCACAATCACGACTTGATTCGGTTGACATTACCCATTACTCCATTCATCTGCGCATTAAACAGGTAGATAAAACCATTGCCGGTTATACGGATATCTCTGTAGTGAGCAAAAAAAACAACATTCCAAACGTAACGCTCGATTTACTAAAACTGCAGGTAGATTCCGTTATGTGGGACAACGCAGTTGCCACGTATCAATACAATGATACTGCCCTGCGCATTATACCTGCATCCAATTTTAATACAGGTAATACCGCCACCATCAGAGTGTATTACCACGGTAATCCCGTAAGTGATACCAAATGGGGAGGCTTTTATTTTACAGGCGTATATGCCTTTAACATGGGCGTAGGTTTTGATGCTGAACCCAACAGTTTCGGGCGGGTATGGTTTCCCTGTTACGATGATTTCAAATCACGCGCTACCTTCGATTTTTACATTACTGCTGAGAATAACTTAACCGCCAATTGCAACGGATTGTTACAAAGCAAAACCGATATAGGCAACGGATTAAGCACCTGGCACTGGAAAGAAATCAGGCGTACACCTGTGTACCTGGTTTCCGTTGCAGTGGCCCCGTATGCTGCTGTAAAATGGACTTACAAAAGCAGGGTGACTAATAAAAAAATTCCCGTGGAATTGTATGCACTACCTGCTGACACAGCCAAAATGCGCGCCTCTTTCAAAAACATGGACAGCGCCATTGCTATTTACGAAGATATTTTCGGGCCTTATCCGTTTGACCGTATTGGTTACAACATTGTTCCTTTTAACGGTGGAGCCATGGAACACACGGGCAATATTGCTTATCCGTTGTTTGCCATTGATGGTAACCTTACTTATGAAACCATGATGGCACATGAATTTGCCCACAGTTGGTTTGGTGGTTTATACAATTGTGCCACATCCAGCGACATGTGGCTCAATGAAGGATGGGCCGTTTACTGCGAGCATTTATTTATTGAACGCATGTACGGCAAAGAGGCCTTCAAAAAAGCAGTGCGTGAAAATCTGAAAGAAGTACTGCATTTTGCTCACTTGCAGGAAACCGACTACAGGGCAGTATCGGGCGTGCCGCATGCTTATACTTACGGGGCTCACAGCTATAAGAAAGGGGCCGTAATTGCACACAATTACTGTGAATCATATTTGAGCGTAAACAAAATAAGAGATTTCTACATCAAAAATTTCCGTACCAGTTCAGCATTGCCTTCCTATGCTCACTGGAACGCACAACAATTTGCCGACATGATAATGCCGGGTGTTCCAAACAATAACTACTGGTACACTACCCGCACCCTGCCCGATGTAACAGTTCGCTTTGTTCCCGGAACATCATCATCCAGAACATATTTTTATCCGGGTATTAACCACCTGATTGCCCCCGGCAACTTATACAACTTCCCGCTTTGTTATACCTGGTTTGATAGCAATCGTAAACGTTTTGATACCTGCGTATACAATCACCAGCCTGTGAGTATTGTCTATGACGATGTAGAATTTGTGGCCATCAATTTTGAAGAGTTGCTTAACTTTTCCATTACGGCAAAAAACAAAGAAGTGTACCAAAATGATTCCGTAGATTTTGAAGAAGCCCTGATGCGTTTAAAGATTAACACCTGTGCCGATTCAGCCCTGGTGCGTGTGGAACACCACTGGTATCCGGCCAACCAGCACTATTGCAAAATACCCGGCTTGTATGTTTCCAACTCCCGCTACTGGACCGTTGACGGTTGGTGGCCCGGTAATTTTAATGCCACCGCTTACATTACCTACGATGGCCGCAAACCGGTGAACTACGGTACCACAGGTTACCTCGACCACACTTTTATCCGCAAAACAGAAGATAGTCTGGTGCTGCTTTACCGACCCAATGCCATCAGCGATTGGCAACTTTACAGCGACATAGTGAAAACCACCGGCAGCAAAACCGACAAGTACGGTAACATACGCATCAACAACCTGAAAAAGGGGGAGTATGCTTTGGGCATGTACGATATTTCCTTAGGTGTGCCTTCTGTTCCACCCGCCCCTGCACGCAAAATCAACGTGTTCCCCAACCCGAGTGAAGGTCGTTTACACATCAACTGGGAAAATATGGATGCTGCTCTTGTTTACATTAGCGACATTACAGGAAGAAATGTCGCTGCTGTTGCACCGCTCAAAAATGCTGTCTCAGCTGAAATAATTTTAACACATTTACCCGCGGGCATGTATTTCGTATCGGTGCGCAACTCTGAAAACGTGAATTTTACAGAAAAAATAATACTCAGGTAAGGATTGCAATTGGCAGTTGATATAATAACCCTCAACACATACTTTTGCAGCATAATCAGTAACACATGAAGAATATAACCGTTATCGGATCAGGTACAATGGGCAACGGCATTGCCCACGTTTTTGCGCAACATGGCTATGCAGTTTCTTTGGTTGACATTCAACAAACGGCCTTAGATAAGGCCATTGCTACCATTGCTAAAAACCTCGACCGTCAGGTAAGCAAAGGTTCATTAACTGAAGAACAAAAAGCAGCCACCCTTCAAAACATTACTACCCACACCCAGTTGGCCGATGGTGTAAAAACTGCTGACCTGGTAGTAGAAGCCGCTACTGAAAACATTGAAATTAAACTGAACATTTTCCGCGAGCTGGATAAACTGGCTCCCGCCAATTGCATATTGGCTTCCAATACCTCTTCTATTTCCATTACCAAAATAGGTTCAGTAACCCAGCGCCCGGATAGGGTGATTGGTATGCACTTTATGAACCCTGTGCCAGTAATGAAACTGGTGGAAGTAATTAACGGTTACAAAACATCCAAAGAAGTAACGGATACTATTCTTACTCTTTCCAAAGCAGTAGGTAAAACACCCGCAGCATCTAACGATTACCCCGGCTTTATTGCCAACCGCATATTGATGCCCATGATTAACGAGGCCATCATTACCCTGCATGAAGGTGTGGGCAGTGTGGAAGAAATTGACACAGTAATGAAACTGGGTATGGCTCATCCGATGGGTCCGTTGCAACTAGCTGATTTCATAGGGCTGGATGTTTGTCTTGCCATTATGAATGTTTTGTACTCCGGATTTGGTAACCCCAAATATGCTCCCTGCCCGTTGTTGGTTAACATGGTAACTTCAGGAAACCTGGGCTTAAAAACAGGTGAAGGATTTTATAAATACACCGCAGGAAGTAAAGAGTTGGTAGTGTCTGAACAGTTCAGAAAATAAGACCAAAGAGGTTTTGATTAAAAACACAATGCTGAATTACAAGTAGGGTTATACACCTTTACTGTAATATGATTGTCTAAGCACACCCTGATAACCTGATAATCATTATTGATATAATACAAGTACTTTTTATAAGGTATTTGATCAAACAAATTACGCTTGTCTATGTATTCATCAAAAAAAAGATGTTAATTATATACTAAAAACATCTGGTTAGGTATTCTAATTTATTCTTTCTTGTTTTTAGTATTAACAGCTTTTTCAATTACCTTATCAAAAGATAATCCAAAGAGCTTACTTTCTGATTTTTTCTTTTTAGTTTATTTTCTTTCTTCATTACTACAAACTTATATATTTGAGGTGAAAATATTTTACGAATTGCGTTAGTCAATCTTGTTTTAAGGAACCTGAGAAATTCTAAAACCAACAAGAGATTAAACTAACCACCTTATGCGTGGACTTTAGTTTATTCTATTGGTTCGACTCCTCGGAGCCTCTTAAGAGAGTACCTATTGTTCCACGCTTTTCATTTGTAATTAATAGCCCGATAGGAACATAGGGTTTATTGTTAACTATGTCTTTTACAGATTATTTGTACCTCAAAAAGAATTTCTTAATTTGGTGGTTCGTAATTCATGGCTTTGCTCTATTTGTAAATCTTATTAAGATTGAAGATGATTTTTGGATTAGTCATTCTAGAACATCGGTTAATTTATTTAGCGATTATGATAATAGAAGCGAACGTCATTTCTGGCCTTTTGTAGAGTTTTACTACGATATTGAAACATATAACCGTGAAGATGGTTTAACAAAAACATCCTACTTCGAAGGTATATTTTATCAATATGATATATCAGAATTTATAGCTTATTCTATATTAGTATTCCTACTCCTATATTTCAAATTCGAAGAAACTATTAAACAATCTAAATAATAACTAAAATTATGGGCAGTGAATCAAATGAAATAGAAAATCGTGAAAAATTTGTAAGATGGCAAGGTCAGTTAATTACACAATCTTCTCATATTAACAACCTGTTATTAGGTATAGGTATAGCCATTGTTGGTTTTATTTTTTCAATGTTAAAAGAAAATATAGTCCTTAATTGTATTGAAAGAATATACATAAGATGGGGTCTATTTTTAGTACTTCTATCTATTATGTTTGGTATAATAGGTGCAATTAGCAGGCTCTATGATTATAGAACGACAGTAAAGAAAATAAGATTAAAACTTAAAAGTAATCCTATTCAAACAGACCTTGATGAATTAACAAGATTATATAAAGTATTTGGTAATATTACTTGGGCTTGTTTTTATAGTCAAACTATTTCACTAGGTCTTGGTGTTATGGTAATAGGATATTCTTTATTACTTCTATACAATACCAATCTATTTTAGGTAATAAGTATCCAATATAAAATGGACTTAACGCTATAATTGCTATATGTTTTAAACCAAAATAGCACTCTATACTGAGTATAGAATCTGAGTCTGAAGTACTATCTGCTGCACCCTTCAAAAAAGGATATCTCTTGAAAAAATTATTATAGCTGGTATCGTGCCGAATATTTGCAATACGCTCATTCTTTTTTACGTCATGCCAGCAACCTTGACACATTAGTGAAATGATTGCAAATAAGAATAATGCTATTGGCTTATTATGCCTGTGCTGTTTCCGGCACATACAGTTTCTTTACTTGTGCCACAACAAAATCAACCTCCTCTTTGGTGTTTTGTTTACCAAAAGAGAAACGCACATTGGCTCTTTCAGGCGAAACACCCAAGGCACCCAATACGTGCGAACCCACGTTAGATCCCGATGAACAAGCACTTCCGCCTGAGCAGGAAACACCGGCTATATCCAGTTTAAACAACAACATCTCATTGAATGCTGCCGGAGGAAAAGATACATTGAGTACAGTATATAACGCATTGCCCGTGCAATCACCATTGAACTGCACACCGGGAATGTGCTTTTTTAATTGCTCCGTCATGTAACTTTTCACTTCACCTATGTGAGCCTTTTCTTTTTCTAAATCGCGGTAAGCAATTTCGAGTGCTTTGGCCAGTCCCACAATGCCGTAAACGTTTTCAGTACCGCCACGCATGTTGCGCTCCTGCGCTCCACCGGTAATAAACGGATGAATTTTTACCGCAGAGTTGATGTAAATAAAACCTATTCCTTTAGGTCCGTTGAATTTGTGAGCTGCACAGGCAATAAAATGAACAGCTGTCTTTTGTAAATCCAGCGGATAGTGGCCGATGGTTTGAACGGTATCGCAATGAAAAACGGCATTGTAGGTTGTACACAACTCCCCTACCTTATCAATGTCCAGCAAGTTGCCAATTTCATTGTTGGCGTGCATAAGCGAAACCAGCGAACGGGGATTGTTTTGGAGTAATTCTTCCAGATGGTTGAGGTCAATGTGCCCGTTGGGCAGCAACTTAACCAGAGAAAGTTTGATTTTTCCTTTGTGAGCCAGCTCTTCCAATGTATGTGATACGGCATGGTGCTCTATGGGTGAAGAGATGGCGTGCGTAATGCCCAGTTCCTCCACACTACATCGAATAGCCATGTTATCGGCCTCCGTTCCGCCTGAGGTAAAAAATATCTCCCCGGGAGAAACGTTGAGCAAACCCGCTACTTTTTTACGTGCTTCTTCAATAATGGTTCTCACCTTGCGTCCATCTGAGTGGGTGGAGGAAGGATTACCGAAATTCTCGGCCATAACCGGAACCATGGCCTCTAAGACCTCTTTATCCAATGGCGTAGTAGCCGCATTATCAAAATATACACGCATAGCTGGTGGTAGTGTTTAAAGGACAAAGGTAACATTTGGGGCGCTTACATAAAAACAGAAAGGAGCAGTTTTGAAA
>JAGPCK010000102.1 GCA_018058135.1 Bacteroidia bacterium | reverse complement strand
TGCTCCCGCGGACTGGCATTGGGGTCGCGTACATAACAGTTGTGGGTGGTAAGCGTTTGTGCCTGCAGTTGTAAAACTGCCAGCATGGCGAAAAGGGAAACAAAAAACTTCATGTGTTAAAATATAATTTTAGAAGGGCAAAATACGGTAAATGTGCGAAACAGCGAAATGCGTTTTGCTTGTGCCTTGTTGCCGGCTGCTGTTAGGTTCTAACCTAACTGTGCCGGCAGGATAAATATCCTGCGTGAGGAGTATTGCTTCATGGAATGTTACATGGAAGAAGGGAGGATGAATATCCTCCCTGAGGGGTTATCTTACCAATATTAGAACAAAAAAATAATTTGGAGGTTTTTGAATTTCCGAATAAATTTGTTTTACTAAACTTATTTCAATGTATATGAAAAAATTATTATTATCTTATTTTGTCTTTGCTTGTATTTCTTTTTGCAAAGCACAATTACCAATTTTACATCAGTCAAGTAATACCACCATTTACAACAAAACATGGGAGAATGACACTTCTGGGTTATTATGGTGGCATTGTGATTCAATGTTATCTGGACAACTTTTCACCACATACAAATCGTTTACCGGCCTAACAGCAAACGACTCCATGCATCGTATATCAATCGAGGACGATCCTTTTGTTTGCCTAAAACATAGTCGCTATCAACAATATCATAAAGGAATATTGGTTCAAGCTGCAGAGTTCAGAGAGCATTACACAAATGAATACGTAATACTTTCAAATGGAACAATAGCAGAAGAGCTTGATTTGCCAACTACTCCTCTAATAAGTGAGTCATTAGCTTTATCTAGTGCACTCGAATATGTTGGTGCAGAAACTTATGCTTGGGAAGATGATTCCATAGAATATTACTTGCAGGAAGATTCAATACCAGGTTTCACTACATACTATCCAGAAGGTACATTAGTTTACGCTTTGACTGGTGATAAAAAAATTAAGGCATCAAACTATAAACTCTCATGGCGTTTTTATGTGCGTGCAATCGTTCCAAACGATGTAACAAAAATAGTATATGTGGATGCAATAACCGGCACAATTCTAAAAGAAGAACCATGTGAAAGAACAGGAACTTTTACCCATGTTTTTTATGGAAACAAATATCCTGATACTCGCTACGAATGGGGAAGGTATTATCTCTATGCAAATGATGTATCTGGTAAAAATATAAAAACGAAGGACGCAAATTGGGAAAACTCTTGGAGGGTGGCTGCGTTACCAAGTGACAATGATGATAATTGGGGAACAGATCATTGGGCCGCTACAAGTGCTCACTATGTTGTTTCGAATGCCTTTGACTGGTTTAGAATTTTTGGCAACTGGAGTGGGTTAGATGGAAAGGGTAAAGAGTTAAGGATTTATGCTGACTATAATTATGATGGTCAGAATGCAGCATTTAGGTCAGATTGGAGTTCACATTATGACTATATGCAATTTGGAAGGGGTTCTCTTAATAGTGGTATATATTATCCGGCAACATATGATGTTGGTGGTCACGAATACTCACACGGTGTTGGTAAATACGTAAACGGGTTACTTTATGAGGATGAAAGTGGGGCTTTGGATGAGTCTTTCGCTGATATTTTTGGCTTTTTGTCAGAAAGATATGCAGAACCAACAACTTGGGACTGGACAATCGGAGAAGATTTTGTTTGTCCTCAATTGAGAGATATGGAGTTGCCTAGTAGCGTTGCCTTTCCAACTCCTGGTACTTCATGCAATTATCCTTCAACATATCCTATATACTATCAAGACGGTAATTGGAATACATATCCCATTGAATGTGATTTTGGTGGAGTACATATTAATAGTTCAGTTCAAAACAGGTGGTTCTATTTATTGAGTATGGGAGGCACACAACTTGGCAAAACTGTCCAAGGTATAGGCATTAACAAAGCTGCATTAATAACATATTTTAGCTTTATGTTTCTTGTTCAGCCAACGGAAACATATGTTCAAGCTAGAAAACACGCAGTAGCCGCTGCAAGGTTATTATATGGTCCATGCTCATTTGAGGAAAGTCAAACATGTAGGGCCTGGTCTGCCTGCAATATTGGGCCATATTGCGATTGTCTAGAAGAGCCTATTTGCTGGAACTATGGGTGTCCAGAAGAAACCAAAAAAAACACTTCTATTCATAAAATATCTAATGAAGAGGCTGTTGATATTGTTTTGTATCCTAATCCTTCAAAAGATGAAATTATAGTGGATTTTAAAGAATTTACTATGAAGCAATTCAGTGAAATCAGTCCTCAGATAGAGTTATTGGATGTAAACGGTCGTATCCTAAAATCGATTTTAGTTAACAATGAATTACAGTATCCTATAAACGTTTCAGATTTACGAGATGGCATGTATGTTATTCGGGTTTTTGGAAATGAGTATAACAAGTCATTTAAATTCATTAAAAAATGAAACATGTCTAAGTCATGTATCATCGGTTATTGTATAACTATAATTCTACTTTGTCACAACTTGTGCCTATCTCAAAAAACAACCCAAAAAGTACGGTTTGAGGTCGGAAAATCTATTATCTCGTTTCGTGATGGAGAGGGTTTTAGTGCCTCAAATATGTACAAGCTGGTGCCAAAATACGAGATGATATATTTGAAGTGCGGTTACATTTTACACCAAAATTATGAAGTAGGTGTTTCTTCTTATTGGCATAGTCGCTATTATACACGTGACTTTTCAAATCTTATTAAAGGAGACATATTATCTCGGTACTATCGCAATTATAATATACATTTCAGGTACAATCTATTGAAGCAAAAGAAAAGCAACTTTAATTTTCAGGCTTATACCTGCCTGCAACTAAATAGAAGAACATCTGGTAGAGAAAACTTATTTCTAGCGCGAAGAAATGGTACTGAAATACAAACAGATGGAACCAGATACAAGAGTTGGGGTGTTGGTCTGTCTACAGGTATCGATTTTGTGATAATGAATAAAGTGTTTTTCGGGGCAGAATTTGGTGCTTCACATTACTTTCAAAAAAACAATTTGAAAGTAGAGCCACCAGGTACTGTTTTCTATAATAGCTATAAGGTAAATAAAGACCTCCTTTTTGTCCACCCCAAAATAGGTATTTTATTCTAGCCTCAGGAAACTACAACTGATGAAAATCATTTTTGCGGGTTACTTAAAATGCGCATCTTTGAACAAAGAAAGGTTATGCCCAAGGTTATTCGTTTTATATTGGCTTGTATAGTTTGTATTGCCATAGCTGTAGGTATAGCACAACTTTTTTAATCTATAAGATATGAAAAAAAACATGAGCAATACCGACCGTATCATTCGTATACTGGTTTCAATCGTTTTTGTAGTGCTTCACTTTACCGGTGTGGTTGACGGAGTTTTGGGCAAGGTACTGCTGGCTTTAGCTGCGGTGTTTACCTTAACCAGCCTGCTGAGTTATTGCCCGCTGTACCAGATTTTCGGTATAAGCACCTGCAAGGTAAAAGAGTAGTTACCTGCTTCCTTTCATTGGTTTAGGTCTGCGTTTCAGCAGCCCCTTTCGGTGTTTTGCCCTAAAATGAGCATAAAAACAGGGCATAATCTGCATTTTCCCTATCTTTGACGATTAACATGAGCAACGAACACTACTTTGACCGCGTCTTTGAAACCATTGACGAGGAGACCAAAGAAAAATATATACAAATTACTTTTTCACTGAAGAAGCAGTTTCGCAAGAAACCTGATTTAAACGCAGTACTGTTTTTAATCGGGATGCGGGAGTTGGGTGCTTTGCGCGAGTTCACCAAAGAAGAAAAGATGGACCTGATGCACATTGCCACCTGTAAAATTCTGAGCTACTCCGGCTACTACCAGTTAACGGCCTTAGATCAGGATGGTTGGCCGCAGTGGGAATTACAGAAACCCTTGCCGGCTTACGATTTGTTTAGTCAGGAAATATTTTTGAAAAAACACATAGTGCGTTATTTTGAAGAAGAACAAATACCGATAAACCCATGAGAAAACTGCTTTTCATTTTCGGCTTACTGGTGCTGTGCACAGCTGCTCAGGCACAAAAAAAGGAAAAATTTAAGTACGTACTTATCATGACCGACTCAGGCGACATGAAAGTGAAGTTGTACAACGAAACACCTTTACACCGCGACAATTTTATTTCGCTGGTTAAACAAAAATATTACAATGAACTACTGTTTCATTTGGTAAAACCGGGCTCCATTATTGAAGGCGGAGACCCTAACTCCTACGAAGCAAGTGACGATGCCGTGTTAGGTGGCGGTGGCCCCGGCTACACGCTGGAATCAGAAATTGTGGAAGGGCTATACCTCAAAAAAGGCACACTGGTAGCCTCAAGGGTAGGCGATAAAGCAAACCCCAACAGAGAATCCAACGGCTCACAGTTTTTTATAGTACACGGCAGAAAGTTTTCGCTTTCAGAACTCAACATTATTGAACGCCAGAAAAAAGATACCATTAGTGAAGTACAACGAGAACTCTACACTACCGTTGGCGGGCTCCCTTCTTACGATAAACAATACACTGTTTTTGGTGAGATTGTAGAGGGGCTGGACGTACTGGATAAGCTTATGGCTGTGCGCACCCAAAGCAACGGCCGACCTGTATTTCCGTTAAAAATGTGGATGAAAGTAGTGAAGAAATAAGCT
>JAGPCK010000015.1:53614-56346 GCA_018058135.1 Bacteroidia bacterium | reverse complement strand
TTCATGTTGTCAGTTCAACCCGAATGATACTGTCAGAATTGTCAGCCCTACGGACAAAAATGTCACCAAAACCCCTTTGGCATAAGGCGTGATAAGGTAGGACACATCAATAAAACATCTAAAAATTAACAAGCATATGTCAGTATCCTTAAAACCAATTGCAGGAACCCAGAACAGAGTTATTGTTCAACCTGCCCCCGCAGAAGAAAAAACTGCTTCAGGCATCATTATCCCCGACACCGCGAAAGAGAAGCCACAAAGAGGAACGGTTGTTTCCATCAGCGAAATGGATGAGAAAGGCAACAAACCTGCTGTTAAAGCCGGTGATACTGTTTTGTACGGCAAGTATGCTGGCACTGAAGTAACCGTTGAAGGTAAAGATTACCTCATCATGCGTGAAACCGACATTTTCGCAGTTATCATTTAATTACTTTCCTACTTTTAAAAATTAAAAATCATGGCAAAAAAAATCACTTATAACCTGGAAGCACGCGATGGATTAAAGCGTGGCGTTGATGCTTTGGCAAACGCAGTAAAAGTAACCTTAGGTCCAAAAGGACGTAACGTAGTTATTGATAAAAAATTCGGTTCACCGGCTGTAACTAAAGACGGTGTAACTGTTGCAAAAGAAATTGAATTAAAAGACCCGGTTGAAAACATGGGTGCACAAATGGTAAAAGAAGTTGCTTCTAAAACTGCTGATCAGGCAGGTGACGGAACAACTACGGCTACCGTTTTGGCTCAGGCCATTGTTACGGCAGGTTTGAAAAACGTAGCTGCAGGTGCCAATCCAATGGACCTGAAACGCGGAATTGATAAAGCTGTACTCGCTGTTGTGGAGAATCTGAAATCTCAATCACAAAAAGTGGGTGACGATAACCAGAAAATTCAACAAGTAGCTTCTATCTCTGCCAACAACGATGAAGTAATCGGAAAACTGATTGCTGATGCGATGGCCAAGGTGGGTAAAGAAGGCGTAATTACTGTGGAAGAAGCAAAAGGCACCGAGACTGAAGTAAAAACAGTAGAAGGTATGCAGTTTGACCGTGGTTACCTCTCTCCATACTTTGTAACCAATGCCGAGAAAATGGAAGTGGATATGGACGCTCCTTTTATCCTGATTTACGATAAAAAAATCAGCAACATGAAAGAATTGCTGCCTATTCTGGAGCAAGTGGTACAAACCGGAAAGCCTTTGGTGATTATTGCTGAAGACATCGAAGGTGAAGCACTGGCTACTTTGGTAGTAAACAAAATTCGTGGTGCTTTAAAAATTGCTGCAGTTAAAGCTCCCGGCTTTGGCGACAGAAGAAAAGCTATGCTGGAAGATATCGCCATCCTTACCGGTGGAACAGTTATCAGCGAAGAGCGTGGTTTCAAATTGGAAAATGCTGACCTCACTTACTTAGGTAAAGCGGAGAAAGTAAACATCGATAAAGACAACACCACTGTAATTAACGGTGCCGGTAAAAAAGAAGATATTCAGGCGCGCGTTGCACAAATTAAAGCGCAGATTGAATCTACTACCAGCGATTACGACCGCGAAAAATTACAAGAGCGTTTAGCTAAATTAGCCGGTGGAGTTGCTGTACTGTACATTGGTGCAGCTACTGAAGTGGAAATGAAAGAAAAGAAAGACCGCGTGGATGATGCTTTGCATGCTACACGTGCGGCTGTTGAAGAAGGTATAGTTGCCGGTGGTGGTGTTGCTTACATCCGTTCACTGGATGCATTGGCTAACCTCAAAGGTCTTAACGATGATGAAAACACAGGTATCGCTATCATTAAACGTGCTATCGAAGAACCACTTCGTCAGATTGTGGCGAATGCAGGTGGCGAAGGCAGTGTGATTGTAAACAAAGTGCGCGAAGGCAAAGGTGATTTCGGTTACAATGCCCGCACCGATGTTTTCGAAAACCTGATTGCAGCCGGTGTTATTGACCCTACCAAAGTATCTCGTATTGCGCTTCAGAACGCGGCCTCTGCTGCGGCTATGATTCTGACTACCGAGTGTGCACTGGTAGAAGAAAAAGACGACAAAGCTCCTGCAATGCCTGGCGGAATGCCGGGTATGGGCGGAATGGATTACTAATCGCAGATTACTATCCGATACAAAAAAGCCGGACTACGCAAGTGGTTCGGCTTTTTCATTTACGTACGTTTCACTTACTGCTATACCAACAAAAATACCTTACCTTTGCGCCTCATTTTTAGGCACACATGATTTCAGTTTCCAACCTTTCTTTACGCTACGGTAAGCGTGTTTTATTTGACGAAGTAAACATCAAGTTCTCTCCCGGCAATTGCTACGGCATTATTGGCGCCAACGGAGCAGGTAAATCTACCTTTCTCAAAATTCTATCGGGAGAAATAGACCCCAGTACAGGTTTGGTTTCCATTACCCCGGGTGAGCGCATGAGCGTGCTCAAACAAAACCACTTTGAGTTTGATGAGTTTCCTGTGTTGCAAACCGTACTTATGGGCAATAAAAAACTGTGGGACATTATGCATGAGAAAGATGCCATCTATGCCAAAGAAGATTTTACGGAAGCTGACGGACACCGTGCTGGAGAACTGGAATCACTCTTCGCTGAAATGGAAGGCTGGAACGCAGAAAGTGATGCGGCCAACCTGTTGAGTAGTTTGGGCGTAAAAGAAGAAGTGCATACCCAGTTAATGAAAGACCTGAACGGTAAAGAAAAAGTACGGGTGCTGTTGGCTCAGGCCATTTT
>JAGPCK010000015.1:0-53514 GCA_018058135.1 Bacteroidia bacterium | reverse complement strand
AACTTCACCTGGGGGCAAACCATTACCCGCTCCTACTTGCCAAACGAGAACGCTAAATATTTCAATGCAGATGATAACCTGGTGGACTGGCTGCGTCAGTTTTCTACTGAAAAAGATGAAACCTATATCCGTGGATTTTTAGGCAAAATGCTTTTCTCGGGAGAAGAGGTATTCAAAAAATCAAATGTACTCTCCGGTGGTGAAAAAGTACGTTGCATGGTTTCACGTATGATGTTAACCAATGCGAATTGCTTAGTATTGGATGAACCTACCAACCACCTTGATCTGGAAACTATCACCGCGTTTAACAATGCGTTGATGGACTGGAAACATATTATACTCCTTACCTCGCATGACCACGAGTTTATGCAAACCATTGCCAACCGTATTATTGAAATTACCCCTAAAGGCATTATCGACAAGCGCATGACTTACGATGAATACCTTACTGATGAAAACGTACGTGCCCAACGCGACAACATGTACGGCACACATGTAGCCATTTAAAATTAGCAACATGCTTCATCCTGATAAATGGTTGGAAAAATACGGGGACTACCTCTATTCACTGGCCATGTTAAAAACAGGAAAAAAAGAAGTGTCAGAAGACCTGGTGCAGGACACCTTCGTTTCTGCCTTTGGAGCCATTGATTCTTTTCGGGGTGCTAGTGCTGAAAAAACGTGGCTGGTCTCTATTCTCCAAAATAAAATCACAGATTACTACAGAAAAAAAGATGTACTCAAAGATACGGACGATTACCTCCAACAAACGGACACCTCTTTTTACAGTAATTTTTTTGATACAGAAAGCGGGCATTGGAGCAGCGGATACGCCTCCAACGAATGGCTGGTAACAGATAACCCAACTGAACAAAAAGAGTTTTATACTGTTCTACATAAATGCATAGAAAAAATGCCTGCAAAACTCTCGGGTGTATTTCTGTCCAAATTTATGGATGAAAATACTTCTGAAAATATTTGTAAGGAAATGAACCTTTCTTCGTCTAACTATTGGGTGATTATTCATCGGGCAAAACTGCTCATGAAAAACTGCCTCGAACTAAATTGGTTTATTAAATAATTGTTTATGCCCGACCTACCAAAACTGTTCAGTAACTGTAAGGAAGCAACCCTGCTCACGGTAAAAAGTGAAGAGGCGAAACTTACTCTTCCAGAGCGCGTGCAGTTAGGTATTCACCTGTTGTATTGCAGCACCTGCAGACGCTTTAAAAAAGAATCTGATAAGCTTAACGTATACTTTCTGCAACTCCATGAACATTTGCTCAAAGAACCACCTTATAAAATGAGCGAGCAGCTGAAAGAAACGTTGCAATCGAAGTTGAAAAAATAATATTTAAAAAAAAGAATTGACTGATGTAAGGAATTACCAATATGTCCGTCTATACATGTACTAAATTGTTACAGTATGCAACACACCAATTCATTTTACTTAGGCGCCATGTTATTACTGGCGACTACCATCACCACCGTTTTTTATGCCTGTGGCCAAACAAACAAGCCGTCAGACAAGCAATCAAACACACAGAACGTACAAACAAAAAACAACTCTATGACAGATTCCATCATTAAAACCGAAGAAGAGTGGAAAAAACAACTCAGTGCTGAACAGTATTATGTGCTGAGGCAAAAAGGAACTGAAAAACCTTTCACCGGTGAATTGCTCATGAATAAAAAGAAAGGCATATACACCTGTGCCGCCTGCGGAAACGAGCTGTTTACAGATGAAATGAAATTCGACTCACATTGCGGCTGGCCGAGTTTTGACAAAGAAATTGCCGGAGGAAAAATAAAGACGCACGAAGACGTATCACACGGCATGCGCAGAACTGAAATAACCTGTGGCCGTTGCGGTGGTCATCTGGGGCATTTGTTTGATGATGGCCCCACTGAAACAGGCATGCGGTATTGTGTAAATTCTCTTTCACTTGAATTTATTGAAAAGGATAAAACAACCGCCAACACCATTGATACCATTACGCTCGGAGGTGGTTGTTACTGGTGCATTGAAGCCGTATTCCAACAACTCAACGGAGTATTGAGCGTAGCATCCGGATTTAGCGGAGGGAAAGTTAAAAACCCCTCGTACAAAGAAGTGTGCATGGGAACTACCGGCCATGCAGAAGTAATCCAACTTACTTACGATGCCAGTAAAGTATCCTTTGAAGAAATACTGCAGGTGTTTTTTACCGTGCATGACCCTACAACACTCAACCGACAAGGTGCTGATGTGGGTACACAATACCGCTCAGCCATTTACTACCACAACCAAGCACAACAACAAACTGCAATGAGCATTATCGCTGCATTAAATAAAGAAGGCGCATACGCTGACCCGATTGTAACTGAAGTAAGTGCTTTTGATGTGTTCTACAAAGCCGATGCAAATCACCAGAATTATTACAACGATAATAAGGATCAACCTTATTGCCGGATGGTCATACAACCCAAACTGGAAAAGTTTGAAAAAGTATTCAAAGCAAAAATCAAGAAATAAGATCCTTGGTAATACCATGAATATGATGAAAAACATTTTCAATTCAATCATCTCTATGATGATGATTCAAACCGCACTGGCACAGGTTCCGAAGACAACGGTGGTAGAACATTTTACCAACTCCAATTGCAGTGTATGTGCTTCCAACAACCCCGGCATTTTTGCCACGCTCAGAAATTATCCTGATGTGATACACGTGGCTTTTTACCCTAGCAGTCCGTATGCCGCTTGTATATTCTCGCAACAAAATACTGCGGAGAATGACCTGCGCACCTATTTGTACAATGTGTATGGCGGAACTCCGCGCCTGGTGGTAAACGGCATTGTTATCAGCAACACCTCATTAGGTTCATCTCTGAACACTGCATCAACGCATACTACAGAGTTTTTGGTTAAGGCAAGTGAAAACATGTTCTCCAGCGATTCAGTTAAAGTGGACGTGGTTATCACTAAGGTTGCGGCTAACACTGCCTCCTCTGCCCTGTTGTTTACCGGAGTGGTGGAAGATACCATCTCTGTTTTAACGGCTAACGGAGAACCGCGTCACTACAATGTATTTCGCAAAGCACTTACCTCAGCCGCGGGAAATACCATTACACTACCTGTGAATATTAATGACAGCGTAACTTTCCAGTTCAGGTATAAAATAAAAAACTTATGGAACAGCTCACGTTTAAGCTCTGTAGCTATACTGCAACATGTCACTACTAAAGCCACTTACAATGCGGCTAAATCAACGCGCTCAAATGGTGGTACCACAGGCATTACTTCTGTAAACGGCAACTCCATTAACTTATATCCCAATCCTGCGAATACGTTAGTGTACACCGATGAACTCGCAGCTTACGACCGTATTGAACTATCTGATCTTACGGGCAAAGTAGTGCTTTCACATGCGCTACCTTCCGCTTCTATTGATGTTTCTTCTTTACCTGCCGGCTTGTACGTTACACGGGTTTATGGCAAAACAGGAGTTCACGCACAACGATTGCTTATTCAGCATTAACATTCAACAAGTAGTTAAATAAAAAAGAGGGAACCGTTTTCACAGTTCCCTCTTTTTTTATGTTCTGCTATTTCGATTATCCTTTTCTTGCTATGGCTTTTAAAGCAGCCTCTACAATATCAGGTGTATCTAATTTGTATTTCTTCAACAGTTCTTCCGGAACACCGCTCTCACCAAAGCTGTCGTTTACAGCTACCATCTCTACCGGTGCAGGTGCCGTGCGTGCCAACAACTGGCAAATGCTGTCGCCTAAACCACCGTGGCGTTGATGCTCTTCTGCAGTAACTACACATTTGGTTTTAGCTACTGATTTTAATACCGCTTCTTCATCCAGTGGTTTAATGGTGTGTATATTGATTACCTCGGCATCAATTCCTTTTTCTGCCAGTATATGTCCGGCTTCAATGGCTTTCCATACCAGGTGACCGGTAGCAAAAATGGTCACGTCTTTTCCTTCACTCACCATCCACGCTTTACCAATTTCAAATTTTTGGTCGGGTGATGTAAAGTTAGGCACTACAGGGCGCCCGAAACGTAAATACACCGGACCTTCATACTGTGCAATCGCAAGTGTAGCTGCTTTGGTTTGGTTGTAATCACACGGATTAATTACCGTCATACCCGGCAACATTTTCATCAGGCCTATGTCTTCGAGAATCTGGTGCGTGGCTCCGTCTTCTCCTAAAGTTAAACCGGCATGCGAAGCACATATTTTTACATTCTTACCTGAATAAGCTACCGACTGGCGAATTTGATCATATACCCTGCCCGTAGAGAAATTGGCAAATGTTCCGGTGAAGGGAATTTTACCGCCAATGGTCATACCCGCAGCTAAACCTATCATGTTGGCTTCAGCAATACCTACCTGAAAAAAACGCTCAGGAAAAGCTGCTTTGAATGCATCCATTTTCACTGAGCCTGTGAGGTCGGCACACAGGGCAACAACATTTTCATTTTGTTGTCCTGCTTCCAGCAACCCTGCCCCAAAACCGGAGCGTGTATCTTTCTTATCGAGTATTTCGTATTTCTTCATGTGTTATAAATTGACAATGGTGGAGTAACCGGAACCTATATTAAACTCCTTCTCAAACGTGTAAACCGAACGGTTCATGTTCTTGGGGCGATAAATGATTTTATACGTTCCGGGTTGTATGATAATGTTTTGTTGCTTGGTGGTTAAATCCAATTCGGTAACCAGTTCTATTTTGTTTCCTCGCATCTGGTAAATAGCTCCCCACACATCGTTGGGTGAATTGATGGTGAGTTTACCCGGCTGCGGAATACTTATACTCGTAACACTATTCTGATTGATGATAACATCTTTCATGTAAATGCGGGGCAATGAAAGAATTTCTAAATCGTATTTCCCTACAATGTATTTGCGTGTAGCATTAAAATCATGCAGGGTGAGTGTTTTCATATCATTGCTTCGTCTCATTATACCCTGCAACTTGGGGTAATTGGTAATGCCCATGCACGATAGTTTAAGGTAACCCTGCGGTGCATCAATGCCCACAATGTTGTGCTTACCGGGGTTGAACTCCACTCCTTCGCGTGTTACTTCAGGTGTAGTATGTACTACTATGTTGTAGGTAAGTGAAGGATCTACCGCAACGGTATCAGGATAACCGCGGTCGTTGATGGTATGCATAAAGTTGTACATCATTTTACCGCTGTGTGCATCGTAAAAAGTCATGTTCACATTGGTTTCTGACGGCTTGTAATAAATATCCAACAGGTTTACCTGAACGGTAGTACTGTTGAGTGCCTGCGACACTACCACATTCAACGCTTTGGCAAATTGCGCCTCTGTTGATGCATCATAATATCTGCCCACACATTCAAAGGCTTTTCCAAATTCTTCTGAAGCACCCAAACCTATAATGAAGGGTTTTAATGCCACTCCATTTTTTTGCAAGGCCTCGGAAACAGCACAAGGGTCACCTTTGCATTCTTCCAAACCATCGGTAATTAAAATGATGATGTTGCGCGAAGTGCGGTCAGGGAAATCATAGGCCGCCTGTGTGAGGGAATACGCTATGAGGGTTGTACCACGTGGTGCAATCTGGTACAGACGTTTTTTCATGTCGCTGTGGTTGCCTTTTTTAAAGGGCACTTCGAGTTTGGTGTCTTTACAGTTTTGTTCGCCAATGCTGCTTTGATGGCCGTACACACGTAGGGCCACTTCTACATTCTGGTACTGGCTCAAACTATCTACAATGCCTGATAACATTTTTTTGGCTACGTCCCAGCGGTTTTGCCCTTTATCCATTTGCGCGTACATACTACCCGAAGCATCAAGCAAAAAAAGTATGCGTGTTTTATTGGGTGTTTGTGCCTGCAGTGCTGTCGAAAACAACAGTACAAAAACAATCAGGAAAAAAGGTTTTAGTTGTTTCATGCGTTTAATAATCGCCCAGTGTTTCTTCCAGCTGGCCCAGTGCCGATGCCAGTTGCTCATCATTGGGTGCTACACCGTGCCATTTGTGCGAGCCCATCATAAAATCAACGCCCTGTCCCATTTCTGTTTTCATAATCACAAAAACAGGTTTGCCTTTTCCGGTGGCAGCTTTGGCTTCTTTCAATGTGGCTACTAAGGCTTCCATGTTATTGCCATCGGTGTGCAACACTTCCCATCCGAATGATTTTATTTTGGCTGAGATATCATCAAAGCCCATAATCTCCACGGTAGAGCCGTCAATTTGTTGCTTGTTAAAATCAATGGTAAGAATGAGGTTGTCTACTTTGTTGTGGGCTGCATACATTAACGCTTCCCATATCTGTCCTTCCTGCAATTCTCCGTCACCCATCAAGGCGTAAACAAGTTTGGTATCTTTATTTAATTTTTTGGCTGATGCTGCACCTACGGCAACAGAAACTCCCTGACCTAAAGAACCCGATGCAATGCGAATGCCGGGCAAATGTTCTTTGGTGGCGGGGTGACCTTGCAAGCGTGAGTTGAGTGCTCTGAAGGTGGCCAGTTCTTTTACATCAAAATAACCTGAACGGGCCAGCACACTGTAGAACACCGGAGAGATATGCCCGTTGGAAAGAAAGAAAATATCTTCGTTCGTTCCGTTCATGTTAAACTTAGGGTTATGCTCCATCACCTCAAAGTACAGGGCAGTAAGAAAATCAGCACATCCCAGTGAGCCACCCGGGTGACCGGATTTGCAACCGTGTACCATGCGCACTATATCCCTGCGTACCTGCGAGGCGATTCTTTTTAATTCATTGATTTCGGGCATATTCCGTATTTTCGTTTATTGGTTCAAAGTTGCTTGATTTAGTAATGCCAACCAAAATTCCGACTTTTGTAATATCAACAAGTTTTACAGCACACTAAAGCGGTGATTTTTAGGATAAAAACCTAACCATGAGAAAACAAATAGAGTTATACCTGAGTCCTGAAGTGGCTCAAAACGCAGAAAAACTGCAAAACACCGTGGCCCGGGAGCTTAACGTAAGCGAAAAAAGCATTCGTCACCTTCAAAAACTGAAACAATCCATTGATGCCCGAAGAAGCCCCATTAAAATGCGGGTACTGGCTGAAGTATGGATGGATGAAGAGTACGTGCCCGAGCCGGATGAGTTTAACTTACAGGAGGTACAAAACAAACCCGAAGTACACATTATAGGAGCCGGACCTGCAGGTTTGTTTGCAGCCATCAAACTGATTGAGCTGGGATATAAACCTGTAGTGTTTGAACGTGGCAAACAGGTGCGCGAACGCAGAAGAGATTTAGCCAAAATTACCCGCGAGCATACCGTGAACCCCGATTCGAATTATTGTTTTGGTGAAGGTGGTGCAGGAACCTACTCCGATGGAAAATTATATACCCGCTCAGGCAAACGCGGTGACTTGAACCGTATTTTAAAATTGCTGGTAAAACACGGAGCTGATGCCGACATTTTATTTGAGGCTCACCCGCACATTGGCACCAACAAATTGCCGCACATCATTGAAGCCATTCGCGAAACCATTTTGCACTGCGGGGGCGAAATACATTTTAACACGCGCTTAACCGATGTAACGGTTACTGACCATCGCATCACGCAACTGCATTTTAACGGTGGCACAACAGTAAAATGCCAGGCAGTCATTTTAGCTACGGGGCACTCGGCCCGCGATATTTTTGAACTGCTGCACCGCAACCACATTTTAATTGAAGCCAAACCCTTTGCCTTAGGTGTGCGCATTGAACACCCGCAGGAGTTAATTGATTCCATACAGTACCATTGCCCTAGCCGCGGAGAGTATTTACCTGCGGCTTCCTACAGCCTGGTAGAACAAGTGGGCGGTCGCGGTGTGTTTTCTTTTTGCATGTGCCCGGGCGGTATTATTGCACCGGCTGCTACCAACCCCGGAGAAATTGTGGTAAACGGCTGGTCGCCTTCTAAACGCAATAACCCGTTTGCTAACTCAGGCACGGTGGTAGCTGTAGGCGAAAAAGATTTTTTACCCTTTGCCAAATACGGACCATTAGCCGCCATGCATTTTCAGGCCGCTATTGAACAAACTGCACACCGCGCAGGTGGCGGAGGTTTAACGGCACCTGCACAAAGATTAACGGATTACGTAACCAAAAAACTGAGTACCACCTTGCCTGATAACTCGTATTTACCGGGAGTAAAATCTGCACAATTGGATGAGGTGTTGCCTGCAGAAATAGCCCGGAGTTTGCGGGGAGCCATTCAACTGTTTGGCAAAAAAATGAAAGGCTATTACACCGAAGAAGCGCTTATGGTAGGTGTAGAATCACGCACCTCCTCACCGGTACGCATACCTCGCGACAAAGAAAAATTACACCACGTACACATTACAAATTTATTTCCCTGTGCTGAAGGTGCCGGCTATGCGGGTGGTATTGTAAGTGCCGCTATGGATGGGGAGAAATGTGCGTTGGCGGTGAGGGTGTGAGTAGAATTTTAAATAAACTATTTTCGTGGTTTAAGTACTTGGGGCGAGTGAGTGATGATTTGTACAGCACGGCTACAAGCTCGCGCTAGCGGGGGCAATGTTTGAATCAAAAGAGTTTAAAGACAAATTTATTTTAAAAGTATCACTCTTCCTTTTTACGATAATAATTTTCCTTGTTCTCAGAATCTTCTTTTCTACCATCTTCAATTTCCGAATTATTCCACAACTTTGCATAGCGAACTTTATTCCTAGTTATGAAGTAATGCGACTTACATCTAAAATTCCAATTACCAATAGAAGGACTGAGTGAAACAGTTTTACCATCATATATAATCTCCCAATCGGTAGGTGTTAGAGGTGTTACAACTTTATTACCGCACCCACAAATGCACTTATGAACAGCTGTTTTGTATTCAATTGAAATATACAAAATACCTTCTTCCAATTCGCTTGGAATAAATTCAATAAACTTAAATTGGATAGTCTTCATTCAGAAATTTGTTAGTGTTTATGAAATACAAAATGTTGTGTTCCTGTTTTATATCTTGATAGAAACCCGCAATTTTTTTCCATTTGATAACAGCCAACGCAGCATTCATACAATTCAATTCAGCCATCTGAATGTTCTTTGAATACTCATTGTTACCAGTTTCTTCCGAACCAATTCTATTTACCAAATGGTCATTCTTAGCATCAGTGCCAACCGTTATACGAATTGAACCCAACAGTTTTTCATTTGAAGAATTAACTCCTAAGCCTACATCAATAAACGGAATATTCATTGACAATAATTTTTTTGTAATCATGCTTCTTGCTTCGTTACTATCAACACTTAAAAAAGCAAAGTTAAAACCTTCTAAGTTTTTAATGTTCGCTTCTGTAATTCTTTCGCAATGCGTTTTAATTCCATTGTGCATTTTAGAATAAATTGAAAAGTAGTAATCAACTTTTTTCAATCCTTCTACTTCATCAAATTTTTCTGAAGGAGTTGCCCCAGGTGCTCTAAACGCATTGTGTAATTGAAAATCATCATCATCGTAAAGATGAATTTCATGCACAGGAGTTTTTGAAACAAGGTCAAGAATGTAAGACCCTGTACCACCTAATCCAATGATTGCAATTTTCAAATTGTCAAACTTGCTGTTCAAATGAGCTATGCCAGCTCTTGTAGAATTTGTATCGGTGTATTGAAATACATTTTGTTCTTCACTACTCATTTTTTCTTATTGGGTTTTGCATTAACCGAATTGTCAATTGCATTTGCTTGACTGCTTAGTATTTCAGCGTAGGTTCTGATTTTATCATAGTAGTTTGCATAGTTTCCTGATTTTGGTTTGCTTGAAAAATAATGATTTATCATAATAGAATTAGCCAATTGCTGATTGTTACTGCTATTAATAATTGCATTCAACGCAACACCATTTTTATCACAAGGTTTTTCACCACAAAAAAATATCGTGTGGTCTTGCGGTGGAGCAAACCGTGTAGGTGATGCGTATGTAAGAACACAAACAAGAGTGCCGTATTTTATCTCCTTATTTGCATTTACATAAGGTATTTGGTGGGCAAGTAAATGCCCACCATTAACCTCAAGCTGATAACCATCTTCATACAAACGGTTTAAATCAGTGTTATGATTTATCAGTTGCTGTAGCATGGAATATCATTTTAAATTTAACACAAACCTCTGTTCCTTTTGTCATTGAACCTTCGGGATTTTCCTTCGGTCCATCTTCATAAGCAACAGTGTAAACAATGTTGGGATTTTCATCATAAGAGCCAAAAGCAAGAATGATTACTTCCTTAAAGCTAATCTTCTTTTTATCCCATTTTTTAGGTTCACCATTAACAATAATGATAACCTCAACACATTTTTCTTTTGAGTAAAAATGTTCAAGTCCTGGACGAGCAAGGTTTACTTCCTTGTCATCGGGAATTGGTTCATCAGGCCATCCTTTAATGACAAGAAATATATCATCGTCATGTGGAATATTACCCAACTTTCTAATTTGAGCACCCGTAATATATTCGTGATGCCATTCATACCTCTTACTGTTAATAGTAAGGTGAAGAACATGCTTTCCATGTTCGTGTTCTTGATTTTTGTTTTTGTCGTTTGACATTTTATTTAAATTTTAAACTATTCACTCCCAATTGTTACTGTAAAAATGCAGGGAGTTAGCAAGTTTCCAGAGCCGTTGTATTTTAATCAAAGGGATTCAGAAAGGTGATAAGCCTTCTTTTGAATTGCATAATTCAAAACCCTTTTTCATCCAATTAACAACTGCAATAGAAAACTGGATTACCTTTTAGTGTCTTTTCTTTTATCTCATTTATGTTTTAGCCTTTAGGAGGGTAATCATCATTTCCATAAGAATCCTTTTCTCTAATTTGTCCATTAGGTCTATGAATAATCACTTCCGATTGTTGATTTATAGAAATCTCACGGGCGATCTTAATTGCCTCTGATAGTGTTTCTACAACCTTTGTTGCCTTGTTATTTTTTTCACCTTTCACAGCCCATAGATTTCCGTGTGGTAACACATGTTGATTCTTTTTGCCCATTATTATTACTTTTATGTTAATTTCTTTTTTCCCTCGCATTTGCACTTTCAGTTCTAAGCTGTACATTTGTTGCACGTACGAAACCAAAACTTTAATTTGTTTCAGCAAAGATACAGATATCTTTATCTGTTTCACAAATGAAACGATGTTTTATTTATGTAATTTTATTAACATGCAATCAACACTCAATACTGACTTATTAGCAAGTATGCTAAAAAACAAAAGGGCTGACAGGGGTTTAAGAGCCGTTGCAGATGAAATTGGCGGAGTAAGTGCTGCTACACTTTCAAGAATTGAGCAGGGCAAAATTCCCGATGTAGCAACCTTTATTAAAATCTGCAAATGGTTAGAAGAAGCAACCGATACTTTCATTGTTAGCGCTAATATTCCAAAAGCAAAGCCAATTTCAACACAACAACAAGTTGTAGCTCACCTAAGAGCTGACAGGGAATTAAGTAAAGACACAATCAACATGCTTATCAAAATGATTGATTTGGCCTACAACTCAAAATGAAAACAAATTGGGAGCAAAAAATAAACTTCAATGGGGTTTCAAAGCCAAAGCTGAACGTTTGGCTAAACAATATAGGGAAGAATTAAATATTCACGCTTGTGGACCCTTATGTGCTTTTAAACTTGCTGAACATTTAAAAGTTCCTGTTTTCAAAGCCACACAATTTATAACATTACCTAATGAAGTTGAAAAATTATCTAATAATTGTGAATGGAGTGCTTTAACAATGCCAAACTTTGAAGGAACAAAAATTATCCTTCACAATCCTTTTCACTCTGATGCAAGACAACAAAGCGATTTGATGCACGAATTAGCACACATCATTTGCGAACATGAACATGTTGCAACATTACATGATAAACCGCTACCATTTGGAATGAGAGAATACGACACCGAAAAAGAAGAAGAAGCAAAGTGTCTAGGGTCTACACTTCAATTAGCAAAACCTTGTTTACTTTGGGCTAACAAAAGGAATATGACTTATCTAGAAATTGCAGAACATTTTACTGCAAGTATAGAGATGGTTAAATATAGAATGAATACAACTGGGATTGCAAAGAGAGCATATTTCCAAAGTAAGATATAGTAGAATATTTTCGCCTAAACGTATGCTTCTGTCTGTAATTTTACTTTTATTTATTGATAGGCCAGCTTATACAGAAATAATGATGAGAGAAATGAGATTGATTTAACCACTATACTGCCGCTCTTGGGCAGGTGCTGTTAGCATTAGTTAATCTCTTTGCTTTTTATTGAACCACCCTCTTGCATATGGATAAAGTATTGACATCAAAGAACCTAAAATAATCAAAATAATTCCGGAAAATAAAAACCAGCCATTTTGCGTAGAAATATCTCCATTTGAGACTTGCAATTCATTCCCAATTTTTTCGGATGATAAGCCTATTATAATTGTTCCAATAATATTTATTACAAGAGAAGCAATAGAAACAAATGGAGATGTTTTTAAATACTCAACTTCTGAAGTGAGTTTTTGAATTTCAGTATCCTTTCGTATACTTTCCTTTACTGTTAAATTATGTTCATTAATTAGTTGGCGAATTGCTACAATATTTCCTTTGAGTTGGTCAGCCGAAATTTGTGTTATGTCACCACCTTCGTAAATTGAAGAGGCGTCTGAGGTAGGGGCGGTAACTTTATTTTCCATCTTGCCCTCCTTCCTTTTTACCTAAGTACCAAGTGTAGTTTAAGGTTTTTCCTAGGTTCTCATCTAAAGCATATATTCGATAATTAAAAAACAAAGATTTGTTATCAATATTGCCAAGTGGCAATGGTACTGTGTTTCCCATGCCAAGAGAATTATTAAAATTTTCAAATAGAATTTTCATTATTTTAGTGCCTTCTGGAATTTCAAAGGAAATTTTATGATCTGACAAATCATTGTTGTTTTCAAAAGACAACTCAAAAATTATGTCCCTTATTTTAAAGGTTATTTTTTTACCGGGAACTGTTATAATTGTTCCGCTACTTAAAACTTCGTAGTCCTCTATTTCAGGATATATTTCCATATTGATTATTTTTTGTGTTCTTTATAATTACTGCTAACTCGTTTATATGCGAAGGAAACTTTCGCATAACCCGCCACCTTTGGCAGACTTGCGAAGCTTTTCGCGTTGTTGTAAATAGTTTTGAAGGGGGTAGTTTTTCAGGCCAATTGAAAAACAGGTGTACAGGTTAGGTTGCATAGGCTAGTGGTTTTCAAGGGCAAATTAGAAAAATATTGGTTAAGGTGCAAGTTTTTTTTGTTGTGCTCCTATTGGGAGATTAGCTTCGCTGAGCTAAAGGTTGCCGCGCTACGCTCTCAGTGACGGTGTGTTTTGGGATTAGCTTCGCTGAGCTAAAGGTTGCAATGCTGCGCTCGCAACAATACCCTGCTATTGAAAGCGGCAGTTAGCAGAAGTAATTCACGATATTATCAGTCATAAATATAATATTTCCAACCTTTCTTACCTGTATCATACAAGTCATTTTGTTTTCCTTGTGCTTTATGATTCTCTGTCGGGTCATAAACCACAACTTCAAAATTAAAACCCATCACGACATTTTGAGAAAATGTCAAATTGAAACTACTCTCTTTCTTTTCATAATTATATCCCGATATTCCCATTATCCAAGGAATAGGAATGGTTTTAATAAAGTCAGGAGTTAGTTGTGAAATTTCTTTTGGATATTGCTTATTCGTTTCTTTGTATTTCTCTATTGCTAAAATTAGCTTTTCTGAGTTATTTATAGCAATTGTCCTGCTTATATCTCGGGCTACTCCGGCTACCCATATAGAAAGAATAATCATCAATAATGGAATTGTCCATAATAAAATTGGTAATACTGCCCTGCCCACTTTTTCCTTTTTAGTGGATTGCTTATATGTCCAAAACAATCCAAAAGGTATTAAGAGAAGTCCTAAAATACTTCCAAGTTGAGAAAGACTAAAAAACATGTTTGTTAGTTTGCTCATAAAACTCGGTCCAGGTAAGAAAGGAGATAGAACCAATACAAATATCAGCAGATGAATCCCGATTATGATTTTCCATTGCTTTCTTGTCATCATTCAATTATTGCTTTGTATTCCTATTCTTGCTGTTAGCGGTTTGCATTTTTCGATTAGTGGGCTTTTCAGTACAAAATTGATACGGAGCACAAAGCTACAAGTTTGCACATCACCCCGCCTGATGCAAAACCCGTGTTATGGGCTGGTTTTATTCTTTAATAAATGTGTAAGTTGTCATATTAATTCCGTCTCCTCCACCTTCAGCAGTCGAAATTAGTTTATAACCTTTAGCTACAATTTCGTTTAGAGTCTTGTTGATTAAAACTAAGTTTGAAGAGAGATCATTTATCTTAAGTTTTTTGAGTTCCAGTTTTTCTGTTTTACCATCTTCATACACAATAGTTATGGCATTGTCCCAGATGCCGTTTTGAACTTCAGTTGTCCGCATGGTAAGAATTCCTTTATTAGATTCAGATTTATTAATAAAACCGAACAAAATAAGTCCAACAATTGTCAAGGCGAAAAAAGCCAAGGGGTTTCTAAATTTATTCATTTTGATTTCTTTTTTGTCCTACTCGTTTGGCTTTTCGGTGTCGCCCCGTTTAAATGGTCTCTGGCCTCCATCTTTAATTGAAGTAAAAGACAGGTCTAATTGTCACTATAGCGGTCTGCCTGTGAAACTTTCCTATAACGGTTGGCAGCTACAAGGAGTTGGTGCCTTTCAGCACAAATGTAGTTGAGGAGAACCAAATTTTCATTAACAACAAATGTGTATGCGGAGCACGTCACCCCGCTTATTGCAAATGTGCTGTTAGGCGCTGCCATTTCTATCAGTCGAATGGTGCAAACGCTGTTATTTTCCATTTGTCGTCAATCTTTTTAATTACTAAATGTTGGTCTGCCGAATAAATTAAGTCCGTAGTCTTTACATAACCTTGAATTTTTTTGTCAATGGTATGAATTTTTGTAAAGTCTGCTTTCATAAACTCAGGTTCCATTTCTACTATGTCATAGCTTAAGGTAGCAAGTTTTGAGGAAGTTGTTTTGGGTTCTTGATAAACTGTCACTTTAGGTGAAATACAAACGGCTGTAAAATACCAGTCAAAGTCGTATTTATATTTGCTAAACGCTTTGTTTGATTGGGTGTAAGGAATGCAAAAATATTTGTCTTCGTCATTTTCCCAAGTCCCGCCCATACTTAATATTTGGCTGAGAATTATCCATAACTCTGATTTGTCGGGCTTGTCAAGTTTCCAATTTTTAGAAAACTCTTTTACTCCATAAATTCCACCACCATGACTTACGATAATTGCAGTGTCCAATGATTGAAATAGTCCTGCGGTGTCTTTGTTTGATGCGATTTTTTTCAAGTTAGTTATGAATGTAACTAAAGTCGGGTCGCTTCCGCATTCGTCAATAGGTAAAATTTTATAGTCACTTTGGTCTGATTCATTAATAACCTCTTTATTAGGGTTAATTGTGTCCGCCAAATTATTATTGTCTGCTTGTTGATGGTTACCACCACAACCTATAAAAGTCAAAGAAAATATAATATATAATAGTCGTCTCATTGTCGTTGTCTATGGTTGCACCTAACTCGGTAGGTGCTGATATACGTTCGTGCTTGTGTCTTTTCGAAGTTCATTTGATTGATATCCGGAGTTAGTTTAATCATTGCTTTTATATTGATGAACTCGGCTCTTTCATTTTAACTATTGCTTTTATTAGTCTAGCATTTGTAAGACGCAACTCTACTACTGTTAGGAATAGAAAAAGAATGAAGAACGTAAAAATTGTGCTTATATCACCTTCAATCTGTAGATTAATTAATGAATAAATAACATTTAGAACGATTGCTAAAGTTATGAATGCAAAAACAGAATTTGAAATTAGGCTGTATCTGATTCTATATTCAGAAAACCCTCTTTCTTTATCAAACCTAACAATGAGTTTTGGTAGAAGCCGTTCAAAAGAGGTACGAATTCTTGTCACCTGAATGCTGTTTTCATTTTCAAGACCAAGAAATAATTTCTCAGTCCAAATGTCTGTTGAGGATGATTGAAGGTCAAGTGATGTGTGCCGTCTTGCTGTAAATTTTCGTATTGCAGCTTCCACCTTCGTTCCATTAACTTCGTTAAGAGTTACTTTTCTAAAATAAAGCATTGTTCTTCTTCTGTCCGTCATTTTTTTGTTGCCGTTTTATAAGCCATCTGTCTAGTTTACTTGCAGTCAAGACTCCAATAAACAAACTTATAAAAAATAGAATTGAAATATGTAGTCCGCTAAATGGTGGTTCTGTATGTCCTGAACTGTCGAGATAGAAAAGTTTCACCCAAGAAGGTGGCGTGTTTGTATGGTAGAAGCAAATGTCGTTTGGTAGTGGCAACAATGGAGTCAAAATTTCAAAGTCAATATAGCCGATAATTAAACCGAATACAACTGTGAAAATTATAGAAAGTAAAATCCTAAAAGCTGTCATATTATTTGCCCATTTATATAGATTAAAACAAATAGACCGATGCACAGTTTATATGTGCTGCATTTAGGCATATATCCTCTGCTCTTGGGTAGGTGCTGTTTTGCGGTTCGTTATTTTGTCTTTTCCTTTAATTTTCCAAATACTTTTTTCCTAAATTCTTCTTCTTCCAATTTCAAATCTTCTCGGTCGTATAATTCGAAATGTCTAATGTTCTTTTGTTGACTTGATATTTTATATGCAAATGAAATTTTTCTCATTGTCGATGCGGAAGCACATAAATTTCGATGATATATTTTTCTTGATAGTCGATATTTTTTGTCAACAAGTTTTACTCTCCCTTTACGAATTTCGATTTTTAAACTGTCGTTCTTTTGGTTAAATTCATTCAAGCTGTCCAACGGAATTGTAATTTGTCTCAGTTCCGCATATGATAATGAATACCAATGATTAAATAGTTCATATCTCACATTTTTACTGTCTACTGTAATTACAACTTCAAGGTGTCCTGGAAAAAACTTTGACCCCTTTCTGGAAGTAAAAGTCTCTTGGGAAAACCCATAAAGTTGTAAAAGTGTAAGAAACATAATTGAAAGTATGATTTTCATTCGGTTTCGTCTTTTTATAATGACCGCTAACGGTTCAGGGGGTTGCGATGGGCGGGCTTTTCAGCACAAATATTAATGCGGAGAACTGAACTTTCTGTATCCACAAAACTGTCTGCGGAGCACGAAACCCCGCATATTGCAAATGTGCTGTTAGCTGCTGGCATTCGTTTCTGTATTCGTGAAATGGTTCAATGAGTTCCAATATATTCCCATTTGTCCCCGTTTGTTCATTTCTGCTTTGTCAATAACTAGTCCAATAGGAAGACCGTCCGTTCTATTTGCAATTAATTCTGCTAAACCTTCACGATTTTTAAACCTGTCAAATACATAGTCCCAATCGGCATAATAATTAAGCATCCATTTTAATTCACTGTCTAAAGTGTTGTTCTGAATTTTCTCTTCAACAATATTAATTATGTTCTTTTCTGCTTCTTCGTCAAGTTGTTCTATTCCTGTTAAGTAATTAGGTTCTGTACAAGCGTACCATTGTATAAATAATCCACGTTTCAATGCTTCTTCTTGTTCTTTCGCCAGGTAAGAGTAATGTCTGTGAACTTGTCTGTACAAAGCAAATACAGTTCTTTGCTTTTCATTAAGTGCTTCTGTCTGTTCCTTTTTTTGAAGGTCAAGAATAGTTGAATATAATTCAGTTTCTGATTTTGCTAATTGTTCTAATGTCATTGCGTTCGGTTCTTATGCTTGCAGCAAACTTGTTTATATGCTAAGGAAACCTACGCAAATCCCTCCATTTTGGACAGACATACGAAGCTTTTCGCTTTCTTGTAAATAGTGTTGAATGGGGTGGTTTTTCAGGCCAATTGAAATACAGGTGTACAGGTTAGGTTGCATAGGTTAGTGGTTTTCAAGGGCAAATTAGAAAATTATTGGTTAAGGTGCAAGTTTATTTGTTCTGCTCCAATTGGGAGACTGCCACTCCCGATAGTCATCGGGATCGCAATGACGGTGTGTTTTGAGAGACTGTTTCCATACAACCACGTAGCACAAATCTCACAGATATTTGTTTAATTCGTGGTCTTATGACGCTATACATGAATCGAATCAGTACGCTTTGTCTTTTTGTTTGCCTGTCTGTGTTTGCACATGCACAAAACGGTGTGGATTTTTACCGCAGTACACAAAACAAGTACTACTGGAAAAACCGCAAACCACATGCAGCCTATTGGCAACAAGATGTACACTACGCCATCAAAGCAGCTGTAGATGATAAAACCGGCATTATTGACGGCAATGAAACACTCACGTATTTTAACAACTCACCCGATACCCTGCACTTTGTGTACTTCCATTTGTACCAGAATGCTTTTGTAAAAGGCTCGTACCTGGAAAGTTTAAACAGGGCCAACGGGTACTACCAACGTTTTGGTCCGTATGAAGCCGCAGGAAAAGGAACAGAGATTGAAACCGTAACTTCTTCCAACCATTGGGGTTCAAAAAATGAAGCCATTGAATTCATTGATAACTCCATTATGAAAGTAAAACTGACCACCCCCTTGCTTCCGGGTCAGTCGGCCACCTTCAGCATCAAATTCAAAACGTACTTCGATAGCGGTGACCAACGCAGGCGCATGAAAAAGTTTCGCAGTGGCGGTTCCAACTATACCCACTTTGACGGTGTACACTGGTACCCGCGCATGTGTGTGTACGATGCAAAATTCGGTTGGGAAACGGCTCAACATTTAAGCAAAGAGTTTTACGGTGATTACGGAGCCTATGATGTAGAACTTACCTTCCCCAACCATTACGTAGTAGAAGCCACCGGTGTATTGCAAAACCGCAGCGAGGTATTACCCGATGAGCTGAGAAAAAAACTGGATATCGCCAACTTTAAAGATAAACCTGTAGGCTCGCCCGCATCAGAAATTACAGTACCCAACGGCACCACCAAAACCTGGAAATACCATGCGGATAACGTACACGACTTTGCCTGGACTGCTGACCCCACCTATCGCCTGGCAGAAACAGAATGGAACGGAGTGAAATGCGTGGCCATAGCACAGGAAACCAATGCAGCCGGCTGGCAAGACATTGCGGAGTTTACTTCGAAAGTAATACAGGTGTACTCCCGCGATTTTGGTATGTATGCCTACCCTAAAATGGTGGTAGCCGATGCGCAGGACGGCATGGAATATCCTATGCTTACCTTGAACGGAGGCAACTCGCCCGGCAACCATTTTGTAATTGCACATGAGGTGGGACATAACTGGTTCTTTGGTATGGTGGGTAACAACGAAACATATAGGGCAGCATTGGATGAAGGGTTCACGCAGTTTCTTACCGCCTGGTCATTAAAAGCCATTGACGGTGTTCCTAACCCGGATGATAGAGCAAATCCTACGGCACCTGTTTTTGCTAAGTCGGCCATGTATTACAAAAGTTTTAAAAAGAAATACAACAAACGTTTTGACATTGATTTACCCATTGATGAAAACACCGTGTACAACGGTTACCTCACCGATGCCATCAATAAAAATGATGCACAACTCAATACCCACTCAGATGATTTCAGTTCAGCTTTAGGTCATGGAGGAGGCTACCGCCACGTGTATTACAAAACAGCTACCATGTTGTACAACCTGCAATACGTGTTGGGTGATTCGCTGTTTACGGCTGCCATGAAAAACTATTTTAACCAGTGGAAAATATGCCACCCGTATTTCGATGATTTCAGAAGTTCCATCATACAATACACCCACGTTGACCTCAACTGGTTCTTCGACCAATGGATGGAAACCACCAAGCGCATTGACTACAGTGTAGGAAAAATCAAAAAAGTAAAAGTTGATCCGGAGAAAAATCCAGATGCTTTGATGGGCAGTATAGTAAACAACGGAAGCGACCCAAGTCGTCAGGCCTACGAAATTACCTTCAAACGCAAAGAGGAAATGCAAATGCCGGTTGACTTTGTTGTAATCAATGAAAAGAATGATACATTCAGGTACAACATTCCCAATACTTACTTTAGCAAGAAAGATAAAAACACCACTACCTTAAAATATTGGTTGGGTTGGGGCATGCTCAACAAAACGTATACAGCCACAGTATTTGTTCCCGGAAAAATAAAGAACGTAGTGATTGACCCCAGTCACCGTTTAGCAGATGTGAACATGCTCAACAACAGCAAAAAATTACCGCTGCTCGTTCGTTTTGATTCCAAAGTAATCGAACCCGTTGACCGTAAACATTACATCCTGCACTGGAGACCCGATTTGTGGTACAACAATGTAGATGGTATAAAGGCAGGTATTCACCTGAACGGACATTACATGAACTACCGGCACCGCTTTAGCACCACAGTGTGGTACAATACCGCAGTAGGAAAAAGCGAATTTTACAAAACTAAAGAACTGGTAAACTACCGAGCGTATTACAGCACAGCCATAGACAGAAACCTGCACGTGTTTGGCGAAACCAAATTTCTTGACGGGTTAATAGGTAATCTCGCAGGTTTACATAAAATGAGCGGGAACAACCGTTTCAGTATTTACTTTAAAGGCATGTACCGTAACAACCATACTTGGGCATGGGAGTATTTACAACCCAGAGCACAGTTTAATCCGGATATGCGCAACAACACCCTGAACTTAGAAGCGGAACATCGTTACAATTACAAAAGAGGTAACGGAAAAATATTGCTGCAACTGCGTTCATCCGCTTTATACAATGATTACGATTACCAGTGGGCCAAACTGGAAGTGATTAACAACAACTATTTGGGCAAACTGGAAATACGTACCCGCACCATTGGTCAGTACATCACAGGAAACAACATTGCACCGGAGTCGCAATTGTATCAGGACGGTGCCAACGGAGAAGAAATGATGGACAGCAAATTCTGGCGATCCAATATACTTGATCAAACTAAAGCAAGTAGTTTTGCGCTTAACGGCAACATAGTTGGTTACGGAGGTGGACTAAACCTGCGTGGCTTTAACCTGATGTCGGTTCCGGAAGTGCAAAGCAACGGTATAGCCTATTCCAGTTACAGCGGCAAGGGCGGTGCAGCAGCAAACGTAGAAGTGGAGTTTGACCGTTTGGTACGTTTTGCTCCGCGGTTATTGCGCAACACATTTAAGTTTGATTGTTATGGATTTGCCGATGCCGGTTACATCAAATACACCACCTTCGCAGCAGCCACCAACCCCTTGAGTTACGGGTACCGCTGGAGTAACCTGCGTGCCGATGCCGGATTGGGTGCAGCACTCACCATCAAAAAGTGGGGACGATTAGCTACCTGCGAACCGATAACCTTACGTTGTGACGTACCCCTATGGCGCAACACCACAGGAGCCGGTTCACCCTTAGGAACAAAGTATGTGATAGCTATAGGAAGAGCGTTTTAATAGCTTCGTTGAACAGAAAAAAGGAATTTCAAACTCGGATAACTAGTCCCGTAGGGACGACATATTGGTAGCCCCAGTAGGGGCGACATGTTTGAAAACGATAACAACAAATCCGAATTCGAGTATGGTTAAAATATTAATAAAAACAATAAAAGTACATTTGCAATCCCGTAGGGACAAGACATTGGTAGCACCATAATAATAAATCCGAAAATCCCGTAGGGATGACATATAATTTCAGCACATGCCAAATACCTATACCCAAATTCACATTCAGTTTGTGTTTGCCGTTAAGTTCAGACATGGACTAATCAGCTCCTCCTGGAAAGATGAACTCTATCAATACATCACAGGAATCGTTCAGAACAACAAACACAAATTAATTTGCATCAACGGCATGCCGGATCACATCCACATCTTAATTGGTGTACGACCTCACCAGTCTATTTCAGATTTGATGCAGGATGTAAAAGGTGGCTCATCTAAATGGATTAATGAAAAGAAGTTTTTGAAAGGAAAATTTGAGTGGCAGCAAGGATATGGGGCTTTCTCTTATAGTAAATCGCATGTAAAGGATGTGGTTCACTACATTCAAAATCAGGAGCGGCACCACCAAAAGAAAACATTCCTGCAAGAGTATGTTGAGTTTCTTGAAAAGTTTGAGGTGGAATATGAAGAGTCGTTTATATTTAAAGAATTGATATGATATTTCGTCCCTATGGGACTGTGCTAATCGAGTGGGGTTTTTACCTATATCATGTCCCTATGGGACATTTGAGTCTACACCATATTTCGTCCCTACGGGACTGTGCTCTTTTGGGTGAAAGTTTTACCAATATCATGTCCCTACGGGACATTTAATGCAATACAGAAATAGGATTAGGATTAGAAGAAAATAACTATGCTAATTTGAATGACGATTACTAGTCTGCTACTCTTAACCATTAACTGTTTTTCGTGCTTGATATTTCTTCCCTACGGGACTGTGCTCATCCTGTAGGGTTTTGACCTATATCATGTCCCTATGGGACATTGGAGCACACACAATATTTCGTCCCTACGGGACTTTGCTCTGTCGGGTAGAGTTTTTACCAATATCATGTCCCTACGGGACATTTAATGTAATACAGAAATAGGATTAGGATTAGAAGAAAATAACTATGCTAATTTGAATGACGATTACTAGTCTGCTACTCTTAACCATTAACTGTTTTTCGTGCTTGATATTTCGTCCCTATGGGACTGTGTTCATCCTGTAGGGATTTTCCTATATCATGTCACTTCGGGACATTGGAGTGTACACCATATTTCGCCCCTACGGGACTGTGCTCTTTCGGGTGAAGGTATTACCAATATTATGTCCCTACGGGACATAGTTATAACTTCCGAAAATAAGTGTTTAATTTAATCACTATGCTAGTTGGCCGGTACGGCTACTTTGCTATCCATCACCTTAACAGTTTTTTTAACTCGGCTTTTAGAAGTATTATGTCTGTATTGAGTTTAAAACTAACCGAGAGTTAAATATTAGTTAAAACGATAATTGCATATTTGTAGTCCCGTAGGGACATAATATTGGTAACTTCATAACCGTAAATCTGAAGTCCCGTAGGGACGACATTGATACATGAAATCACTAAGCAATTCTGACTGATGATTACCGTTTTGCTACCCTCCACCTTTAACTACTCCGAGCTTAATATTTCGTCCCTACGGGACTATGCTTATCTCTTATTCTTTTACCAATATTATGTCCCTAGCGGGACATTGTTGCTTCTACTATAAATAAGATTTTCTCGCAAAAAATTATTTAACCACATTGCCCGTTCTCAGCTCTCGTTTAATAGTCTACTAACTACTAGTTAACCGCCTTGCAGCGCATATTACATTGCTTAATAAAAATGGAGACTATTAACACCAAAAAACCGATTATATTAGAGAATCAGGAACAATCTTTGATTGCTATAGAAAGAGGCTTTAGCTATGCGTAATTACAACCCCAGACAATAGGCCAAACCTATTATAAATCCACCGGGTTGAATAAAATTCATCACCTGCTGAGAAGTTTCAGTGAGCCTCAGATTTTCTTTTAACCTGTAGTTAGCTGCTGATTTAGAACTGAGCGGCACACTATACCCCAACTCCAGATTTATACGATTATCTTCTTTACCTACGTGCCATGATCGGATATAACTTAAGTTAAGCATATAAACCGGTTTAAGTTCAAAATCAACGGAGCGCATTTCTACCTCGTTCAGCGAATTAATCACTTCCATATTTTGCAACTTTACTTCCTTTAAGCCGGTAGCCGTAGAGAAACTTACACCCAAACCCGGCCCAAAACGATCGCGAAAAAAATACCGTGCACCGCCAGTAAATTTATACCCCCATGAACCAATTCCTCCGGCACCCAGCAATGACACTTTTTTGTGAACAAAATGCTCTACCTGTAATCCTGCTAAACCCGATGAATTATTGATACCTCCTGAGGGGCATAAATAAGTTTTGGCAGGAGGTTCCACTATGATAGTGTCCTGTGCTCTGCCAAACAGACCCGACAAAACCAGCACAATCAGTAATTTAAACTGTAATTTTTTCATATTGCTTTTATTATTAAACGTTCTTATGCATACAGTACATTTCCTTCGTCCATAATTTTTTCTCCGCGAAAACGTAATAGTAACTGCGCTACCGTTACCACATCCTTCTGGCAATACGTTTTTATGCGTTCCACGTCTTTATCATTCCAGTACACCTCCCACACCCGGCTCCCGTCAATATCATCTTTGGGGGTAGGAATATTAAAGCTTGCCGCCAGTAAATCCAGTGAGGTAAAACTTTTAAAATCGCCAAATTTCCACAACTCCATGGTATCAAGTAGAGCCACTTCCCAGGGCTTTTTCCCTGCCAGATCTAGCATACGCGGAATTTGTACGCCATTAAGTAAACACCTGCGGGCGATATATGGGTAATCAAATTCTTTTCCATTGTGGGCACACAGCAGTTTATCGTTATCTGCATTCCAGCGGTTAAGCATCTGGCAAAATTCTTCGAGCAGCATTTTCTCATCATCACCATAAAATGATTTGAGTTTAAAATGCCACTCATTTCCACTGCGCAAAAAAGCCCCTACTGAGATGCACACTATTTTACCGAACTCAGCATATATGCCGGCACGGCTGTATATGCTTTCAGGCGTTTGGTCTTCTTTCACCAGAAACTGGGCTTTCTTTTGCCAAAGGTGCTGCCAACGTTCATCCATAGTGGAAAAATCAGCATACTGAGGTACTGTTTCTATATCCAGACAAAGTACCTTGGTTAAATCTAGGTTGTCGAGCATAAAGTAAGTTTCATCCAAATATCTGAATTCTTTCGTCATTAAAAAACAGATGTTGGTCGGTAATGTAAAAAACACCTCTTGCAGAATTAAAAACTGTTGGTATCTTTGTGATATCAAAATGATATTAATATGAAAACAGAAAATTCTTTTAAAGCCTCTTCAGGATTCGGGATGCTTATTATGGTATTGCTCATGATTGCATGTGGTATTGCAAGTTTTATTACCAGAACTCCAGTTGGTATATCTGCCGGAATAATGGTGATTGTAATGGCTTTCTTTCTGATGCCGGGATTCATTATTGTTAACCCGAATGAATCCAGAGTGATGGTATTCTTTGGGGAATACAAAGGCACACTGCGCGACAATGGTTTCTTTTGGGCGAATCCATTTTTCACCAAAAAGGTAGTCTCCCTGAAAGCCATGAACCTGAACGGACACTCCATTAAAGTAAACGACAAACTGGGTAATCCCATTGAAATTGCTGCGGTAATTGTGTGGCAGGTAGAAGATACGGCTAAAGCCAGTTTTGAAGTAAATGACTTTGTGCAATACATCGCTATTCAAAGTGAAGCTGCTGTTAGACATCTGGCAGGCACTTGTCCGTATGATAACCTGGAGCACGAAGATGAAGTGAGTTTGCGTTCAGGCGGTGAAAAAGTGAACCACATGCTCGAAAGTGAACTGACCGAAAGAATGGATCGTGCAGGTATCAAAATTATTGAAGCGCGCATCAGCCACCTGGCCTATGCACAGGAAATTGCAGGTGCCATGTTACAACGTCAGCAGGCAACTGCAGTTGTTGCGGCCCGTAAACAAATAGTAGAGGGAGCTGTAGGTATGGTAGAAATGGCACTGGCCAAATTATCGGAAAAAGAAATAGTGCACCTGGATGAAGAACGTAAAGCAGCCATGGTAAGTAACCTGCTGGTGGTACTATGTGGTGATAAAAATGTGAGCCCTGTGGTAAACACTGGTACTTTATACAACTAATTTAACCGTCATTCTGAGTCCAGATGTATCGGGACAAAAAATCTGTCCATTAGCATCTGGGCTCGGAATGACTCATCTTAAAACATATGACAACATTTAACGAATTACAAAAATTTAAGAACACCTGGTTCTGGTTTATTTTGGCCGGAGGCAGTATTTATTTAATCGTCAATATACTTATTTACAAAAAATCGATCACTTTCCTGCCTCCATCTATTCATTTCATAATGCTTTTCAGCACCATGGGATCGGCCATCGTATTTTGGGTTATGAGGTTGAAAACAAAAATTGATTCAACCGGCATCGAGGTCCAGTTATCTGCCTTTGCACGCTCAAAGCATGAATGGAAATGGGGCGAAATTAAACGAGCTTATGTGCGACAATACAAACCACTTTTGGAATACGGAGGATGGGGCATTAGGTACTCGTTTAAAAATGGACGCGCCTTTAATGTAAAGGGTAAAATTGGTTTGCAACTGGAATTGAACGATGGCAAAAAAATACTGATAGGCACCCAGCAAAAAGATGAACTGAATACGGTTTTAGCCTATTTGCGAAACCAGTACCGGATAGAATGTATTGAAGTGACCGCATAGCATATGGCCGAAAAAAAAGCATTTGTATTACGCATATCACCTGAAATAATGCAGGAAATTGAAAAGTGGGCAGCCGATGAATTTCGCAGCGTGAACGGGCAAATTGAATTTTTACTGAACAAGGCCTTGAAAGAAAACGGCAGGCTGAAGGGTACTGCAAAAAAGAAATAGATTATTCTTCAAACAACAAGGCGAGAGCAGCGTCCTCTGCATTACGCATTTCCTGCTTATGCCCGGCAGTTTTGTCTTTGTAACCGGCAAGGTGCAACAGGCCGTGCACCATCACCCGGCAAAGTTCTTCGGTAACGGTTACATCAAACTTTACTGCGTTCTCCTTAACGCGGTCAATACTGATATATATTTCTCCGCCCAACACTGCATCTTCGGTATAATCAAATGTGATAATATCTGTATACGTATCGTGATTCAGAAACTGTTTGTTGATGTTGAGCAAATAGGCATCAGAACAAAACACATAATCGAGTTGACCAATACGTTTTCTCTTTTTCAAAGCCACATCTCCCAACCACTCTTTCACAGCAGTGCGGTGCTTCAGGGGCAAAGTGGCATCAGCCATATGAAACTGAATAGACATCAATCAAATATAATTACCGGATGCTAATGCACCAAATAAAATTAAAGTAAGGAATCTATTATCTGCTCGGTGCTCACACCTTCGGCTTCAGCTTTGTAATTTTTCACCAAACGGTGCCGCAGAATAGGCTTGGCCACGGCTCTTACATCTTCAATATCGGGTGAATATTTCCCGTGTAGAAGTGCATGACACTTGGCTCCTACCACCAAGAACTGACTGGCACGCGGACCTGCACCAAAGGAAATGTACTGGTTGATTTTATCTGTAGCCAATGCCGTACCCGGGCGTGTTTTAGTAGCTAGTTTTACGGCATATTCCAACACATTATCCGTTACCGGAACTTTACGTACAATTTGCTGAAAGTAGATAATCTCCGCTGCAGTCATTACTTTGGAAGGTGTAAGGGAAACACCCGAAGTGGTAGATTTAACCACCTGCAACTCGTCTTCATACGTAGGATAGCCTACCACGATGTTAAACATAAAACGGTCGAGTTGTGCTTCAGGCAAAGGGTAGGTACCTTCCTGTTCAATGGGGTTTTGTGTAGCAAGTACAAAAAACGGTTCGTGCAAGGGATGTTGTTGTCCGTTTACACTCACACTTTTTTCCTGCATGGCTTCAAGTAATGCTGCCTGAGTTTTAGGCGGGGTACGGTTAATCTCGTCAGCGAGTACAATGTTGGCAAACAACGGGCCTTTGATGAATTTAAAATGCCTGTTTTCATCCAGTATTTCAGAACCCGTAATATCAGAGGGCATTAAATCAGGCGTAAACTGTATGCGGTTAAAATTCAGATCAAGCGCCTGAGAAATGGTCTTAACTAATAAGGTTTTCGCTAAACCCGGTACACCAATAAGCAGCGCATGCCCGTTGGAAAAAACACAGGTAAGTACATCTTCCACTACCTGTTGCTGGCCCACAATTACCTTTCCTATTTCGGTAGTGAGTTGTTTGTATTTTTCTTTTAGTGCATCAGCACCTTCAACATCTGATTTGTATGGTAATGTCATTGAATTATTTTTTTAACCACATTTGAAGCGAAGTACAGTTATGAAAATCTTCGCCCACTTTCACGTAATATTTTCCTTTGTACTTCCCTATCCACGTATTCATCACTTCCTGCTGTTTTTGTGCGGATGCAATGCCTTGAAATTTCTGGTAATCTTCTCTCAGATTGGCTTTATGGGGTGGTATCTCTGACTTAAGGTAAATCATGCGGTAAGCCTGAGAACCATCGGGCAACCTGATGAGTTCAGGCTCTGAAATTTCACCCGGTTTCATTTTCTCAATGGTGAGGTACATGCTTTTGTCGAGCATCTCCACATTTATTTTAGTACTACCTGTTTGCGGATCACGCAAAAAACCTCCGCCCGATTTAGTTTCCTCCTCATCAGAGTATTTTTTGGCTGCTGTAACAAACGGAAGTGAATCGTATTTCATTCGGTAATACAAACTGTCCATCAACTCCTTCGCCTCTTTTAAATCGTCCTTGGTAGTTTGAGCACGAATAAGAATATGCCGAACATTCGCACTTTCACCTCTGCGCGCTATCAGCTGTAAAATGTGATAGCCATAGTTGGTTTCAATTATTTTAGAAACGGTATCTTTCTTTAAACGGAAAGCTTGTGCATCAAATTCCGGAACCATATCGCCCCTGTTAAAAAAACCTAGCTCCCCACCCTTGGATGCTGAACCGGGGTCATCTGAATAGAGAACAGCTAAGGTTTGAAAACTTTCGCCTTGCATAATACGCTCCCGTATTTCTGTAATGCGCATTAAGGCAATTTCTTTGGCTTGTTTGCTCACCTTGGGCATACGAATAATTTGAGCCACTTCAATCTCTGCGCTATAAAACGGCAGACTATCTTCAGGAATACTGTTGAAGTATTTTTTTACATCCGTAGGGCTTACTTTAACATCCTTCAGAACCTTCTGACGCATTTCCTCCACTACCATACTCTCCCTGATCTTATCCCGATTCTCGGCCTTTATCTCAGCAATGGTTTTACCGTAATAGTCTTCAAATGCCTTTTCACCGCCAAACTGGGCAATCAATCTGCGTACCCTGGTTTCCAGTTCTGTATTTACGCGATCTTCATCAACCACCACACTATCCAAATCGGCTTTGTGCAGCATCAGTTTTTCAGCCAGTTTCTGGTTTAGAATCTCACATCGGATATCGGGAGGAAGTGGCCCCTCGGCCTGCTTTTTAATTTGTTCCACCTCCGCTTCAATTTCCGACTTCAGAATAATTTTATCTCCCACTGCTCCTATTATCTCATCCACTACCTGCGCTTGTGCGCTTAGTACAAAAAGAAGAGCAAATGCAGAGACTACAGCACGTATATTCATGTTAAAATATTTCAATATTATTAGATAGTTCGGCTTCCTTTATCATATTCTGCTCCATCGTTTTCAGCAATTTCACTTTACGCTGGTTGAGTATCATTTCCTTAATACGTTCTCGTTCTTGCCCCGGATCGGAAGTCGAATTGCGAATACGGTAGTCCATGATGCGTACAATATAAAGAAAGTCCCCGTCTTTTACTTCAGTATAGGTATTATTGTTTAAAAATGCTTCTTCGTTGTAAGTACGAATAGGAATCTCCTTGAGTACATCGGCAAAATCGAGCCATACGCTTTCATCCAGAAAATAGTTAGATGCATTTGTTTTGCACCAGAAAGTAAGCTCTGCCTGCTTGTCATTTTTAAGCCAGTTACGAATTTTATCAAGGTCTTTATGGCGGGCATCCGTTTTCACAAATTTCAATCGAATCAGATTCTTTTTGAGCTCAAAGTTACTCTTGTTGTTTTTGAAGTACGACAATATTTGTGCTTCGGTAATAACAGTATCCAGTTGTTGATTCAGCAATTGCTTTTCGTATTCGTAAATAAGCAATGAATTCCGGTAGTCCTCCAGTTTTTTTTGAGTATCCTGATCCTCTTTCGAAAGATTTTTTTCAGCCTGCTGTAAAAGTACCTGTTGTTTAACCCATGAATTAATGAGTTCCTTAACGTACTGTGCACTATCCTGCAATGGACTTCGGCTGCGTATAGCCTGACTCAGGTCGTCTGCATATAAATACTTCTGCCCAACACGGGCGAGTTGGGCAGAAGTGCTTTTAGAATCTTTTGTATTACAAGCGACTAACATAATCAAAGCTATCCATATGCTAACGCCAGGTTTCATGCTAAAGTATGACGACTTACTTGAACAGAGTATTCACAGTAGCCTGATTTACTTGTACAGGATATTTTGCTTTCAGTTCTGCCAGCCAGTCTTTTTCCAATTGATTCTGGTACTCGGCAGTAATCAATCCTTTTACGTCTTTCAGGTCTTTAGGTTGCGGACCTTGTACCTCTACAATTACCTGAAATACACTAACACTGTTTTTATCAGCGATAATCAAACGGTTACACTTTCCGGTACCTGCTGCTTTGCAGGCATCATCCAGAACACTGTCTTCACCTGTTTCTACTTTACGTGATTTCACTTCAACTGCTTTAGGGTTTTTCTTATTGATTTTTGATTTAATCTCATCAACAGATTTGCCGGATGAAATCATTTTCTGAACGGCTTTAGCTGTTTTTTCATCAGCACAGGTATACGTATCCACTACATACCTGTCTTTGTACAAAAAGCGCGATTTGTTTTTTTCATAATAGGCTTGTAACCCTATGGTATCGTTCACTGCTTTTGACCATACTTTTTTATCTGTAAGATCAAACAGCAGGATACCGTCATGATATTCCTGCATCAGGTTACGGAAATCTTCATACTTTTTATCGAGACCCGCTTCTTCAAATTCCACCATTTTGAAGGTGATGTAATCTTTGTACATTCCCTGTAAAGCGGCATCAATAGAAGTAGCATTGCGCGGGGTTTGATAATCGGCAATGTATTGAGCAAAATCCTGTTGTGTAAAGTTTTTGCCTGTAACGCTAAACATTACTTTATTCAAATTTTTTGCCCGCTCTTTGTCCCATTTCCCCTGCAACAAAGTAGAGTCAACTGCTTTGAGGACCTCTTTGTAGGCAAGAGCATTTTCTTTGAATCCGTTCTCTTTTTTGATGCGTTCCACAACAGCTTGTTTGTTTATTTCAGAACGGGAGTCGCGGTTAATTTTAGTTTTGATATTTTCCTCCAGTTCTTTCATAGGAGGCAGGTCCTTTTTATCAATTCTTTTGATAATGTGCCAACCGTAAGGTGTTTTTACCGGCTCGGAGTAGTCGCCATTATTTTTAAGTGCAAAAGCAGCATCTTTGAACTCTGTAGGAAAATTACCTGAGCTGGTTATCCAGTTCATTTCTCCGTTGTTTCTCAAACTGCTTTCGTCTTGTGAATATTCTTTTACTATATCTTCAAACTTGGCACCGCCTTTTAGTTTAGTGAAAGCCTGATCTATTTTAGCCTTAGTTTCTTTCTCTTGCTCAGGTGTTGCGCCTGCCTGAAACTTTACCATAATGTGAGCCGCCTTCACTTCGCCTCGGGCCGGTCTTCTACCTAAAACTTTTATAACATGGTAACCAAAACGAGTGCGGATGGGCATAGAAATTTTTCCTATTTCAGTAAGGTATGCTCCTGTTTCAAAAGCATAAATCATCTGGAATGCAGTAAACCATCCGAGATTACCATAGTTACGTGCCGCGGAAGGATCGTTGGAATATTTTACTGCTAATGAATCAAAAATTTCGCCCTTCAGTAATTGCTTGCGAATATCCATGGCCTTGTTGTAGGCAGCAACAGTATCTTTAGGTAGTGCATTCTCATCACAGTTAATTAATATGTGACTGGCGTTTACCTCCTGCTTCATACGCTCGTAAGCTTCTTTCACCAATTGATTGGTTACTGATTTATCAACTAAGTAGGGTTGTGCCAATTGTTTGCGGTACCCTCCCAGTTCTTGCCTAAATGAACTTAAGGTATCTAATCCGTTTACTTTTGCTTCTTTTACTTTCAGTTTAAAGTTCACATACAAGTCAAGGTACTCTTTGATGCTTTTTTCATCAGGTTGTTCCTTGCTGGTGTTATTTTTAGAATAAATACGTTCAAACTCGGAACGGTAAACGGTATCAGTTCCAAATGTAAACAATACCTGATCTGCAGGTTTCGCAGGCAAAACTGTTTTAGTTGCTTTCTTTTGTGCAAAAGCAATTTGCGTTACCGCAACTAAAACCAACAAGCTCCATTTTTTCATGTATATCGTCATTTTTTAAAGTAAGGGCAAAAATAAGTAAATCTTTGATTGCCGGGAGAACTTTGTGAGAAGACTAAAAGAAAAGAATAAAGATATAAACACCTGAATTTCATAATTATATAAAATACGCTGAAAATTATACCTTTCTAAAAAACTATCTTTGAAGCATGATATCAGAATCTAAAGGCCCCGTTTCGATTGAGCAGTTGGGCGAGTTCGGCCTTATTAAACACCTGACCGGCCCTTTCACCACCGTTCAAAAATCAACAATAAAATCTGTAGGTGATGATGCTGCAGTTATAGATACCGGCAATGGTAAAGTTACCTTAGTTACAACCGATATGCTGCTAGAAGGTATTCACTTTGACCTGATGTACATGCCTTTGAAACATTTGGGATACAAAGCAGTTGCAGTGAATATATCCGACATTTGTGCAATGAACGGTGAGGCCAAACAGATTACCGTGAGCATAGGCCTATCCAGTAAATACACGTTGGCTGCTGTGGAAGAATTGTATGATGGTATTCGTGCAGCCTGCAAAAATTATAATGTAGATTTAGTGGGTGGTGATACCACATCGTCCAAGCAGGGATTAATACTTTCCATTACAGCAATTGGTGAAGCAGATAAGGAAAAAGTGGTTTACCGCACTGGGGCCAAAGAAGGAGACTTGTTATGTGTAAGTGGCGATTTAGGCGCGGCCTACATGGGTTACCAACTATTGGAAAGAGAAAAAAGAGTGTTTTTAGAAACACCTGAAGTACAACCTGATTTAGCAGGATTTGATTACGTACTCGAACGGCAGCTAAAACCTGAAGCACGGGTAGATATTTTAGCACTGCTTTCCAAAGCCGGAGTATTGCCCACAGCTATGATTGATATTTCTGACGGACTGGCTTCTGAGATTTTCCACTTGTGCGAGCAATCAGGTGTGGGCATGAATGTGTATGAAGAAAAAATACCTATCGACAGTGTAACCTACAATACTGCGCGCGAATTCAATTTAGATCCTACCATGTGCGCCTTGAGTGGTGGTGAAGATTACGAGTTGTTGTTTACCATTTCGCAATCCGATTTTGAAAAAGTAAAAGACATAAGTGAAATAAGTATTATCGGGCATTCTACTGCCATAGACAGCGGCAAATACCTTATTTCAAAGTCGGGTAATGTGCATCCCATCCAGGCACAAGGCTGGAATCATTTTAATCAAACGACTCCAGAATAGTTTCCAGTTTCATACCCCGGGAACCTTTAAGGAAAAATGTATAACTGGAAAAATCATTTGCCCGAATATGTTCCTTCACTTCTTCTGCTGATAAAAATGAACGGGCGTTAACTGAAGAGGCGTACTTCGCAAATTCTTTCCCTACCAGCCACACCTCTTTTAAGCCCAGTGAGGCGGCAGTCTCAGCCATTTGCCGGTGTTCTGCATCACTGTAATCTCCTAATTCAAACATATCACCCAAGATGGCTATGGCATTTTCAAACTTGTTTGCTGCAAAATTTCTAAGCGACAATTCCATACTCGAAGGATTCGCATTGTAAGCATCAAGATAAATGGTACGCGTTCCCTTTTGTATAATTTGCGAGCGGTTATTTTTAGGCTCATACCCTTCCACCGCTTCGGCAATATGCTCCAAAGGAACACCAAAGAAACGACCAAAAGCAACTGCTGCCATAATGTTATCAAAGTTGTATTCACCTGAAAGTACAGAAACTATTTCTCTGCGAAATCCTTCAATAGCAAATACAATGGATGGCCGTGCATTAATCAGTTGTGCAGCGTAATCTGCCTCCTTTATAGTATCTGCATAATTTCCTGCATATACTTTTTTGTGTGTAAGTCGGGAAGCCATGCGCATCAACCACTCATCATTTCCATTAACAAATGCTGTACCCTCATTCTTCAGCAAATAATAGTACAATTCACTGCTTGCCTGTGCCACACCTTCCAGACTACCAAAACCCTCCAGATGATCCTTACCTATATTGGTTATCATACCGTAATTGGGTGCTGCTATTTCGCACAGTTCAGCATTTTCCCCCAAATGATTGGCCCCCATTTCAATTACCGCCACCTCATGTTCAGCAGTAAGCTTGAGTAAGGTGAGTGGAACACCAATGTGGTTGTTGAAATTTCCGGGAGTAGCTAATAGATTAAACTTCTTTGACAACACCGCTGAGATAAGTTCTTTGGTAGTTGTTTTGCCGTTGGAACCCACAATGGCAATTACCGGAATACCCAATTGCATGCGGTGGTGATGTGCCAGTTCCTGCAGTGTTTTTAATACATCGTCAACCAGTATGAAACGATCATCAACAGCAAATTCGGCTTCATCAACAACAGCAAATGCAGCACCCGCATCAAACGAAGCCAGTGCATATTGATTGCCATTAAAACTGGGCCCTTTCAACGCAAAGAAAATTCCCTGCGGAATAACCTGACGGCTATCCGTAAAAACTATTTTCTTTTCTAAGAATAAGTCGTAAATTTGAGAAACATTCATCTGACTGGGATTTATTCAAATTAACGAAATCAATATTGTATGCGGAAATTAATATTACTAACGTTTGTGTTGTGCAGTGTACACCTGATGAGCCACGCTCAAAATATGGGGTTTGTTTACTCCGGAGATGTTAAATTTCTTAACCAAAACAATGACACCCTGCAATTCCCGTTTACGGGTGGGTTTACCGCTCCTCAATTCAACAATGTGGACCTGAACGGTGACGGGAAAAAAGATTTGGTGGTATTTGACCGTGCGGGAGATATTATCCATCCCTTCATTTATACCGGAACAGCTTCAGGTGACGTAAAATACCGTTATGCTCCGGAAATGAGGCAATACCTGCCCAAATTAACCAGCTGGGTGCAGTTTGTAGATTTTGACCACGATGGGAAGGAAGACATTTTCACACAGGCCAATCCTGCTGATGCTACTGTCGATACATTTATCATCAACAATAACATACGCGTTTTTAGAAACACCAGCACCGGAAGCACACCCAGCTTTGCACTAAAAACTCGTAAGCTCATGGAGGGTTACCCAAAAGCCGCACCACCCAACTTTGATTCAGACACTATTCCTAACGGCCTTTATTGCAACCCTATTGACCGCCCTTGTTTTGTTGACATTGACAATGACGGGGATTTGGACCAACTCACCATGTTTATTCTAAGTGGCTATGTAGAACTCTGGAAAAATTTTCAGGTAGAAAAAGGTTTACCTAACGGCACTTTTTTCTTTAGGCAAACCGACCCTTGTTGGGGTGGTGTACTGATAAGTGAAACAGTAAACCTAGGGATCAGTTGTTATAAATATTACTTTAAGTCGAATGCTCACTTTGGAACAACCATAGCGGCTATTGATTTAGATGGAGACGGAGACAAGGAACTAATTTCAGGAGATGTTGCTACAGATCATTTGGTGAATACCAAAAACGGGCGGATTGAAAATAACTGGAAACACAACGGGTTTTCATCCGACACCATGATTTCATCTGATACCATATTCCCACGTAATACTATAAGGCCTAAATTCCAAAGCGGACTAGCGGCTTATTTTGTCGACATCAATGATGACGGTAAACTGGATTTAGTTGTTTCAACTAATAATCTGACCGGTACCCGTACCAAAGCACAAATATGGTACTATCAAAATACCGGTACAGCAAACGTTCCTGTATTTACCTATATAACAAACAACTTCCTTTCTGACCAAACGATTGACGAGGGTGGAAGATTTGCCCCTGCTCTTTTTGACTATGACCGTGATGGAAAAAATGATTTATTAGCCGGCACATATGGAAACTGGGATCAGAGTTTAAATGCCAAAGACCGGTTAGTGCTTTTCAAAAATATGGGTACAAATGATCAACCTGTTTTCAAACAAACAGACAGCAATTACCTGCGCGTTGATACCATGAACCTCTCTGCAATTAAACCTGCGGTAGGTGATTTGGATCGTGATGGTAAACCGGACATTTTGCTCGGCTTGGGCAATGGCACAATGGTGTATTTTAAAAATACCTCCTCAGCAAGCGGGCCCAGCACCTTTGCTGCACCTGTAAGAGATTTTGCCAACATCAATGTTTTCAGCTTTAATTCTCCGTGCATTTACGATATGAATTTTGACGGCAAAAACGACTTGATTATCGGCAATGAAAATGGCACTATTCATTATTACCGTAATAAATCCGTAACTCCAACCGGGTATACTTTCTCTTCAGTACCTGATGCTGATACTTTAGGGCAGATTAATGTTACATTCCAGGGCTTTTTGTACGGCAATTCATCTCCTGCTCTTTATAATGTAAAAAGTGACAGTATGATTGAAATGCTGGTGGGCACATACAACGGCAGAATCAGGAGTTACCGCATCCATGTAAACCTGGAAAGTCAGTTTGAAGAAATTGACAGTGTACTTAAACAACCTGAATGGGCCACTTACTCCAATGCATCCGTTGCTTCAACCGGCAGGTTTATACCTTATGTAGGTAACCTTACCAACGACACCATTCCTGATTTGCTGGTGGGCACTAATTATGGCGGACTCTTATTCTACAAAGGAGTTTACAGAGGAGATATGACTGCCATTATTGGGTACGATACGGTTAAAGTACTGGGACCTAACAGTGCCAAGAAAATTACCCTTGAAAATGCTTTTAGTATATACCCTAACCCTGCTAAAGATAATATCATCATTGAACGCACCTCTCAAAAGGAAAAAGAAAAAGTAATTGTTGAAGTTTGGGATTTAACCGGAAAAAGACTTTTTGAGCAGGAATTGAGTGAAAAAGAGACCGGAATGAGTATACCTGAAAGCAAATTACATAAAGGCCTGTTGATTATCAGAATATTAAATACATCAGGTGAACAAAAAAACTGGAAAATTTTGAAACATTAAACTTCTGTAGTACGTTTACAATAAGGTTAGGTTAATTTAAAGAACAGGTATTATGAAATTTTCTCCTCGTTCGCACATTTGGATTTTGTTTATGATTGCTCTAATGGGGTTGTTCTCCTGCAAAAGCAGCATGCACTCTAAAAGCGTATTCGGTGGAAAAAAAGGAAACCTGAAAAGTGTTTTCCAACGTTACCAGTCACGGGACTTTAAAGCTAAGAATGAAAAGAAGAAACAACCTCTAAAAGTGACAGATGAAAAGGAAGGTAATCAAAATGAAACTCCTTCAACTGTTACCCAAACAGCACCTTCAACCCCTACAGTTACTAATGAGAACCCTGAAATATCTGTAAACGAGGATAACCTCAATTCACTTAACCTTACGGATGAAGTTTCAAAGCTTAATTCAACAGAAGAATCTTTAACAGAGATTACTTCGGATGAGTTGATTTCAGCATCTGATTACACTGAAATTACTACCTCACATAAAGCACTTTCTGCCTCTATAAACATCGCCAAAAACACTTCTGTGAAAGTAATTAAAAACATAACTGAAAAAGCTACAACAAGTATTGAAAAGGAAGGCATTGAAAAAACTGCACAGGCTGATTTCAGGGGTCTTTCAGGTATATACAAGAAGTTTTATAATGGTGATTTCAGAACGGGATTAAAAGAACTAAAGATTAATGCAGAGAAAAAAGGCAACTCCTATTTGTGGGTGTTGTATTTTGCCATCGCACAAGCCTTTACTGCTATGTTTCTTGGCTTTAAGAATATATTCCAGATGCTGGATACACCATCAGACGCTGGTAATAAGGCTTTAGGCATTAGTTATGCCGCTATAGCTATTCTCACCATACACACCTTATTGCTGGTTGGTTTGGTGAAAAACTTTATGTAGAAACAAATCCTGATTACAGGTATTTCTTACACACCATTCTTAGCTAAAAAAAGCTTCACTTATAGTCATAAAAAAATCCCGAATGAAATTCATCCGGGATTTTTTATTATCAGTTCAGGAATATTAATCTACGTTATCGTGCAAAAACGAGTTGTTGTTTTTTATCTCCGGCTTTTTGTTTTCATCCTCTGAAAGAGTAAAACGAGAAACACTCGACTCTGAAGAATGTGGCACATCGTTTAGCATATACTTTTTACGCATGTAAGCCGGTTCTTTTTCCAAATCATTTAGCCCTTTTTCACTACTCAGGGAAAGATTAAGGTTACGCATTTCAATAATCCGCTGCTTTATCTTTCTTATACGCTCTTCTTCATCATCTTCAAGCTGCATTTCCTGGCGAACAGGTGGATCAGTAGGCATGTCATTAGTCATTTCTACAGACGAAATGGATAAATTAACCTCTTCCTGCTCTTCTATATTGTGCACGGGCATGATAGGCGAATCATACAAATCCAGTTTCTGAGATTTCAGTTCCACCAAACGTTGTTGCAACTCCTCATCTTCTGATGTTGTATTGTTATGTTCTTCATTCTCCACCTTGTTTACCACATGAGAGAAAGGCAACTCTACCTGTTTCAACACCATCTCGTCCTTTTCAGCTACAGGTGTAATAACATCTGTTTTTTCTTCTTTGGCAGGAGCTTCCATGTTGTGCACTACTCGCTTATCATCCAGTGAACTTACAATAAGTTTGTTCTCTTTGGTTTCAAATCCGGTAGCTATAATGGTTACTGAAAGTTCTTCGTCCAGGGTTTCATCAAAGCAGTTGCCCCAAATCATATCGGCATTAACGCCTGCTTCATCCTGAATGTATTCGGTAATAACAGATATCTCATCCATCAATACTTCTTTTCTTCCTGAGGTAATGTTGAGCAGAATATTTTTTGCTCCGCGAATATCGCTGTCGTTTAACAACGGAGAAGCTAAAGCCAGTTGAGCTGCTTTAATGGCTCTGTCTTCTCCCACCGCAGTGGCTGATCCCATGAGGGCCACACCGCTGTTGGTCATTACGGTTTTTACGTCTTCAAAATCAACGTTGATGTAACCGGGAACGGTAATGATTTCTGCAATTCCTTTGGCAGCTACGGTAAGAATACCATCGGCTTCAGAGAAAGCAGTGCGTAACGACATGTTGCCGTAAGCTTCTTTTATTTTCTCATTGCTGATAACCAGCAAACAGTCTACATTCTTTTTAAAGTTATTCAAACCTTCTTCAGCAAACTGCTTTCTGCGTTTGCCTTCAAAGTGGAAAGGCATGGTTACTATACCCACGGTAAGCATTCCAAACTCTTTCGCTGTTTTCGCTATAATGGGAGCCGCACCTGTTCCGGTACCACCACCCATGCCCGCTGTAATGAACAACATTTTGGTGTTCACACCCAGACCATCAATAATTTCTTCGATGCTTTCCATAGCCGCTTTGCGACCTACTTCCGGATTGGCACCAGCACCGCGTCCTTCGGTGAGGTTATGTCCCAATTGTATTTTGTTCGGGATAGGACTCATCTCCAACGCCTGCGAGTCGGTATTGCAAATCAAAAAGTCAACGCCTTTTATGCCCTGACTGTACATGTGATTTACTGCATTACCTCCGCCTCCGCCAACACCTATCACCTTGATTATGGACGACTTTTCTTTAGGCATATCAAATTGAATTTTGCTTACCATTACCTGATTATTTTCCGCTATAAAATTACAAAAGTGCACAACAGCTGAACGAACAGAGTTGTGCACTTTTCAACATGTTTATCTATTCAAAGTCCTTTAATTCGTCCTCTGAAAGCATGAAATCTTTGCCTTTTTTGAGCAATTTCCCGAAAAAGCCTGAAGTGTCGTTGTCTTCTTTGTGTGTACTTTGAAGTTTAGCTTCCTGTACTTCCGGATCCTGATTGTTCTCATCCAGTCCCATCATCACCAATCCGATACCAGTGGCGTACATCGGACTTTTTACATCGTCCACCCCTTTGCCAATGTGCTCATGCGGATATCCGATACGCGCATCCATGCCGGTTACCAATTCAGCCAAATGGGTGATGTGCTTGAGTTGTGCACCACCACCGGTGATTACAATACCGGCTGCCAGTTTACGTTCCAGTCCTGAGCTTTTAATTTCATACAGCACCTGTTCAAAAATTTCTTCCACACGGGCCTGAATAACCATAGCCAGGTTACGCACACTGATTTCTTTGTGCTGGCGACCACGTATACCAGGAATACATACGATTTCGTTTTCCTTATTTTCCATGGCCATAGCTGAGCCGAACTTCACTTTCAACTGCTCTGCCTGATTACGCAACACGGAACAACCTTCTTTGATATCTTCTGTAATGATGTTTCCACCAAAAGGAATCACAGCTGTGTGACGGATTACATCGTCATAAAATATGGCCACATCCGTTGTACCACCACCAATATCTACCAAACAAACACCGGCTTGTAATTCTTCTCTATCAAGCACCGCATCAGATGATGCCAGTGGCTCCAATATTAAATCAGCTACATTTAATCCGGCTTTCTCTACACACTTGCGAATATTTTTAGCTGCCATCATCTGCCCGGTAATGATGTGGAAGTTGCCTTCCAAACGAACACCCGACATACCCACGGGGTCTTTAATGCTGTGTTCATTATCTACCGTAAAATCCTGCGGCAACACGTGAATAATTTCATCTCCCGGAGGCAGTGCGAGCTTGTGCATGCCCTCTCTCAGGCGATTGATGTCCTCCATGCTTACTTCCGATTCTGCGTCATCACGGGTAATGGTGTTGCGGTGCTGAAAGCTCTTGATGTGCTGACCCGCAATACCCACATGCACCACTTCCACTTTTACGTTAGATTTACGAGATGCTTCATCAACGGCCAGTTTTATGGCTTGTACAGTTTTTTCAATGTTCACCACCACTCCACGCGCCACTCCTGTTGATTCAGCTTTTCCCATACCGAGAATGTCTACCTTTCCGTGATCGTTTTTGCGACCTACGATGGCACAAACTTTTGTAGTTCCGATGTCGAGACCTACGATGATTTTACTGTTGCTCATATATGCAGTATTATATTATTTTTTTGTACAAACTATTTGTCCTTTGTATTTGAGGTTGATGGTGCCGTATTGGTTCCAACCGGTTTTGGTTAAAGCCTCTTTGTAAAACAACATCAACCTGTTTAATTTCTCTTCCAAACCTTCAGTGGTTCCCAGAATAATCTGGTGGTCGCCCACCTTTGGTATCAGTATCAATTCACTCTTATCGTTCACCAGCACTTGCTCCATTTGTGCTTTCCAGAATTCCTCTTTTTCCAGAAAGGTAGCCAACTCAAACAACTGCTGAGTTACTACACTTTTTAATGAATCGCCTTCACTGTATTTTTCATAAATATTTCCGGTGGCCACCAGCACACGGGCCGTGTAACTATCGGATACCGGCATTTTCAAACCTCTGTTATCAATGTAATATCCTGTTCCGTCATTTCTGATGATGCGAACAATGGGTCTGCGTTGGTACACATCTACTTTCAACTGTCCGTTAAGGTTGGCATATACTTCTGCATTGTACACAAAAGGATTTCTTTCCAACCTGGCTTCCAACTCCGCTACATCAATTTTATGGACGGGTTCTCCTACTATGTTATCTTCTTTTCCTTCATTGGTTAATATGCTCACCACTGCTGCACGGTCAATAAAAAAGTTCTCTGCCTCCGGACTAATACTGATATCTATAGCAAGGCAAAGCGTACGTCCCTGACTTTTTTGTACGAAACCCAGCGACAGCAGCAAGCCGCTTACCAACAGCACCCAAAGGCTGATGATACCTATTTTTTTCAATTGCAGTATACGTTGTTCCTTATCCATACAAGTGTTTTAAAGGTTCAACTAACTGGTCAATATCTCCTGCACCTATGGTCACTAAAACCTCGGGATGTCTTGAACGCATCAGGTCAAGTAGCCCAGCTTTGGAGCAGAGTGTTTTATTTTTTAACGTAGCTTTATCGAGTAACATCTGTGAGGTTACTCCTGGTATGGGTAACTCACGGGCCGGATAAATATCCAGCAGTATAAGTTCATCGGCCAGGGATAAACTTTGTGCAAATCCATCAGCAAAATCGCGTGTGCGGGTAAACAGGTGGGGTTGAAAAACAGCCGTTACCTTTTTATCAGGATACATTTCTTTTACTGAACTTAAAAATGCTTTGATCTCTTCGGGGTGATGCGCGTAGTCGTCAATGTATGTGATGTTCTCCTTACGTAAAATGTATTCAAACCTGCGTTTTGCTCCGCGAAAGGTGGCCAGTCCTTTTCTTAAATCCTCTTCGCTTACGCCCATTTGCAACACCACTGCTGAGGACACTACGGCATTCTCTACATTGTGCCAACCCGGTATACCCAGTGTAAGTTGTGAAATAGTTTTTCCGTTGATGTGGAGGTCAAACGTATATACTGCATCTGTAATGTTAACGTGACTGGCATTAACAGCCGCAGTACCATTAAGTGAGTACACGATGTAGTCTACTTTTAACTCAGGAATTACAGGCAACCCGGCTTTGATGTACAAGTGCCCGCCTGATTTAAGCTTGTTGCTGTAATCTAAAAATGATTTTTTCAGTTCCTCGTGTTCACCGTAAATATCCAGGTGATCCGCATCGGTTGAAGTGATTACGGCAATATCAGGAGACAGTGTTAAAAACGAACGATCAAACTCATCGGCTTCTACCACTACTACTTGCTTACCGTTGTGTGTGCCTGTGCCCAGCAACAAATTAGTATTGTAATTGGCTGAAATGCCCCCGAGAAAAGCACTACAATCAATACCACCGCTGCGCAACAAGTGTGCAATTAAGGTAGAGGTGGTAGTTTTACCGTGTGTACCGGCTACGCCAATACAAAAGGCCTGCTCGGTAACGTTGCCCAACAGTTGTGAACGTTTGAGTAAGGTGTACCCGTTGTTTAAAAAGAAATTGTACTCGCTGTGGTCTTTAGGAATGGCGGGTGTATACACCACCAGTACCTGCGCTTTGTTGGCCATGTTGCGTATATCCTCGTGCACCAGGTTAAGGTCATCTTGGTAATGCACGGCCATACCCTCCTGCTCCAGTTGTTGGGTAAGTGGTGTGCTGGTTTTATCGTAGCCACTCACCTGCTTGCCCTGCACATGGAAGTACCGGGCCAGGGCGCTCATGCCAATGCCGCCAATGCCAAGGAAATAGATATATTGAACCTGTGAAATCAATTTTCTTTGATTAAGGTATAATATAAATCCGCGTAAGAGCTGTTACCATCTTGTGATGTGCTGAATCCGACTACTCTGTACCCTTTCTGAGTCATGTGCTTTAGTGTTTTAATCACTGCATTACGAAAAGGCAATTGCCCTTTGTCACGATTGTCTCCAACTTTTACGTCCAATAGCGTTTCAGCATTCTCTTCCTGACCATTATCATAATAAACACTAACTTTGTTTGTAAATCTACTTCCCATTATAATCACATAACTAACTTCTGCATTTTCCTTTGCCTTAAACGAATACAGCACCACAGCTCCCAGAGCGATGGCTATTCCGATAAATACGTAGAGCAGTTTTTTCATATTATTCCTTAATTAATTTTAAAACTTCATTGGCTATTACTTCCGGTGCATTGGGTGAAGAGAAATGTAAAATATTTCTGCGCATCTGTTCTTTTTTCGCTTCATCATGAATTAAGCCCAGCGCTATGTACACCAGGTTATTTTTTGCTTCGGCATCTGTTACCAGCATAGCGGCATCTTCTTTCACCAAAGCTTCGGCATTTTTGGTTTGATGATCCTCAGCCACGTTGGGTGAAGGCACCAGAATAACCGGCTTTTGCAGGTAAGCTATCTCTGCAATGGAAATGGCACCGGCACGTGAAATCACCACATCAGCTATGGCATAGGCCAAATCCATACGGTAAATAAACTCGTGTACTTTGATGGCTTCCGTTTCAGCAGATTTGCCAATGTTGTAGTACCACTTGCCTGTTTGCCACAACACCTGCACACCTTCTTTTTCGAGGTGTTCACTCTTGTCAAAAATACTTTCGTTGATGGTGCGTGCGCCCAAACTTCCGCCAATAACTAAAATAGTTTTTTTGGCCGGATCTAATCCGAAAAAGCTGTAGGCAGCAGCTTTTTCTACGTCTTTGTTCAATATCTCTTTGCGTATGGGATTGCCTGTTTTTATTAATCTTTCCTTAGGGAAAAATTTCTCCATACCATCAAAGGCCACACAAATGCGACTCACTTTATTTTTGAGTAATTTATTGGTGATGCCCGCAAAACTGTTTTGCTCATGAATGAGGGAGGGCACACCGTAACCTGCTGCGGCTTGTAAGGTAGGTCCGCTGGCATAACCGCCCACGCCTATGGCTGCATCAGGATTAAATTCTTTTACTATTTTTTTAGCTTTCATGGTAGCCAACAAAACCTGCACGGGCCACCACAACAACTTCATTGAAAGCTGACGTTGCAGTCCGCTGATGTCGAGCCCCACAATCTTATATCCGGCAGCAGGAACTTTTTCCATTTCCATACGGCCGTTGGCACCTACAAATAAAAACTCTGTATCAGGATGTAATTTTTGTATAGCCTGAGCAATGGCAATGGCCGGAAAAATATGACCGCCTGTGCCACCACCGCTGATGATAATTTTTAACGGACGGTTATGCATGCGCCACCTCCTCGTTCGTTGTATTGTTTCCAGAATTTGTTTCCGTATTGCCTGCACCCATTTCGCCTGAGGTATCAATAAAACGACTCACACTCAAAATTACTCCGAAGGCAAAGCTGGTAAACCACAAAGAGGTTCCGCCCATACTTACCAGCGGCAAAGGCAAACCCGTAACCGGGAAAATATTCACTGCTACCGCCATGTTGATGAAGGCCTGAATAACCAAACTTAAACTTAAACCAAAGGCCAGCAAGGCGCCAAAAGCTTTGGGACTTCGCACCACAATACGCACCGTGCGCCACAGAAACAGCAGGTACAAACAAATGAGGAATAAACCGCCCATCATGCCGTACTCTTCCACTATAACTGCGAATATAAAATCTGAGTACGGGTGTGGTAAAAAGTTGCGTTGTGTGCTGTTGCCCGGACCTTTGCCAAAAAGGCCACCCGTAGCAATAGCAATTTTAGCCTGATCGCTTTGATACGTGTTGCCGTCCTTATCTCCCGTAAATGTTTCAATACGTGATTTCCATGTTTTAAAGCGACCGATTTTAGCCAGTGTAGCATCCGGTATATTAAACAAAATGCCGATGAGTAAACCCAATCCAACTACTCCGCTGGCTACCAACAACAGTAAATACTTGAAGTTGATGCGGCCGATGAACATCACAATTAAACACGTAGAAAAAAGCACCAGTGAGGTAGATAAGTTTGCCGGAGCAATCAATAAACACACGCCCACTACAGCTGATAGAATAGGCAAAAATGCCTTTTTGAAATCTTTAATATCTTCCTGCTTCTTGGACAGCATGCGCGCCACATACATGATGAGCGCCACCTTGGCTAAGTCGGAAGTCTGGAAAGTAGCATTGATAATGGGAATGCTGATCCAACGTTTGGCATCATTGATATCAGAACCAAAGAAGAGCGTGTAGGCTAATAAAGGGAAAGACAAAATAAGCAACACGCGTGCAATACCGTAATAATAGCGGTAATCTACACGGTGTGCCAGGTACATAAAGCCTATACCCATAAGCAACAAAAACATGTGCTTGGCCAGCAACAACTCCGTATTACCGGAATACCGCTTGTAGGCCAAAGTACCTGTTGAACTGTACACCGCCAGCACTCCGAAAAGCGACAGGGTGAATACAATTCCCCAAATAACAAAGTCTCCTTTAGTACGTGATAAGAGCCAATTCATGGATGCATTTCAATTACAATTCGCGTACTGCTTTTTTAAACTGACGACCACGATCTTCGTAGTTCTCAAATAAATCAAAACTCGCACAAGCCGGTGAAAGCAATACAGCCTCTTCGCGCTTAGCCAGTTTGTAAGCCACGTGAACAGCCTCTTTAGCCGAAGTGGTGTTCACAATCATTTCCACGTCACGTTGAAACGCTTCGTGAATTTTACGGTTGTCGATACCTAAGCACACAATCATGCGCACCTTTTCTTTAATCAAAGGTTTCAGCATTTCGTAATCGTTGCCTTTGTCAACTCCACCGGCAATCCAGATAACGGGCTTTTCCATGCTTTCTAAGGCATACCACGCAGAGTTTACGTTGGTTGCTTTAGAGTCATTGATAAAGTCGATGCCCTGCACAGTAGCTACATGCTCCAGGCGGTGTTCAACATTTTCGAAGTCGGTAAGACTCTCGCGGATTACTTCCTTGCGGATGGAAAGCACCTGACCTACGATAGCCGCAGCCATGGAGTTGTAAGTGTTGTGCTTACCTTTTAAAGCTAACTCGTTTAAATACATATGGAATGGGTTTGATGAATGAACAGAAGAAGTGGATACCACCATGGCTTTGTCTTTTTCCCAGGCTCCTTCACTCAACTCGTTTTGAATAGAGAAAGGAAGCATACGGGCAGCCACAGTGATGTTCTTTAAATTATTTACTGACACTTCATCATCTGCACAGTAGATGAAGAAATCTTCAGCGGTTTGATTTTGCAGAATGCGGAACTTGGAGTTCACGTAGTTTTGCAATTGGTAATCGTAACGATCCAGATGATCAGGAGTAATGTTGGTGAGCACAGCGATGTTGGCTTTAAAGCGGTACATATTATCCAACTGAAAACTGCTGATCTCGAGAACAAAGTAGTCATAGGTTCCGTGTGCCACCAAACGCGCAAAGCTGGTACCTATATTGCCACCACAGGCTACATTTAATCCGGCTTTTTTGAGCAGGTGATAAATAAGTGAGGTAGTAGTAGTTTTACCGTTAGTGCCTGTAACGGCAATGATGTAAGCATCTGTGTAAAGCGCGGCAAATTCAATTTCAGAAATTACCGGAGTACCTTTTTTTATCAGTTGCTGAATGAGTGGTGCCGTATCGGGTATACCCGGACTTTTAATAATCTCATCAGCGGCCAGTATGCGAGCTTCATCGTGGCCACCTTCTTCAAAATCAACACCTGCTTTAAGCAACTCGTCTTTGTACTTAGCCGGGATAGCAGACTTGTCGGATACAAACACATCATACCCCTGCTGCTTAGCCAGCAGTGCTGCACCTGTTCCGCTTTCGCCTGAGCCTAAAATGACAAGTTTCTTTGACACGGTTTATCTTATCTTAAGGGTTAAGATGGTAACGATAGCGAGCATGATTCCGATAATCCAAAAGCGGGAAACAATTTTGGACTCGTGGTATCCTTCTTTCTGGTAGTGGTGGTGCAGCGGTGACATTTTAAAAATGCGTCTGCCTTCACCGTATTTTTTCTTGGTGTATTTGAAATACGAAACCTGAATCATCACCGACAAATTCTCTACGAGAAAAATGCCGCACAAAATGGGAATCAACAATTCTTTGCGCACCATGATGGAGAACGAAGCGATAATGCCGCCCAAAGCCAGGCTGCCGGTATCTCCCATAAATACCTGTGCCGGATAAGCGTTGTACCACAAGAAACCTACACAGGCTCCTACAAAGGCTCCGGCAAAAATTACCATCTCACCTAAGTGCGGGATGTACATAATGCCAAGGTATTTCGAGAACACCAAGTTGCCCGACACATACGCGAATATGCCAAGTGTGGTACCGATAATGGCTGAAGTTCCCGCTGCCAATCCGTCAATTCCGTCAGTGATGTTGGCTCCGTTGGATACTGCAGTGATAATGAATATTACTACCAGCACAAAAATGATGTAGTTGTATTTTTTATAATCATCCCCCATAAAACTGAGGAGATTCGCATAATCAAATTCCGTTGATTTAAAGAAAGGAATAGTGGTATTGGTGGCTTTCTCTTCCTTTATCCATACCTGTTGGTTGTCGATGGTTTGAGGCTGTAAATTGTTCGCCTGAACAAACTCCGGAGTTACTTCCTCCGCTTTGTAAATATCACGTGTTTTTACATTGTCATTAAAATACAATACAGTGCCTACAATAATGCCCAAACCAATTTGTCCAAGTATTTTAAAACGACCGGCTAAACCTTCTTTGTTCTTTTTAAATACTTTGATGTAATCATCCAGAAACCCAACTAAGCCCAGCCAGATAGTAGAAATAACAATCAGCAGAATGTATACATTGTTGATGCGGGCAAACAGCAACGTAGGAATAAGAATAGCTGCGAGAATAATCAAACCACCCATAGTAGGAGTGCCTTGTTTTTGTTTCTCGCCTTCCAGCCCCAGGTTACGAACGGTTTCGGCCACTTGCAATTTGCGCAAAGCCTCAATTAACCTTTTACCAAACAGCATGGAAATGGTTAGCGACAAAATAATGGAAAGTGCTGCACGGGTAGAGATGTACTTAAAAGCACCTGTACCGGCTAAGTCAAAATTTTTATCTAAGTATTCGAATAAATAATACAGCATGCTTTATTTATTAAATAGTTGAAATGTTTGCTGAAGAATTTCTTTATCGTCAAAAGGGTGTTTTACGCCCTGTATCTCCTGATAGGTTTCATGCCCTTTGCCGGCTACCAGAATAATGTCGCCCTTACTGCTTAAACTCACCGCAGTTTTAATGGCTTCTTTCCTGTCACTGATGCGCAACACTTTTTTGAAATGCACCGGTGAAATTCCTTTTTGCATTTCATCCAGTATAGCCTCCGGATTTTCATACCGCGGATTATCAGACGTAAGGATAATTTTATCACTTAGTTCGCAGGCTATCTCTGCCATTACAGGACGCTTGGCTGCATCTCTGTTGCCACCACAACCTACAACGGTTATAACCTGTTCGTTTCCTGTGCGTATTTCCTTAATGGTTTCCAATACATTTTTTAATGCATCGGGGGTATGGGCATAATCCACTATTCCGGTAATTCTGTTTTCTGAATACACCGTATCAAAGCGCCCTTTGGCCGAGGTAAGTTTACTGAGGTGGGTAATGATTTCATGTTTGTCTTTGCCCAGTAAAAATGCTGCACCATACACAGCCAGTAAGTTGTAAGCATTAAAATTACCTACCACTTTAAACCAGGCTTGTTCTCCATCAATATCGAGCAACATACCTGAAAAATCGGCTTCCAGTATTTTGCCTTTAAAGTCGCTCATGGACTGCAGACTGTAGGAGTAACGTGTGGCTGATGTGTTCTGCAACATCACCGCACCGTTTTTATCATCTTTATTGGTTAAAGCAAAAGCGGTATCGTTTACCTCATCAAACAACTGTTTTTTTGCTTTGAGGTAATTGTCGAATGTTTTGTGGTAGTCTAAGTGGTCATGTGTAAGGTTGGTGAATACCACTCCGGCAAATTCCAATCCTTTAATGCGGTTTTGATGAATGGCATGTGAACTGGCTTCCATAAAGCAATACGAGCATCCGGCATCCACCATTTTAGCTAACAGTTCATTAATGGCTAATGCATCAGGGGTGGTATGTGTAGATGGAATAATTTCATCATTAATTACATTATTTACCGTTGACAATAAGCCAACGTTATGACCAAATTCTCTGAACAATTTATAGAGTAAAGTAGCTACAGAAGTTTTTCCGTTAGTGCCTGTAACCGCAACCAGCTCCAGCTCTTTTGATGGTTCTCCGTAAAACTTGGATGCCATTAATGCCAATGCTGCAGAGGTATCTTTTACCTTAACGTAAGTAATGTCTTCCACCAGTGCCTGCGGCAGCTCTTCACATACAATAGCACACACACCCTTTTCAATCACATCACCTATAAACTGATGTCCGTCAGCCTGAGTTCCTCTCACAGCAATAAACAGGGCGTAAGGAGCTGCTTTGCGTGAATCAAAACAAATGGACTGCACATCAATATCCAGCTCTCCGGCTACCTGAAGCACTTCTACATTTTTCAAAAGTGTTTTCAAATCCAACATCAGCTTAATTCAATTACTATGGTTGAACCTTTCATTATTCTTGCGCCTGGTACCTGTGATTGGTATTTTACTTTTCCGGCACCTTTACATTGCACACGTAATCCGGCATTTTCCAACAGGTATATAGCGTCCTTTAATCCCATGCCCGATACATTGGGTACGAGATTATTTGTTATCTTTTGCTTCTTTAACTCCAGTGATTTGTCTTTGCGAAGTGGAGATACAAATTCGGCTTCATCCTCTTCTGCACCGGTGAGTACATTACTTATAGAAAGTTTATTAAGGACCAGTTTCAGGTCTTGTGCACTGCCTGCTTTAGTTGCCGGAATGATGTCTGCAAATTCAGTTACTTCTGCCTCCATACCCGGATGCATGTTGATACTACCTGAATACACCTGATCAGCTATGGCTTTGAACACGGGGCCTGCCACCAGAGAGCCGTAGTAGATTCCGTTAGAAGGCGAGTTCACTATAACTATGCAGGTGTAGCGTGGTTTATCAGCCGGAAAATACCCGCAGAAAGTTGCCTGATAGACTTTACTGTATCCGCGTTTGGCATCGGCAATCTGGGCAGTACCCGTTTTACCGGCTACAGTATAATAGGGGTTCTTCAGGTTTTTTGCTGTGCCGCGTTCCACTACACCTTCCATCATGGCACGAACTGCCTTCAGTGTGCTTTCACTGCATATTTTTTCGTCAATAATTTCTGTCTCGTATTTTTTAATAGTACGACCGGTTTGCTGAATTTCTCTGACTAAAAGCGGTTTTACCATTACACCATTATTGGCAACAGCATTGTATAAGGTGAGCATTTGCAAAGGGGTAATGTGTGCCTCATACCCAATGGATGTCCACGGCAATGTGGTGCCGTACCAATCCTTATCACTGGGATTTTTAATATGAGGTTTACCTTCACCTGTTACCTGCAAACCCAACTGCTCATTGAGGTGCAACTTCTTTAAGTGATCAATAAATTTTTGCGCTTGTTTCGAGTAGTTACTGTAAACCATTTTCGAAATGCCCACGTTAGACGATACCTCAAAGGCGTGCTGTACACTCACTCTTCCGTGACCACCTTCTTCGGCATCCTTCATCATGCGATCGAAATACCTTTTTTGTCCGCCTTCCGTATCAACGGAATCTGTTGGTTTTACATATCCATCTTCGAGCAAAGCAATCATGGAAGCCAGTTTCATGGTTGAACCCGGCTCAGCACTTAAACCAATAGCATAGTTGTATTTTTCCTGGTAAACACCGTCACTCACTTTGGTGAGGTTGGCAATGGCTTTTATTTCTCCCGTAGCAACTTCCATCAATACAGCTGTACCGTATTGGGCATTGTTAGATACCAGTGTATTGTATAACGCCTCTTCTGCTACATCCTGAATGTTGACATCAATTGTGCTGATAATGTCTTTGCCGTTTTCAGGTTCAATTTCATTTTCATCATTGATAGGTACCCATACACCACCACTCACTTTTTGCATCAAACGTTTACCGCTATTGCCGGAAAGCACATCATTAAAAGAACCTTCCAATCCAACGGGGGCAACACCTTCTACGTTGTAACCAATGGTTCGTTCAGCCAGCAGTTGAAATGGCTTTTGTCTACGGGTACGTTCCGTAGCTACAAAACCACCCTTGTATTTTCCGTAACGGAACAAGGGCCATGATTTCATAGCTTTCATCTGCACATAAGTCACCTTACGTTTTAATAAGAAATACCGCTCTCCTCTTTTACGTGCATTCACTAATGTTCGTTTGTAATCACGTGCTGATTTATCTTTGAAGGTAAGAGACAGCATAAGTGCAAGAGAATCTACTCCCCCACTGAATACTTCATTGGTTAATGCACTGGCGCGGGTATCAAAACGTATATCATATATAGGTATAGAAGTAGCCAGCAAGCTTCCGTCACAGGCATATATATTTCCTCTTACTGCTTCTATGGTTTGGTAGTCGGTACTGAGGCTATCGGCAAGTTGACGCCACTTATGTCCTTCTACAAATTGTAGCTTGAACATGTACACCACTATCACCACCGCAAAAAGTGCGATACACACAAAAGTGAGGTACGAGCGCCATAATATGTCTTTCTTAATGTTCATTCGGCCTGCACTACAATTTTTTTAGGTGGTGTGGTTAACGGTTTAATTTCTTTTTGTAAGAGTCGCTGGGCTACTTCACTTTGTTTACTTCGAAACATCAGATCTGATTTGATGGTGATGTATTCCGAGCGCAGCTCTTTAATTTCTTTAGTGAGTTTGTCAGACTGACGAATCGTTTTTTCTGCGTAATGCGTATTGGCGATATAAAAAATAGCGATGCCTGCCAAAAACATAAAAAAGGGAAATGCCTTCTGCATGTTCTCGCGGGTAATGAAGAAATCGAAATCAGCAACCTGTGCCATCTGCTTACCCGTAGTGGATTTTTTCACCTCAGGCTGTTCCTTTTTCTTCCGCTCTTCTATTTCGTCTATCAGTTGGTTCATATTCTTTCTGCTATACGTAAGCGTGCACTTCTTGATCGGGGGTTGCGCTCCATCTCTGCCTCATCGGGCACAATGGATTTGCGTGTTAATGGCTTAAACGGTTTTATCTGATTACCGAAAAAATCTTTCTCCACTTCGCCCTCCAGTTTTCCGTTGTTCATGAAATTTTTCACCAGCTTGTCTTCCAGTGAGTGATAGGAAATCACTACCAATCGACCGCCTTGTTTTATGACCTCAGCACTTTGTTCCAGCAACTCACGCAGGGCTTTCATTTCCTGATTTACTTCTATACGCAAGGCTTGAAAAACCTGAGCGAAAAATTTGTAGTCCTTAAATTTGGGTGCAAAGGGGAAAAGGGTTTGCTTCAACTCTCCCACAGTACGAATGTGCGAAACGGCTCTTCTTACTATAATGGCATGTGCCAGTTTACGAGAATTGGTGAGTTCACCATAGAGGTAGAACACATCGGCCAGTTGTGCTTCGGTGTAATCATTAATTACAAGTTGAGCAGTGAGATCTTGCGACTGATCCATGCGCATATCCAGTTCAGCTTCATCAAAACGGAAAGAGAAACCTCTGCTGCCCTCATCAAATTGATGCGATGACACTCCTAAATCAGCCAGCAAACCATCAATTGGTATAGCTTTGTGAAAACGCAACTGATTGCGCAGGTGTCCAAAGTTGCTCTCAATTAATTCAAAGCGACTGTCATCAGGTACATTATCTGTTGCATCAGCATCCTGATCAAATGCATATAATTTTCCGGTGGTAAGTTGTTGCAGAATGGCGCGGGAGTGGCCTCCTCCGCCAAAAGTTACATCGACATAAATTCCTTCAGGGTTTATTTGCAGCCCTTGTATACACTCTTGGAGCAGTACCGGAACGTGGTACTCAGTCATTCGCCCCCCTCTCTTCATCAGCAGTTCCGGATGTTTTTTTATTCCCCATTACCTCTTCGGCCAAACGGGCAAAATCTTCCGGCTCGTTACTCAACA
>JAGPCK010000101.1 GCA_018058135.1 Bacteroidia bacterium | reverse complement strand
AATCCCGGGTCGGTGTCATAAAAATATTCTACCCGCTCAATGCGTTGTGCAAAAACTACAACATGCGATAACAACAGAAGAAATAACAACTGGAGTTGTTTCATCTGTGCGTCTAGTCTTGTTTTTTAGCTTTGATGTTAATTTGCAACGTGCTGTTCTTTTTTACCACAGGCGCAACTGTAAACGTTTTAATCTGCGGAATAGAAGGCTCGCCACCGTAAGCAGGTAATGGTGCACCACCACCGTACAAACCAATATCTGTAGCATCAGTACCCGCACCCTTACCAGATGAAGTTGATTGTAAATGGAAGTCCAGATTAAAATCGAACGCATATTGTGTGGCATTAACAAACTGCGGATTGGTCGCACTTTGGTTGCCGCTGCCTCCGTTGGTTCCGTAAGGCAATGCATCATTCGAAGTGTTGTACGTTATATTGTTGCTAAAAGAGGAATTACTGCACCCTTGTGGAGCCATACCAAAAAAAACATTATTGGCAATTAATGCATTCGACACGTTATTGAATGCGTTGGCCTGTCCGATAAAAAGGTTATTAAGCAACACGGCCCCTCCGCTGGAATTGCGAAACGGACAACCGATGATATTGTTACGCACCAAACAATTGGTGGCCACACCCAAATCAAAATCAACAGCCGATGAACTGTCGAAGATATTTTGTTCAATGGTGCAATCAACAGTCAATAGCGATAGCCCGGCAAAGTTAAAGTTCGGGTTTTTAATGAACCTGTTGCGTTTAATGAGCAAATTGCGGAGATAAAGATTGTTAACCGTACCCAGTTTGGTAATCTCAAAACCCATGATAACCGTTCCGCTGGCAGAGGCCCCGGCATTTGCTCCTGAACCCACAGAGTCTAAGGCCACAATGTTTAACTTGGAAGGTAACGGGTTGGATTTATTGGGGCGGTAACCTGCACCCAAAAGCACAAGTCGCTTGGTAATGCTGATGTTTCCGTAATCTGTGGCAGAACCCTGCACATAGATGGTATCACCTGTTGCTGCAGTATCAATGGCTGCCTGCAAACTGCTGAAAGCCGAGGGGGAACCTGCATTGTTGTTTACCGTAATAACCCTTGCTAATGTAAAAAGAGGCAAAAGTATGGTTAAGGTCAATATTAAATGTTTCATGACTTTAAGTTAATTTGAGGTAAAAGTACCCAATACTCAATAATCACATAGCACATTTTTCGTTGAACTTCCCGTATAGGCGGGTGAAAAAACGCTAAAGCTAAAATTCCACAATAATCCCGATACTGGGAATGGGAGTTCCTGAATTCAGATTTTTAATGATAACAGGCTTTCCGTTACTGCCGTTATAGGGCAATCCATCTACTGTTATAATCTGATTGGCAGCATTGCGGGCCACCACAAACTCAGGTGCACCGGGTTGAATGCTTCCGGTAACGTTTTGTATATCCAGGTAAATATCCAGTGTTGATTTTTTAAAGTTCCATTTTTTGTCAATACGAATATCCATAACGCTGTAGGTGCCCAAACGTTGAGAGTTGACACGGCTGTAGTCAGGAATGCCTCCGCCCCTAACACCATAATTAAGGCGAGAAAGCAAGGTGTCTATCGGAGTATATGGTGCCTTTCCTAAGTAGCGGTAACGCAATCCCATTTCCCAATTGCGTTTAAATTTATATCCTCCGGTAAAAGAAATTAAATGGCGGTTGTCCCAGCCTGACGGGATAAAACGACTGCGATCGAAACCCGTAAACTGACTATGGTAATAGGTGTATGCCAGAATACCGTAGAAATTTTTCACAAACTTTTGCTGCAGACAAATCTCCACACCGTATGTTCTTCCCCTTCCAATGCTGCTGATGTCTTCATTACCTATAACCCCGAAATCGCCTCCCAGATTGGCCAGTGAGATGGAGTCACGGTTAGATACCGGATAGTTATCGTACCATTTATAAAATCCTTCCACGGTGATGCGTGTGGCCTTAAAAGGAAGGTACTCCACTCCTGCTGTTAAATGGTCGGATTGAATGTATGGTGCATCTTTGTTTACCAACTTGCCTGTGTTGTCTCTAAAGCCCAACACCGTGTATGGAGCAATTTTATAGTACCGCCCCACAGAGGCATTCACATTTACTTTTGTTGTTAAAGCAAAGGTAGCAGCCAATCTTGGGGAAAGTCGTTTTTGAAGTTCGTTGCCATCGTTGGTAAAGGTATTTCCATCGGTTCGCAAACCTGCAGAAGCAGAGAAGCGGCCAAAGGAACGCGTGGCCTGAGCAAAAAGACCGTAACGTAAAAACTGTATAGAGGTATTGTAATTAACCACTATCAAGGGCACAGATTGCAAACGGCTGTAAGTAGAATTGCTGTACTCTGAGTTTTGTGCATTAAATCCATAAGCATATTTCCATTTGCCTTTGTACTTGGCCACTTCCACTCGAAGTTTGTTTTCATCTTCTACTGATTTGTATTTTAGGATAAGAGCTTTACTGGCATCATTGCTATCGTATTTCACCGCTTCGTTGTTGAGGTAGTTTCCGCTAAATGCAATGTTTAACGAACCGTTTTTAATGCGGTGTTTCCACACCAGGCCAATGGTGCTGCTCCACTGTGAATTCACCGGAATGCGGTCATAGATGGCGGCACGGCTAAACCATTCCTCATCTGTTTCATCACTTTTACGTTCAGGTTTATTCAGTTCAAAGTCGTCAATAGAACCCAGGCCAATCAAACTGATTTCATTCTTGTCGTCAATTTTCCAATTCATCTTGTATTGGTAATCCCAGTAAGATGGTAAAAATGGAAGTCCTAAAAATTTGAACAAAAATTGCAGGTAAGATCGTCTGGCTGAAATGATGTAGGTGATGTTTTTATTTTTCTTTGACAACGGACCTTCCAGTGTGAATGCGGCCTCACTTGCACCTAACCTGAAATTACCTTGTGTACGGTCTTCACTGCCGTTGCGCTGCCTGAACTGCAATACACCTGAAAGGGGATTATCGTATCTGGAATTAAAGGATGAGGTACTTAGTGTTACATCTTCAATAAAGGAAACGTTAATCATACCTACCGGACCACCGGAACTGCCTTGCGTGGCAAAGTGGTTGATGTTGGGAATTTCTATACCGTCTAAGTAATACACGTTTTCATTAGGTGCACCACCGCGAATGATAATGTCATTTCTGAAACCCACTGAGCCGGAAACACCGGGCAGTGATTGTACCACCTTAGCAATATCGTTGTTACCTCCGGGATAGGAAATAACTTCCTGGCGCGAAAGGGTTTGAACCGAAAGCGGTGTTTCATTCGATTTCGAAAACGGACTGGCTACAATTTTTACTTCAGAAAGTTCTTTAAAAGATTCTTCCAGTTGAAAGTTGAGGGAATACGTGTTACCAGAAGTAATGATAACATCATACTTGTAAAGCGTTTTGTACCCCAGGTAGCTGGCGAAAACTGTGTATGATTTAGTGGGAACCTGTTCAATTTTATAGTACCCTTTAACATCAGTAATGGTGGCTAGTGTAGTGCCTTCCAGCGCAACCGAAACCCCAACAAGCGGTTCATCTGTTTTTGCATCTTTTACGTAACCAGATATTTTTCCGGTCGACTGGGCATAGACGAAACCCTGCAACAATAGTGTAACAGCAACAAATAAATAGCGAAGTGATAGGGTCATATAAAATTAATTGGGAATAATATTTCGGCCAAACTCATCTAACAGAGCTGTGAAGTAAGCCATATCGTTTACCACAGTTACATTAGATTTAACTTTTATTGTTTTACCGTACAATTGACTTCCGGTAAGAATAACTGTGGCTTCGGGCCATGACTGGGCCAGTTCATTGGCAAATTTAGTTAGCTCTTCGTCTGTAATGGATGACGTAAGCGTGGTTAAAACATATTGAGGGTTATAAACCGCAAATACCTCCTGCAACTCATGGTGGGGCAAACTCTGACCCAGGTAAATAACCTGATGTCCTCTGGTACGTAACATAAAATTGGCAAATAGTAACCCAATCTCGTGAGGTTCTCCTTCTTTCAAAAAGAGTAAAAACTTTTTACCGGTGGTACCCTCATAAAAGTTTTGTCCGTCAACCGCCACATATAATTTTTGCTTAATGAGGTTGGTAATAAAATGTTCATGGGCCACATGTATAGAACCAATTTGCCACAACAACCCAACTTCCTGAAGAAAAGGAATGATAATGTTTATAAAGGTTTGCTCGAGCCCCAATTGAAGAATATTGGTTGACAATATATAGTGAAAGCCTTTTTCGTCTAAAGTGAGCATGGTTGCAACCAGCGACTTTACCTGACTATTGAACTTTCTGTCGGTGGCACTTACTTCCAAAACAGCTTGCTGGATTTGTGCAGAAGACATAGCTGCAATCTCCGATATCTTGTATCCGTTATTATTCAATACACTGATATTCAAGATTAACTTTAAATCCTGATCATCGTAGTAACGAATGTTGGTATCAGTGCGTTTGGGACGAATAATTCCGTACCGCTGCTCCCAAATCCTCAGGGTATGGCTTTTAATGCCACTTACCGTTTCGATGTCTTTTATTGAAAATTTAGCCAATTGGTCGAAAGTATATTGCAAATAAACACTTATGTGATATAATTGTTTAGGTGTTTTTAAGGTTTAGGTAATAAAGTTTAACATTTTGAAACAAATTCTGATTGCAGGCGGGTCAGGGCT
>JAGPCK010000059.1 GCA_018058135.1 Bacteroidia bacterium | reverse complement strand
GACATAATCTGCGGGGTTTGCTGCCGTTTAAGTTGCTCCACCAGTTGATCCAATTGAATGCGCAAGACAACAGCAGAAGTAGCATTAACCGCTATAGTACAATGTTGCTGCGTAATAAAGGGGTATCGGTATCCGCCTAAATGCCAGTTGAACTCTTTGTTGCGGGAGGATGAAAGGTTACTTCTTCCATCCAGTTTAAAATTAATGTAACCGCTTTGCCAGGTCCAATACATTCCGTTTGTTGGGTCAAGTTCGCCTTCTGATGCCCCCCTGTAATTGGTTGCACTATCTATCCCGATAACAAAACGAATAGTGTTGAATTTTAAACCCGAATTTAACGGGATAATAATTTTTTGTGAAGCCGGATTTGCTGCGTCAATAAGGTAATGAGTTTTTAAAGCAGTTCCTGTTGTAAACGAATCGTTCCAAAGTTGAATGTGGCTGAGGTAAAATCGTAAGCCGATGATCAAAACACTGTCGCCTGAGGGAAGTTGATAATAATGATTTAACTGTAAACGTTCCTGCTGAAAACGGGGCATCAGGTGAAGAACTACAACTTCTTGTTTCTCCTCTTGGGGCAATGCTGACCCGCTAAACAATGTAAGCAGAAAAATCAAAACACTTAATTTCACTTTTTGAGGCATGGGTTATAAACTACTTGCCAAAATTGCACAAAGTGGCTAAAAGCTGAGTTATGGTTTACCTAAAAAATGTTACAACATTATTTTCTTACATCAGATCTGAGTCGAACAAATAACCGCATGTGCAGCTATACTTGCTGCTTCAATACACCTTAACACTTAATAAATTTCGGTACCTTTGTGCTATACCGTTTGTAAATTGTTTCTTTATTATGCACTCCTTCCTACGCAAACTTATAGTTAATACTGTACTACGCTATAAAAAGGACCACCCTGCGCCTACCTTCTCGCCTTACATGATGGCGAAGGGTTTGCGTGAAGTGAAAATTAATGCACTACGTGGCCTGAAAGATTTCTTGCTTATTACCCTTGGCATTTTCTCTGCTGCTTTTGGCTTTAAAGGTTTTCTACTCTCTAACCAGTTTATTGACGGAGGTGCAACAGGTATATCATTGCTCATCTCAGCACTTAGCGGGACTCCGCTTTACATACTCATCATAGTTGTTAATATTCCCTTTGTACTTTTAGGTTATGGTATACTTGGCCGTTCGTTTGCCATAAAAACAGCCTTAGCCATCTCAGGTTTGGCACTATGTGTAGCAACGGTAGATTTCCCCAACATAACCAACGATAATTTACTGGTAGCGGTTTTTGGTGGCTTCTTTCTTGGAGCAGGCATTGGCTTATCAGTAAGGGGAGGTGCCGTAATTGACGGCACTGAAGTTTTAGCTATTTATTTAAGCCGCAAAGTAGGGACCACCATCGGAGATATTATCATCATCATTAACATCATGATATTTTCAGCAGCTGCATATTTACTCTCCATTGAAATTGCACTGTATTCCATGATAACTTATCTATCGGCCTCTAAAACACTCGATTTTATTATTGAAGGAATAGAAGAATACACCGGTGTAACCATTATATCTTCCCACAGTGAGTATATACGAAAAATGATTATTAACCAAATGGGCCGAGGACTAACTGTGTATAACGGAAAAAGAGGATACGGAAAAACCGGAGAATCAAGGGAAGTGGATATTATTTATACTGTGATTACCCGTTTGGAATTGAACCGTTTGAACACCGAGATTCAAAAAATTGATCCCAATGCATTTGTGGTAATGAATAGCGTAAAAGACACTAAGGGTGGAATGCTGAAAAAACGACCACTCAAACACTAGCCGTCTTAAAAACCCAGTTCCTTTTTGAGGAAACGGGCAGTATGACTTGCCTTAACTTTACAAACTTCTTCAGGTGTTCCTTGTGCAATAATTTCACCCCCATGTTTGCCACCTTCCGGGCCCAAATCAATAACATGGTCGGCTACTTTAATCACATCTAAATTGTGTTCAATCACCAATACCGTATTGCCTTTTTCTACCAGTTTATTCAACACTTCTAACAGCACACGCACATCTTCAAAGTGTAAACCCGTGGTTGGTTCATCCAGAATATAAAACGTATTGCCTGTATCGCGTTTGCTTAATTCAGTGGCTAATTTTACACGCTGTGCTTCCCCGCCTGAGAGTGTTGTGCTTTGTTGTCCTAGTGTTATATAACCTAAACCAACATCATGCAGTGTTTGTATTTTACGCAGAATATGAGGAGTGTTTTCAAAAAATTGCACAGCCTGCTCAATAGGCATATCCAACACATCACTGATGGACTTACCCCTGTAGCGCACTTCAAGTGTTTCTTTGTTGTAACGCTTTCCTCCGCAGGTTTCACACTTAACGTGTACATCAGGTAAAAAATTCATTTCAATTACCCGCATACCTCCACCTTGGCAAGTTTCGCAACGGCCACCTTTTACGTTAAAAGAAAAACGCCCGGGTTTATAGCCACGTATTTTAGATTCCGGCAGTTCAGCATACAAATTTCTAATATCACTGAACACTTCTACATACGTTGCCGGATTACTTCTTGGTGTACGACCGATAGGGCTTTGGTCAATTTCAATTACTTTATCTACGTTTTCTAGACCATGCACACTTTTATGCGCAAGAGGTTTTTGATGTGAATGATAAAAATACTGGTTCAGAATAGGGTACAATGTTTCATTAATCAACGTTGATTTACCGCTACCTGAAACTCCGGTAACACAAATGAGTGTTCCTAAAGGAAAATCAACACTAACGTTTTTAAGGTTGTTTCCCGTGGCTCCTTTAATGGAAAGTTTTTTCCCGTTACTTTTCCTGCGTTTGGAAGGCACTTCAATTTTGAGTACACCACTTATGTAATCAGCAGTTGTACTTCTTTGGCTCATAAATACCGGTACCTCGCCTTTGGCCACAATATGTCCGCCATGTATACCTGCACCCGGCCCCATATCCAGCACATAATCACTTTCCAGTATCATGTCTTTATCGTGCTCCACCACAATAACCGAATTTCCCAAATCACGCAAATCTTTCAGTGATTTAATCAAACGTTCATTGTCGCGTTGGTGTAAACCAATACTGGGCTCATCCAAAATATATAAAACACCTACCAACTGCGAACCTATTTGAGTAGCTAAACGGATACGCTGGGCTTCTCCGCCTGAAAGAGTTTTAGAGGGTGAATTAAGTGTAAGGTAGGTTAAACCCACATCAAGCAAAAAGCTTATGCGTGAACGGATTTCCTTAAGTATTTCAGCAGCTATGGTACGTTGTTTTTCGGAAAGGCGTTCTTCAATATCATCAAACCAAACTGCCAGTTGGCTAATATCCATACGAGCCAGTTCAGCAATATTTTTACCATCTACTCTGAAAAAGAGGGATTCTTTTTTCAAACGGTTACCGTTGCATCCGGGGCATTCACGAATGGACATAAACTCTTCGGCCCACTTGTATATGGCATCGTAACTTTTCTCGTGGTAATGCCGGTTAATAAGCGGAATCAAGCCCTCCCAGTTGCTGCTGTACTCCTGCTGGTAACCGCTGCTGAAGGTGTATTGCACTTTTAACGGATCGTCACTTCCGTGCAAAATAATACTCAATGCTTCTTTCGGAATCTTTTCAATTGCATCTGCCAAACTGAATTTATGCTGCTTAGCCAATTCACGCAACTGCATAAAGGTCCAGTTCTCCCTGAATTCTCCCAAAGGTGCTAATGCCCCCTTATTAATACTTTTCTTAGGGTCGGGTATGATGGCCTTTTCTTCTATGTCACTCACTACACCCAGACCGTCACAAGTAAGACAATAGCCATAAGGTGAGTTAAATGAAAAGGAGTTGGGTTGTGGTTCATCATATGAAATACCGGAAACCGGATCCATAAGGTAGCGGCTGAAATGGCTCACTTTTTTACCCGCCTCATCGCTTACCATCATAATACCTTTCCCTATTCGCAAAGCAGTTTTTACTGCCTCTGCAACACGTGTGGCTGAACCGTTGTTTACGTCAATTCTATCTACAAGCACTTCAATATCGTGAATCTTATAGCGATCGGCCTGCATTTTAGGTGTAATGTCTTTTACTTCCCCGTCAATGCGCACTTTAGCAAAACCTTGTTTGCGTAGCTGTTCAAACAATTCGCGGTAATGTCCTTTGCGGCCTTTAATAATGGGTGCCAGCACTATAATTTTTTTACCCAGGTACTGCTCAATGATGCGGTGAAGAATCTGGTCTTCATTCAAGCGCACCATTTTTTCGTTGGTTACATAAGAATAGGCATCGGCTGCACGGGCATAAAGTAAACGCAGAAAATCATATATCTCCGTAATGGTACCTACCGTTGAACGTGGGTTTTTGTTGACTGTTTTTTGCTCAATGGAAATAACCGGACTCAGACCATCAATCTTATCTACATCAGGTCGCTCCATGTTACCTATAAACTGACGTGCATAGGCTGAGAAACTTTCCATGTACCTGCGCTGTCCCTCAGCATAAATAGTATCAAAAGCCAGCGATGATTTTCCGCTCCCGCTCAGGCCCGTAATCACTACCAATTTATTACGCGGAATGGTTACGTCAATGTTTTTAAGGTTGTGCTCACGCGCACCCAGAACTTCAATCAACTCATCCTCAATTACTACAGGGTTTTCTATGTTATTATTCTTCTTTTTTGCCATATATTTCAGAAGCAAAATACGTGTAATTGAATTTAAAACGCATGCCTCTTTTACCAACGAAATTACGCCTATACTGTTTTGCATGGACAATTATTTTCCCTTACCTGCTCAAAGCACAGGAATCACAAGAACTTTTTCAGCGCTACAATGTCAATGAAGGCTTATCACAAAGCTCGGTTTATTGCATATTTCAGGACTCCAGAGGCTTCATGTGGTTTGGCACTGGTGACGGGCTAAATCGCTTTGATGGATATCAGTTTGAAGTCTATAAAACCCGTAAAAAAGGCCAAGATGGTCTTAGTAGCAGTTTCATTACCGGAAAAGCCCTTGAGGATAAAAAAGGAAACCTTTGGTTTGGTACACGCATGGGCGGATTTAGTAAATATTTGAGTAAAGAACATCGTTTTGAGTCGGTAAAAAATCTCAAACATAGTGATTCTACTCATTTTGACTGTGAACTTATAGATTTTGACAGTGAAGGGAATTTATGGTTCATTAAAGGAAGTAATACTTTGGGTTGTTTCAACGACAGCATTAAATCGTTTCAATACGTTGAGATGCCTAAAAGTATCCGATACGGCAACAAAGGCGGTCCCAACCGAATGGGTATTATAAAAAATGATACAATTTACTTTATCGGCAACTTAAAACTTGTGGCATTTGTACCGTCTCATAAAAAGTTTATCTCACTTCTGGAAAATGAATTAAAGAAAACTGGATCTGAATTGACCATATCTGTACATCATAATGTAAAAAGTAACTTTATATGGCTGGGAACTGATAAAGGTATAATGCAATATAATCTAAGTACACACCAATACAAATGGATTGACTTAATGTTGAAACACTCCACTCCGGTTGCATTTTCTATTGTAAAGGATGATTACAACAGGCTTTGGATAGGAACTGGTATGTCGGGGTTATTATGTTATGACTTGAGCACCGGGGAATTAAATTCCTTTGTCAATAATCCAAACAATCATCAAAGTTTGTCGTTCGATATTGTACGCACATTATTCATTGACCAATCCAAAAACCTGTGGATAGGAACAGATGGTGGCGGACTTAACAAATTTGATTTAAAGCCACGTAAGTTTAATATCTATGCAAAAAATATGTTTATCAAATGTTTTTATGAAGATGAGAATAAGCTGTTGTGGTTCGGCACACATGAAAACGGATTCTATCAGTTAAACAGAAAAAACGGGGAAATAAAACAAATAAAACGATCAGGAGCATCAGGCAATGTGGTGTCTGTTATTACAAAAGACATTTACGGGCATATGATTATAGGCTCAAATAAGGGTGTTGACTATTACACCAACGGTAAGTATGCTGCGGTACCAGCCTCACCTGATATGGAGAAAATAAATACCAACAGTTTAATCTATAGCTTGCTCAATACACGAGAAAAAACAACCTTAGCAACAACACGTGCCGGACTCTATGAGTCTCGATACAGAAATGGGAAAATGGATACACTTCGCTTGCATCCCAATATCAGAACACTTGCATTAAGCAGCTACCAAACTCAAGATGGACGCATATGGATTGGTACAGAAGGACACTCTTACCTGTTTATACTGAAATATGAAAAGAATATACTTCGTCTGGAAAAGAATATTCTCCTTGAAAGTAATGTTCGGTCATTTTATGAGGATAAGAAAAATAAAATTTTGTGGATGGCGTCCGGCATGGGACTTATCCGGTATGATTTGACTAATGACACGCACACTATAATATCTTCAGAAAACGGTTTGGCTGATAATTATCTCTATGGGGTACTCAGCGATGAGCGGGGGAAACTATGGGTGAGCTCGAACAAAGGATTAAGCTGGTACAATCCTGTAGATAAAGTATGTAGAAACTACTCTGTAATAGACGGTTTGCAATCTAATGAGTTCAATACAGGAGCTTATTACAAAAGTTCTACAGGTGAAATGTTCTTTGGGGGCATAAACGGATTTAATTCTTTTTATCCCGGTCTAATAAAAGATAATCCTTTTCTACCACGGGTTAGTTTAACCTCTTTAAAAGTAAATGACGGGAACATTCCATTTGACCACACCTTGGGTAGTGTACTTCGCATGCCGTATGACAGCAGTACCATTTCTTTTGAGTTTACTGCTTTGGAGTATACCATACCTGCTAAAAACAACTACCGCTACCGATTGGAGGGGTGGGACAATGAATGGGTAGAAAGCGGAAGTAAACGATTTGCCCGTTACAGTAATCTCCCTCCCGGACAATACACTTTTTTGGTACAGGCCTGTAATAATGACAAAATATGGGGCAAAAAGGAAGTATTGATTAATATTACTATTACCCCGCCTTACTGGAAAACATGGTGGTTTATTACGGTGCTTGTAATGGGTATTTCCTTCTTTCTATTTTATACCATAAGAAGCATCTCAACCAGAAAATTAAAAGAGCAACTTCGCGAATTGGAAAAACAACAAGCCGTACAAAAAGAACGGGAACGCATATCAAAAGACATGCACGATGATTTGGGTTCCGGTTTGTCAAAAATTGCTATACAAAGTGAATTGCTCAAATACAAACTAAAGCAAAATGAAAATCCGGAACTGCATGCTGAACGTATTGTAAAAACATCGAGAGAACTCGTAGACAACCTGAGTGAGATTGTATGGGCACTCAACCCGAGACATGATAATCCGGAAAGTTTACTAGCTTACATCAGAGAATTTACCACAGATATTTTCGAAGATCAAAATGTAAAATGTACATTTGATTTTGCAGAGCAAACTGAGCTACCCCGTTTCCCTTCTGAAGTAAGAAGAAATATTTTCCTAATACTGAAAGAAGCACTCAACAACGCCTTTAAATATGCCGAAGCAACTGAAGTCGTTATACGTGTAGAACGCCAAAATAAAATAATTACTTTTGAAGTAACAGATAATGGCAAAGGCTGCAATCTGGTTGAATCGTCTGTTTTAGGAAATGGCATGATTAACATGGAAAAAAGAGCTAAAAGCCTAGCCGCAATGCTGGATATTATCACCTCACCTAAGCAGGGAACAACCATACGTCTTACGCTTTTCGAACAGTAAATCACATGAAATACGTATTGCATTGTGCCCTGTCTATAAAGACCTTTGATATATGATTCGTGTAGCCATAGTTGAAGACATTAAAGACATTCGTGAAGGAATTGCAAGTATTCTGGATATAAGCGAAGGTTTCAGCTGTGTACACAAATTCCAATCAGGTGAAACAGCCGTTGAAACACTCAAAAAAGACCCCGTTGATGTGGTGCTGATGGATATAAACCTACCAGGCATCAGCGGTATTGAATGCATCAAGCAATTAAAACCTGTGAGTTCTAGCATGCAGTTTATGATGTGCACGGTGTATGAGGACGATGAACATATTTTTAATGCCCTAAAAGCGGGTGCTACCGGATATATTCTAAAAAAAACTGAACCCGGAAAACTACTGGATGCAATCAAAGACCTGTATGAAGGTGGCTCACCCATGAATGCACAAATTGCCCGTAAGGTAATAGGTTCTTTTCAACACATTAATCCAACTACTACTAGTGTTTCATTAGAGATGCTCACCTCACGGGAGAAAGAATTACTTCAGTTACTTGCCAAAGGACTTCGTTACAAAGAGATTGCTGATCAGCTTTTCTTAAGCACAGATACTGTTCGCACACACATCCGAAACATATACCGCAAACTGGAGGTGCAATCGCGCATGGAAGCTATAAATAAGGTTTTCCATTAATTCTTTACACCTTAAAAAAGTTTACCTTAGGATAGTAATAGTACCCTTACGGTATAGTTTTGTTCCGTGAAATCCGCGGGCAATAATCACATATGGATATGTATCTTGATTTAATGGTTTACCTTTATAGGTACCATCCCACACCACTACAGGATTATTACTGTCAAAAACAATTTCACCCCACCTACTCCAAACCGTCATTCGAAATTCCGTGACATTCTCAAACGTGAGAGTAAATATATCATTTACTCCATCATCATTAGGGCTGAAACCCGAAGGCACGAATAGATTCTCATAAACACGTACACTTACAAGCCTGGTGACAGAATCTCGACAACCCGTAGCTGTATCATATGCAATCAGTTTTACAGGATATATTCCCGGATATTCATATGTATATTTTTTGGGCTCAAAAGCAGAAGTATCGTGTTTATTCGGAGACATCTCAACGTACCAATAGAATGAGTCCGCACCTATACTGGTATTAAAGAACTGTATGGTATCCTCATTGGCGTATATAGAGTCCATTTCCATATCATAAGTAAATGAGGGGTCAGGTGTTTCATAAATAGTGAGTGTATCTATTGTGGTATCTCTGCAACCCGTTGCAATGTTTTGTGCAATAACGCGTACATTAAACACACCTGCCCTCGTGTATATGTGGGTTGGATTGGGCTCTTCAGCAGAACGCCCGTCACCGAAAGACCAACGATAAAGATGGGATGCATCTGTTCTGTTTCCGGTAAACTCCGCTTTAAACGGTTTGCAACCTTTCAAATCAGGAATACTGATTTGTGCTTTTTCTACACTATCTATAACCAACTGCATCGTAACTGAACTGTCACAACCTGTAAGATTATCAATTTCAGTCACTGTAATTGAATCAGGCCCCGGGTCGGTAAATTCAATTTTTACTTCGTTTGTGTTAGTAGAAGAGGTAATAATGCCCCTGCCTGTTTTCCAAATGTAACTGTAGTTAGGGTTAGGGCTCACGCTTACGTAGTATAAATTACCCGTTGAATACGCACAACTCCTTTTATTTCCTGTAATTTTAGGACGGGGTTTTGCCCTTTTAGCCACTACAATAGAAACGGTTGAGTCACACCCAAGTGAGTTGGTTTGTTTAATGGTTACTTTACCTGCACCCTGTACACCCCAACTTACCTGAATACTATTGGCATTAGAGGCACCTACAATATTACCCCCCGTTACTGTCCAAAGGTAGCTATAACCCGCTCCTGCAGCTACTGAGTAGGATGTTGATGTGTATTCACAAACTGTTGTTGCTCCTGAAATAACCGGCAAAGGTGTGGGTTGAATATTCACCGTCATTTCCGCAATGGAATCACAGCCTGACAAGTTGGTTTGTTTTACCCTAACCTTACCTGTACCTGTAGTTCCCCACAAAATAGTAACCGCTGAACCTGTTCTGATACCCTGAATAATTCCACCTACGGGATCCAACCAGTAGTAGGATGTGCCTGGAGCAAGATTAACAGAATACCCTTCTTTTTTATTTTCACAAACAACGGACTTACCGCTTACAAAAGGGACGGGTGTTGGGGTAACTTGTATGTTAACTGATATAAATGAATCACATCCTGAGGAATTGGTCTCCGTCATTTTTAAAATACCTGTTCCTGTTATTCCCCACTTAACTGCGATCACTGTTTGCAGACTTGAATCTACGATTGTACCACCTGTAATCTGCCAACGATAAGTTGAACCTGTTACCGGAGTAGTAACTCTATAGTTCTTAAAGTAATTTTCACAAACAATCACATCTCCAGTAATGAGTGGTGTTGGTGTTGAGCGTATGCTTATTGACTTCATTACTGTAGAATCGCAGCCAAAATTGTTGGTTTCTTTTACCTGAACAGAGCCATTTCCTAAAGTTAGCCATTCTACAATTATTGAGGAAGAAGTACTACTGCCTGAGATATTTCCCCCGTTAACTGTCCATACATATGTATTACCTGCAGTAGGCGCTATCGAGTAAGTATAGAATTTATTTGCACAAACAACTGTATCCCCGGTTACAACCGGTGTCGGTGTTTTACGAATAGTAACCGACCTTTGAATAGATGAATCGCAACCAAATGAATTAATCTGATGCAACAAAATACTACCTGTTCCCTGCGGACCCCATAAAACTGAAATACTAGTTGCTGTATCAGGTGACTCCAGCGTGCCTCCAGTTACCAACCACTGGTAAGTAGTACCAATTTGAGCGTTTACTGAAAAAGAGGTTCGCTTAAATTCACATACCGTAAACTGCCCGTTAATAAAAGGTGCTGGTGCTGGGTTTACCTGAACAAATTGAGTAATATTAGTGTCGCAACCAAAACTGTTGGTTTCTTTGACATTGATTGAACCTGTGCCGGCAGAAGTCCAAAAAACTTGGACTGAAGCAGATGAATCAGAGCCTTCAATATTTCCACCAGAAACATTCCATTTATATACACTTCCTGTGTGATTTGTAGCTGTATAAGAATATCTTTTCCGCTCACAAACAGAATCTAGTCCGTTGATTTGGGGTATTGTATATGGGTTTATAACAATGGTTCTACTTACAGTAGAATCGCAGCCAAAACTGTTGGTCCGTTTTACTATAATCGTACCACTTGAAACTGTGTCCCACTTCACCTGTACAACCGAATCAATTACTGAATTTAAAATTGTTCCTCCTGCTATTGACCACTGGTAGGAGTTACCGGAGGCACCATTAACAGAATAATTATAAATTTTATATGCACACACCGTACCGGAACCTGTAATAACAGGGACTGGCGTTGGCCGTATAGTGATGGTTCTAGTTACTGTTGAATCACAGCCCAAACTGTTTGTTCTTTTTACAGTAAGTGTGCCCGTACCAGCACTTGTCCATCTTACAGCAACACCAGTATCTGTTGCTGAACCTTGGATTGTTCCGCCTGTTACTGTCCACAAATAAGTATTGCCAGCGGCATTGGTTACAGAGTACACGGAAACTTTCTTTTCGCAACCTTCATTGGAGCCCGATATTACCGGCACCGGTGTAGGATTTTTGGTGATTGTAAATGTTCTAGATGAATCACAACCTGTAACTGTGTTAAGCAAAGTGATTTTTAAAGAACCTGTTCCTGCAGAACCCCATAGAACATTCAAGACAGTATCTGAAGCTGACCCTTGAATTGTACCCCCTGTTGCCTGCCATTGATAGGAAACATTGGACATAGGTGCTATTCTATATCCTACTACTTTCCTTTCACAAACAGTAAGTGAACCTGTTACAGTAGGTATTGGCGTAGACTCAATCACTATTGTTTTTGTAATGGAAGTATCACATCCGCTAGAATTAACTACTGTAAGAAATACAATGCCTGAACCCGGCTGATCCCATAAAATTCTCACCGCTGTATCTGAGTTTGAACCTTCAATAGTTCCACCTACAGCAGTCCAGTTGTAGGTTCCTCCTGATATATTTCCGGTAGTGTAACTGTAACGTTTATTATGGCATACAGAACTTGGTCCTGAAATTAATGGAGATGGATTGCCCAATACATGTACATTCATAGATACAATCGAGTCACATCCGTTGATATTTGTCTCTTGCACAGCAACGGTTCCAGTTCCTGTGGAAGTCCAAACTACATTAACAACTGTATCAGTAAGTGAACCGGTAACATAGCCCCCATTTACCAACCAAAAATATGAACTACCGGGATTACTGCTAATCTGGTAGGTAGTATTGGCCCACACACACACAGTATCGCTACCTTGTATTGTTGGGGCTAAAGCAGCAGGATATACTTTTATCGGAAAATAAACAGTCGAGTCACACCCTGTTGCTCTATTAATTCTTCTTACCCCCAGCCTTGCATTGCCATAAACGGTATCATACCAAATAATTCCTACAGCTCCGGTTGTAATTTGAATTTGATTATCATGATTATAAAAAGGCGAATTAACTACATACCCTCCTTGCAAGCCCACATAAATAACTGAATCATTAACATCAGAAACAAATGTATACGAGTATATTTTGTACTGACAAACGGTATCTTGTCCTGTGTAAACTGGGTAGGCCGTAGAACCACAAGGTTGAGCTATTAAACTCAAAGAGAGCAACATAAGTACTAAAATACTTGTGCTGTATAGTATACTTTTCTTCAAATATTTATAGATTTAAACCCCGAAATTAAAGGGCTAATATAACTTCATTAAACAAAAAAACAAAGCATCAAACCAAGGCACTGTTCAAAAATTTAATCAGAGGATGCATATGTTTGAAATTGTGCAAAATATTTTTGTCCAAATCAGGTTTCCGAAAATCGCTGTCATTTAGATTTTTAACCACTATAAAACTTTTGTGTTTTAAATACTCACAAGCCTCATTATCTATAGCATAACCCTTAGGAGGTCGCGACAATTTTTCTCCATCTAGCTTACCGAAAGCACTCTTAAAAGCACTGGAATTAACAATCTTGTAAAAATCCTTAAAATTATAGTCAATCTCCTGCCTCACTTTACTTAGCACTTCTGAAGGAGGGGCGTACATACCTCCGGCCAAAAAGCTGGCTCCGGGTTCAATGTGCAAGTAATATCCTGCCGTAAAAGCCTTCTTTCCGTCTTTGTTAAAATAGGCTCCCATATTTGTTTTATAGGGATCTTTATTTGTTGAAAACCTCACATCCCGGTTAATACGAAAAATGCATTTTGATGGCTCAAGTGACAGAATTTCCTGATCGAACTTGCCAATACCTTGAACTAAAACCGCGCAATAATCAATTAATTCCTTGCGAATGAGGGCATAATCTTCACGGTGTGAATCAAACCATTCTTTCGTATTGTGCTTTTTAAGTTCGGCTAAAAAGGCAAGCATTTTTTCTGTATTCATGTTTTTGAAAGACCTTTAAGAGGTCATAAAATTATTTCTTTTTGCACAAAATTCGTTTTTAAATAAAAAAATATTAATTTTATAGTGAAATACAACCGTTCTCCCTTTTCATGTATCTATTAATTCAAACTGAGTGAATAGCCACGTAAGTACAAACGATCTTAATCTGATTAAAAAATGCCTCTTGGATGACCGTATGGCCCAACAGGAATTTTATAAGCAGTATGCTAGTAAGATGTTTGCCATTTGCCTTCGCTATTCAAAAAATAGGGAAGATGCTGAAGATATATTGCAAGAAGGGTTCATTAAGGTGTATAATAATCTGAAAAATTTCAAAGCAGAGGGCTCATTGGAAGGATGGGTAAAACGCATTATGATAAATACGGCCTTGCTGCATTACCGCAAAAATTTAAAGTACGATAAAAATACCGATTTGGAAGCAGCCGAATGGGAAACCCAGACAGCAGATGCATTTTCTGCCTTGTCTGCAAAAGAACTGCTCTCACTGGTTCAGCAACTACCAGATGGCTATCGTATGGTATTTAACCTGTATGCGCTCGAAGGATACCAGCACAAAGAGATTGGCGATATGTTGGGAATAAATGAAGGTACATCCAAGTCGCAACTTGCCCGTGCTAGAAAATATTTAATTGACCTGATTAAAAAAAGTGAAAAGTAATTTACTACGATGAATAACGCAGACGAAATTGACAAGATAGTACTCGATAAACTGGGAGGGTATTCGGAGGAACCCGCTCCCGGATTTTTCGAGTCGGTGATGTTCACCCGTGAAAGGGAACAGCGCAATCTTAAAGTAAAACGTATCCTCCTTATTGCTGGAGCAGCGGTTTTACTAGCTATTTCTGCTTATGTACTTTTTAAAACGGTATTCTCTGCGCAAGGAAGTTCCAATCAAAACAATCAACCTAACTTGATAGATTTTTCTGTTAACTCCGAAAAAACAGAAAAAAATAATTCAAAGATGAATAGTCAAACCGAAGTATGGCCTGATTCCCGGCAAAATCCTGATTTCTCCGATATCAATCCATTCGCTCCAACTCCCGGTATGTTATGGTTTACTAATCAGAATTTCGCTTCAGCTAATACTAATAAATCAAATCTCCATACACATAGCCATAAAGCGACCCCGTTAATCACAAAAAACAACACCGCAAATACGTCTAAGACCAACACAAAAATACAGCAACCTACCCCAACTCGCTTATCAAATAATCTCAGGGCTTACTTTACCTTTGAAACCAACACAAAAGGAGAAGTTAAATTCAAAAATGAGTCAGAAGCAGATGAAAAAGCAACTTATACTTGGTACTTTGGTGATGGAAAAAGTGAAGACGGAGCAGATGCCTCTCATCAATACACTCAAAACGGTATTTACCACACCTGCCTTACTGTAATTGACAGTAAAGGAAAATACGACAGCTACTGCACCGACTTATACATTGAGAACCTGCCGGTAACCCGCAACATATCAGGTGAAGTTAATTTACATAACGGTATACCTGATAAAGGTTGGGTATACTTAATTCGTTATGATTCTTTACTCATGACTCCTTTTCTTATTGATTCAGTAAAAACTGATGAAACAGGAAACTTTACTTTCAAAGACAAACCTGATGGGTATTATATTCTACGAGCTCTTTTGGATGCAAAATCAAAATACTACGCCAATTATCTTCCTACTTTCTACGGACAAACCCTTGCATGGAACTATGCATCGAGATATACAATCAGCAAGGATGTGATTGTAAAAAATAGTGATCGGGTTGTTATTGATCTGATCCCACTTAAAGTTAACCCTGGTGGAAACAATATGGTGGATGGAAACTCGCTACATGAGGAGGACCTTCTGGTGATTTATGATGAGAAGGGAAATCCTATTGCCTTTACATATAGTGATAGGTATGGTCACTTTGCATTTGGGAACCTCCCCCCTGGCAATTACAAAGTGTTTAATCCAACAACCGGGAAATTCAGTAGTTACGTTTCATACGGAAATGCACCAACACCTCCCAATAACCCTGCAACTTCGACCAACAGCCAAAACCCTCCTGGAGATAATAGTAGTAATATAGGGAATTCAACTTTGCTTACTAAAGACTTTACCATATCTCCAAACCCCTGTAAATCATTCACAACAATCCGGTTTGACAATACTGAACTTACACGCGCTAAGGTGACTATAATTAACATGAACAATAACATGGAGATGTTCACCTATACCGTTAAAAATCCATCACTTAAACAAGAAGTAACCGTTGATGTACAGTATTGGGCCCCGGGTTTGTACTATGTAGTTATTGATAAAGGAAATGGCAATATTCTAAGCAATAAACTACTCAAAGCAGAATAGTTCTATCTGTAACAGTAAATGTTCGTTATTGCCTGCAAAAGTTTACTTTTGCAGGCAATAACTTTATACACACGAATGTTTGACAGAGAACGCCCTTCATTTGAAGATGCCAACAACGTAACCGTACAACGGTGCTTTTTTGCTTATGAATTTGCCAGAGATTATGTTAAGGACAAAATAACTGCCGACATAGGTTGTGCTGACGGTTATGGCACTCAATATCTGGCCGATTTCACGCAGGCAACTGTTGGTGTTGATTACAGTGAGGTTACTATAGCTGAAGCCAGACAAAAACATGCAGGCAAAAAAAATCTCTCGTTTAAATCGGGCAGCGTACCACCTATTCCTTTGGAACCTGAAAGTATGGATGTGGTTACCGCCTTTCAGTTTATTGAGCATATACATGACCGCATAGGTTTTATTAAAGATGTTTACCGTGTACTGAAACCCGGTGGTGTATTTCTTTGCTCCACTCCTAACATTAAAATGAGTATTGCTCGCAATCCTTTCCATGTACACGAATACACCTTTGAAGAAATGAATAAGGAAATATCATCTGTATTCAATTCATTTGAGTTAAAAGGTCTGCAAGGAAATGTGAAAGTCAACACGTACTATGAAGAAAATGCCAAATGGGCCAAAAAAATATTACGCCTTGACCCTTTAGGCATTCACAAAGTAATTCCGGCTACTTGGCTTATAAAACCTTACAACATGCTCACTAC
>JAGPCK010000014.1 GCA_018058135.1 Bacteroidia bacterium | reverse complement strand
CTTCAGGCAATACTTTAACTAACACGTATTCCATTAAAGGTATTTTTAATAATTGGGGAGGTGTAGCTAAAAATGAAATAGATTTTGACGAGATGATACCTACTATTGCTTTTCATGGAGAACTGGATACAACAGTTAGAATTGATTCCGACAATTCCTTTTTGCATTATACACTCAATGGTTCAAGAGCATTACATACTGTTTTAACTGCGAATAATATCTGTACAGAGTTAACTGTTGATACATTAGGAGGTCATGGAATTTTCAGAAATGCCTCCAGTTTATTCAGGGCGCAAAGAGCAAGTTGTTTCTTTAAAAGAGTTTTTTGCAACAAATGCACAAGCTTTTACACTAAAGACTCTATTCCTTCTTATTGCTCTTCCCCTCTTAGTGTTGACGAATATAATTCGGGACGGAATATTAAAGTTTATCCTAATCCATTTGAAAAATTGCTTACAATTGAAGGTATGGAAGGTGTTTCCCAATTAACAGTCTACAACAATTTGGGGCAGTTGGTTTATCAGGATAATATTGAAAAAAGCGAGGTTAATTTAGATTTAAAACCCGGGGTATATTTTATAATGTTAAAACAATTGAAATCAGATAAATTATTCATATCGAAACTGATAAAAAATTAACAGCTTAAAACATTAGCTATCTGAAAATATAAGACAAGCTCTATCAGTATACGATTTTAATATCATCACCATTTTAGTTTGAAATGTTTTTTGTCGGAAGTAATTTGCTGAATCTGATAAACACCCATGATAGAAGTTTTACGCAATCATATAACAAACCGGTTGGGGAGTGATCTTGATAACTTAGAAAAGGTACTTTCTGCTTTTAAACATATCAAAACCAAACGTAACGAACAACTTTTGACACAGGGCGATTATTGCCAGTATGTTTACTTTATTGCTAAAGGATGTTTGCAGGTTTATGTATATGACAAAGACTATAATGAAACCACACGAGACATTGTGATTGAAGACAATTGGTGCTCAGAATTGTTGAGTTTTGGAAGTGGTATTCAGGCGACAGAGAACATCAGATGTGTTGAGGCCTGCGAACTTTTTGCTATTAACAGACAATCATTTCAGGCAATGATGGAAACAGTTCCGCAGTTTGATAAAGTGTACAAACAGATTCTTGAAGCCTCTTATGCTAATTCTGTTTATCGTATTAATACCTTGGTTTCATTGACAGCTTTGGACAGGATAAAGTGGTTAATGGAATACCGGCCAATGCTTATGACAAGACTTTCCAGTAAGCTGATTGCCTCGTATCTGGGTATTAATAAAGATGTCTATAGCCGATTAAAAGCAAAACTATAAATCTTATGAAGCCTATTGAAAATGAAAATACATTTTATGCCCAAAGCAGTAAAGAGTGGAGAGATTGGCTTCAAGAAAATCATTTGAATAAAGAAAGTGTGTGGCTGATTATTTACAAAAAGGAATCTAACATTCCTTCAGTATATTATACGGAGGCCGTTGATGAAGCTCTTTGTTTTGGCTGGATTGACAGCTTAGCCAATAAAAGAGATGATAAAAGTTATTATCAGTTTTTTTCTAAAAGAAAGCTAAAAAGTAATTGGAGCAAAGTAAATAAATTGAAAGTGGAACAATTACTAAAAGAAAATAAGATGATGCCACAGGGTATGAAAATGGTAGAATATGCGAAAGAATCAGGTACATGGGATGCATTGAATAAAGTTGATGAATTGTTGACTCCTGATGAAATGAAAGAACTTTTTTTAAAGAACGAAAAAGCCAAAATTAATTTTGAAAATTTTCCCGTCTCTGTCAAAAAGGGCATATTAGAGTGGATTTATAACGCCAAACAAGACTCTACTCGTCTCAAAAGAATTACAGAAACAGTTTTTTTGGCCGAAAAAAATATAAGAGCCAATCAGTATAAACCTAAAAAGTAGGATTTTAAAATGTCGACATTTGTCATCGTTCTTCAAAAATTGATTGTTGAATTTTGTTCTATAATTCACAATTAATTTTATATGACAGAGTATTTACTATTATTTCGTAATGCAAGTGCTGAGAATGGTTACTTGTCAACCTTACAGGATATGGCCGAAGATATGCCCAAGTGGCAAGCCTGGATTGGCCATATCGCCATGCAAGGTAAACTGGTGCATACTGCACCTGTTCAATATGATGCCACAATAGTTAACAAACAGGGTGTAACTGTTGGCCCACACAAAGAAACTGACAGTGTTTTAGTTTCGGGGTTTTTAATCTGCAAATCCGATAATCCGGAGGAGGTTCAAGAATGGAGTAAGACCTGTCCTATTCTTAAATATCCGAATAGTTCAGTAGAAGTCAGACCACTTATTCCTTTTCCAACAGACTAAATACTTCAGCTATGGATAAAATTTTAAATTCAGGAAAATACATTTTCCCGCTTTCATTTTTATTGTATGTTGGTTTGCATCTTGGAAAACCGGAAGTAGGTGCTTCGTTCGTGCCCGACTACATTCCGTTCCCATACTTTTGGAATTACTTTACCTTGTTGTGTATTGTGTTATTTATTATTGCAGCCGTCATTGGCAAATACGATAAGTTGGCCTATTCGTTAATGGCTTTGTATGTCATACTAATGGCAGTTTTAGTTCATCTGCCCAGAGCAATGGGGCATGAATTAGATACAGAAAACATGACTTCGGATTTGTTGAGAGAAAAAGAACTTGAGATGGTTAATTTTTTCCGCAATATAATGGTTACAGGTGCACTGCTGGCGTTTGCAAAATTTGTGGCAAAAGACAAAAAAGTAACCGGATAATTACATAGTTTCTGATACAAATACAACATAGTCTGCTATTTGATTTATTCTAAGCACTTAATTACTGAGTTATGGATTACGAATCTGAGTAATAATTTTAATGATTAAGTAACATTTTTGTCACTATTAGTTTAAATGATCTGGACACCTTTAACGATTATTTAATAGCTCTCTTTAAAAAATAATGACAGAAATTATTTTATCTATTATTGCCGGTTTGGTACTGTTTCTTTTTGCTGTAAGCAGTCTGTCAGATACTCTTCAATCTATACTTGGTGCCAAAGCAACAAGTTTGATTCAAAGGTTTACTTCTAATGTATTCAGTAGTTTAGTTGTGGGTACTATCGCAACTACGCTTCTTGATTCTTCTTCAGCAGTAATTATTATAACCATTGTTTTGGTTAATTCAAAAGTTTTGTCTTTCAGGCAGGCAATGGGTATTGTGCTTGGTGCAAACATTGGTACCACAGTAAGCAGCCAGATTATTGCAATGGATATAGGTAAATATTCTCCTGTATTTTTATTAGTTGGGTTTGTGCTTCTTTTTGCAGCTAAATCTGAAAGAATAAGCAACATCGGGAAAGTTATTTTGTACTTCGGAGTTTTATTTTTTGGATTATTTACAATGGAGAATGCTGTTGAACCACTTAAGAACGAAGCATTTTTCTCTGAATGGATGAAAAAAACTGAAAATCCATTTTGGGGTGCAAGCATTGGTGCTTTAGTTACGCTGTTGATTCAATCTTCTTCAGCTACTGTGGGAATGGCTATTATTTTATCCAAAAAAGGAATTTTAAGTCTTACCGGTGGTGTAGCCATAATGTTAGGGGCAGAATTAGGAACCTGTAGTGATACTTTATTGGCCACCATAAAAGGTAGTCGTGAAGCACTTAAAACAGGGTTGTTTCATGTTATTTTTAATTTGTTGTCAATAGTTTTAGGATTGCTTTTATTTTATCCATTTTTAGAATTAGTTAAAACAGTTAGTACAGGAGCTACCATAGAAAGAACTGTAGCCAATGCACATATGCTTTTTAATGTATTGGGAGTTGTAGTTTTTATTTGGACAGTACCTTCATTTGAAAAATGGCTTAATAAAATACTGCCGGATAAAACAGAGTAATTCTATATTTTGATTTAGTATTACTGTATAGCTTTATACTTCGGAGCGTCAAAAACCTGTTACTTTTCTTAACTTGCAGCCATGCAACAAGGTCCCATGCGTTTAAATAAATTTATCAGTGAGAGTGGTTTATGCTCCAGGCGCGAAGCCGATAGGTACATAGAGCAGGGGCATGTGTTTATTAACGGACGCAGGGCAGGCATAGGAGATCAGGTAAAACGTGGTGACCGGGTGAGGGTAAACGGTATTGAACTGGAGCCGCGTGAAGCGGAAGAAACCATTTTTATTGCCTTAAATAAACCACCGGGTATTACCTCAACTACAGAAGAAAGTGTACGCGACAATATTGTTAAGTACGTTAACCACAGTAAGCGCATTTTTCCGGTGGGTCGTTTAGACAAAGATTCGCAGGGGCTCATATTTCTTACCAACGATGGAGATATGGTGAATAAGATATTGCGTGCGGGTAATAACCACGAGAAAGAATATGTGGTTACCGTAAATAAGCCACTTACTGATGCAGTAATTCAAGGTATGAGTAATGGTGTACCCATGTTGGGGGTGATGACTAAAAAATGCAAAGTGGTGCAGGAGGGAGTGAATGTATTTCGCATTACACTCATTCAAGGGTTAAACAGGCAAATACGCAGAATGTGCGAGCACTACGGCTACGAAGTAACCAAGCTGGAGCGGGTGCGTATAATGAATATCGGATTAAAAGGCCTTCCGTTAGGCGATTGGAGAGATTTAACTGAGCAGGAAAAAAATATCATTTATGCTTTGGTTGCTGATTCTTCATCAGAATCTGTAAAAAAGAGCAGCACCCCCAAAAGCTCAAAACCCTCACAGCGCAAGACGGGCAAAGCACCTGCACAGGGCAATAAAGGCACACCTGAGCAACGTCACCGTACCAAATCACGTACTTCAGGCGGTAAATCATCCGCAGGCAGTAGTGGACGCAAGAAAAGCAATGGACGCAGAGGCGGACGCTAGTATTACTCTATCCGGTTCAGCAGTAGTTAAAAAGTTGGTTCAGAACCACAGGGTCAGGTTGGTGATGAGCCACGTACTTTGGTTAACAGGTTTTGCATTGTCAAGAAACACCTTTTTATCCGAGTAAAAATGACGCCCTTCAATTCTGAACAGGGCATTATCAAACATCTTTACGGTGTAACACAAAGAGCCGCTTGTTGCAGCATATTTTTTATTGCCGTTAATGGAGCGTAGGATTACATTCTCCGGGTCCGAAAAATATTCTGCCCGGGCAGAAATCCATTTGTCTTTTTTTATTCGCCAGCGGGCAATGTAATTGGCCTGTCCCCAATAATTATGGCTGATGTGTTTACGGATATTTAAGCGTTCCTGCATTCCACCATAAATACAAGCTGTAAAAGAGAAGCGGCCATCAGGGTTGTGTATCCAGTACACATCAGTAAAGTATCTGGCGCGATAGGCGGGGTTTAATGCACTGCGTTCATCACCTATGTAAGTGTTCCAGTTAATAAGATTTTTATTATCCGGCCGGTATTCTATTTGCGTGCCGATAGACTTTTGATTGTTGGCGTCTTCTATCTGTTGCCAGCCGTTTATGAAGTAGCCGGTAAAGGTAACTTTTTTGTTTAGGGGAATACTGATCTTGGCTCCTGAAAGGTAATAGGGAGAGTTCTCAGCAGAGAAGGAGCGGGTGTACATCAGATGTTCACGTGATATGGCAGACTCATTGGTATAAGGAGAGCCGAGCACACCTGCATCCAGCCATATCTCTTTTGTTTTGTGTAGTTTTACTCCGGCACTAGCTTCCAGCATACCTTTCATTACGCCCGTTTCATTCACGTAGTTGGCATTCATGTAAGTGCCCATAGCCGGAACAATACGAGCACGCAAGCGTTGTGCATTGTAGCGCAGGTCAATGTAGGCCAGATTAATATTTACCTCGTTGTTCCTGTGCATGGAGACCATATACGGAACAGCATTAGATGCAGGGTTGTTGAAGTTGTATCCGTAGTAGGTATCAATGTATCCGCTTATTCGGAGTTTCCCTATCTGCTCTCCTCCAATGGTATCTAACGTAGCTGTATTGGTTACCTGAGCCAAAGCTGCAAATGATACAAGTACAGATGCGGAAAGTAACTTTAGCTTTTTATACATAAGTAGATACTAATTTGTGGTATTTATTTAATAATTGTTTCCGGTATAATCCTTCGGATAGTTTTTTCTACGGCAGCTGATGATTAAATCATCCAGTTCGTTCATGATATTCTCCTGCATGTGTATCCCGTCCTCAATCAATTCATTTGTTTTAAGATTTAATTGATCATTAAGTTCGAAACGACTGGTATCTAATGGTTGAATGCCACAGAATAACATACTCATGTCCTGCTCCTTTTCATTTTTGTATTTATATACATACACCAACCCCTGCTTGCCCTTAACTGTAACGGGAATAGTTTGTACAAAAATTACTGTATCTAGTTTTCTATAGTTGGTTCCTTCAGCTAAATCATAAGCCCAACTTAAAGTGAGGTGTGATGGTGTGGCATATTTTGCAGGAAATTTATCTAAACGATGAACCCTGTTTAATGCTTTGTATAGCTTTATTCTGTTTTTATAAGAAGCAGCATTATTTTCCCATACGCTGTCAGGTACAAATTGTTTATTCACCAGCAGTGTGGCAGCAGTTCGCAGTTTTAATTCCACATCTTTGGCCAATAAAAGTTTGTCGAAGTAATTACGTACAGGAATTTGCGCTGCAAAAGGAACCAACAGGGTGTTAAATTCATACAGGTTACTGTTACCTGAACTACCGGAGTAATCACTTTTATTGTTCACTTTCTTTTTCATCTCCACCCGCGCATCATTCAGTATTTGGGTAATGTATCCGGCATAAAAGGCAGGCTTTACCGTGTTGCTGTCAACCAGCTTTGCCAGTAAACCGTATACGCGGCTTTTGTAATCTTCGAATGTGCACAGTTGAAGTAAAGCCGGATAAAGTGTTGCTGTGTTTTTGAGTTTGTTTTTACTTCCCAATGTATTGAACAAAGGATTTAACTCATAGGCACTGTAAAGAATAGGGGTTTCTAACCGAATCAATTCAGCCAGTAGGGTGAATGATGCCTTCGTATTCATTTCTGCCAACGCTTCCAGAATGGCTACCTGAAGTGTTGAAGTATCACTAACCTGCAGATAAGCTTTTTTAAGGTAAGCCATAGCGGCAGCAGTATCGGTACAATAGCCCAGACTTTTAAGCAGCAACGATTTTAAGGCAATGTACTTTTTATTTTCTCCCTGCAATTGATTGATGCCTTTAATCAATACATAACTTTTTGCTTTTTTAAGGCTTACATAATCAACAGATGCTTCGGCCTCAGCTTTGATTGTGCTGTCTTTACTGTTGAGGTCGTTGATGTAAATTTCTACCAAAGGATCAAAAGGAGAACGTGTGGTGCCGGTATCGGTTATGGTAAAACTGTTGTTAAATGTTTTCCAGAAACTGCTTTCACCGTCTTCTGCATCATATACCTGCGCCATGGTGTACAGGTATCGTCCGCGTAGGTGCATGGTTTTATGTATTAAGCGGGAGGTGTTGGTATCTTCGAGCACTACCTGCATGGTTTGTATATCCCCTTTTTTAGAAAACTTTTTATCTTTCACAACACAAAATCCACCTGGGTTCAGGTCATATGTAAGGCGGTTGTACCAGAAAGTATCGGGTGTGATGGCATATCCGTAGCGGTGAAAGCGGTCTACATCCAAAGTAATTTGTTCATCCGTTTCATTATTTACAAAGTAGAAACGCCTGCCCTTATATACATGACTGTTTTTGTTTTGTTTCTGTTCCCGGTTAAATACATCTTTACTTCCCAAGGCTACTTCCGGAGCAGAAACTTGGTATCGCATGGATGTATCGGTATAGGAGGTAAATTTTGGTTCAGGGTAATCTACCAAACGGAATGATCGGAAAGCAGAGTCGATAACCGGCAATTTATTTTTTTCATCTGCACGTGCCAGCACAATATAGGCATGTGCACCACGCAGCACATACATGGCTCTTACCCATGTGCTGTCGTGTGCACGGTATGTGCTTAGTATAGCATGGCGTTTCTGATGTGTTATAACGGAACGGTTAACAGATGTGTAGCGCATTTCTTTAATCACACTTTTTTCCAGTATGCCCAGTTCAAAAGTATCTTCATCAATGTAATCAGGATTGTTTACGGTGAACCGGCTGATGACAAAGTTGATTTTATTTTCAGCATCCTGCGCCTGAAATGTTCTTGGATTTACCAGAGAAAAATTATTCGGATTAACCGGCTCAAAATTGGTTATTACCTGGCCGGGGAGTAACATTTCAAAACCGCTTCCGGCATTTTTATACCATTGGTAGGAGTTGTTTTCTGCTTTTGACAATACAATGTTTTTAAAGAAAAATCCACCTGATTTTTTGATGTACTCACCGGTACCGCTGGCTTTAAACAGAATAAGTTCGAACGGAGTAACCGCCATCAAATAGCGCTGGGTATTGCCTCTGCGGTTGCGGCTCAAAATGTCATAACCTTTATATCCGTTTACGTTGATATCGTTTTTGGAAAGAATATCTCCGGGCACAAACTCATACAAAAAACTATCAATGCTTTGCAGCATATAGTTTTCAGTAAACCCGCGAAAAGCGCTGTAGGTTTTTACCCTGCAAATGGTGTAGTAGGAACCGTTGGCCTGATCGGAATAGAAGTAGTTCATTTCAATGGGATCGGTATTCCAGTAAAGCATGTCGTTAGGTGCATTCAGCTGAATCATTTTATCATACGAGGTGTAGGCTTTTGTAGTGAAAGGAACCTCCGTGGCGTCAATACCGTTTTTGAGCTTGGAACTTCTTTTGCCCATATTCACCGGTTGAACAGTATATCCCATTTCTCTCAAGAGTTGGATTACGCCTCTTTTGCCCGGTAAGTGAGCCGCACCCACAGCTGTAAATAAACCCTCTTGCTGCATAATGGAGTCCATGCATTTGGCCATATTGGCATTGCGTATATACAGCATTTTCTCGAGGTACCTTTTTGATGTATATGCAATGTTGTAAATAGAATCAATAGCATCTAAATCTCCTCTGCGGTAAGCGTTATCAATTTCTTCACCCACGTCAATACTGTTCAGTTTACGGCTGCGGTCCTGCTTCTCATTGTCTTCAGCCATTTCTTCCTCAGCCTCCAACACCAAACGTAATGACTCTGCAAAGTCTTCGACCGCGCCTACTTTTTTATTCAGCTTTCGCGCACTTTGATAAATGTATAAATCTAAATAGGTGTCTTCTTCAAAATCTTCTTTGGCGCGTTTGTACCGGTAAAGTAAAAAATTGATGATATCAGGATTGCCGGAAATGTCGTATTGCAACCTATTGCGAATGTTATCGGGCCCGGGCAGGTAGAACATGTTTTTTTGTATAGTACGGTTTCGGTTACTGTAAATGTGGTTGGCATAATCCTTAAGTAAGCCGGCCATGTAATCAGAACTAATCATTTCCTCTACCACTACGGAGGGGTTAAATTCCAGTGCCACCTGATCAACACTTTTTAAAGCAAGGAAAAAGGAGTCGCCCAAATTAAATGCAATTTTATTACTCACGTGCATGGTGCCATATAAGTAGGAAGGTTTTTTCAGTCCTTTCCCGCTTATTTGCCACAACAGACTCTGGTAGTTTTTTTGAGCGGATACGGATTGCGCCATCAGGAGCATAAAAAAGACTCCGGCAAAAATGGATTTGATTTTCATAGTGGCAACTTAGTTATTTCTTAAATTAGTTTATACATTTGATAAAAGGAAAAGATGAAAAAATATTTCTATTTATTGCTAGTTTCTCTTGTAGGAATATCTTTACAAACCTGTAAACATGATTTTGCAGGTAGTACTGATTTGGAGTTATTGGAGTTTATAAATAACAGTTCAAACTACGTTTGGTATAAATTCTCCGACCAGATAATTTTGAGTGGAAGCCGATCAGGCCATACAGAGTCACTATTAAGAACTAAATACAGTCCTTTGGCATCTACTGTATTAGATGTTGATGGGAAAGTAATTGCTGACACCTCATTCCCAGTTGGTTCAGTTATTATTAAAGAGTTGTATTCATCACCCACAAAGCTGTCTACTTATGCTGTAATGTACAAACAACCAGGACATAAAGACGCTGACATTTATGGTTGGGTTTGGGGATATTTATACAAAGATGGTTCAGTTCGTGAACCAGCATCAAATAAAGGCAAAGCATGTAATGGCTGTCACAATGGGCAAGGTAGTATTGACTTTACCCTTATGAACAATGAGCATCCTTAGTTTGTCTTGATATTTAAGGGTTTAACCTGTGCATAAAAGGGGCATAACTACGTATTTTCCTGTGCTAACTTGCCACTTTACAGAACCCCAAAATCATGCTTACAAGAGTAATTGTACTGAATTCAAAAGTGTACGGAAAAGCCGAGCTGCGGCTGGATGATTGTGACTCCCTTCAACTGGTGGGTCCCAACAACATCGGTAAAAGTACACTCATCTATGCGCTCAACTTTTTGTTCATCATAGATGGAAACAAAATGACCTTTAGCGGACAACGTAAAGGAGATAAAGAGACCATACACCACTATTTTCCCAACCATAACCAGAGTTTTATACTGTTTGAGGTATTTAAAAAATCGTATTACACCATTTTGGTTAAACGTGATACTGACAGTAATCTGGAATACTACAAATTTGACAGTGAATACCGCGAAGAGTTTTTTGTGGACGAAGAAAAACGTTTACAAAATTTTGAACAGATAAAAGAGCGACTCACTCAAAAAGGTTTGGAGTTAAGTATGTTCAAAGACAAACGCGAAGTATTTCAGTTTGTGTACCAGCGCGGCCGCAGAAACAGTGGTGTGGTGTGGCTCGAAGACACTGTAAAGACGGATGGTTTGAGTAACAATTTTTCCCGCATTTACCGTTACCTCATCAACACTAAATTAATTACTAATAAGAATCTGAAAGAGGCTTTGATTGTAGCCGATAACCGTGAAAACGAGGTGCTCAATTTCTCTCAGAAAAACAAAAAGGATATTCAGGATTTGATGAAAATCAATAACGATATCCGCAATATTAAAGCAGTAAAAAATGAGTTTGATGAGTTTCGTGAAGCGGTGAGTCAATACAACGCCAAAGCACGTATCATCAGCAACCTGTATTATGGTTTTACGAAGTCGTATCAGGAAACTTTGCCTCAGTTGCAAAATCAATTGCTGGAGAAGGAAAAGGGTATTGCCAAGTTAAAAACGGAGATCAACGAAGAACTTATTCCGCAGAAAGCCGACCTTGACCGTAAGATAGGAGGGAAGGATGCGGAAATAAACAGCAAGGCTGAATCGCTCAATGAGAAAGAAGCCGACCTGAAAGAAATCAATTCGTACGAGCCGCAAAACATCCTTAACGAGTCACTTTCTAATCTCGACAAAAAGCGTAAAGATTTGGAAAGCCGCATAACCATGGCGGAGTTGCAAAAACTCAATAGTAAACAGGTGGAGGGTCGTTTAGCTTCGATTACAGAGCAAATAAAGCGCGAAGAAAATCAGGTGAGTAATTACCGTGATTTGTTGGTGAATAATATTTCTGATTCACCGGAAGTACGCAGAACACTGAACTCCATTCTTTCAGAGCAGGTGCTCAGTTTGCCCAGCGACCAGGTAACCAAAAAAATAAAGAAGATTGCAGAGAAGTTAAATCTGTTTGACGGAGAGATTGACATTTCAAAAAATATTCAACTCAAAAACTTCCGCAATGTGGAGGAGATTAAAGAGGAGTTGGATTCACTTAAACTCGAAAAAGCAAATCTGGAAAGTTTACTCGGCATTTTGAAAGATGTGGAGAAGGCTCAGGCTGAACTGAACGAGATTAATGCGCAGATTGAAACCATTAAATTCAAACTGCAACGCATTAAAACGAAACCTTCCCTGAGCAAGTCCATCGAGAAGCTGACGCAGGAAGTAAATGCCATGAAGTTGGAGCGAGACCAATACGAAGTAGAGCAAAAGAAACTCGAAAAGAAACTGGCACAGTCATCCAACGATATGCAGGAGTTGGTAGAAGACAAAAAGAAACGGGAAGACCGCATCAGGCAAATTGCCGAGTATTACCGAGAATTGGTGGAGATGGGCCTTGCCGGAGAGGAGTTTGAAACCAGTGAGAGTCTGGATCAGTTGTACAACAAAATTAAACTCAACCAATCTGACCGCATACAGTTGAAAATAAACAAAGACAAATTGTTCGATAAACTGCGTGAGCGTTTGCAAAGCACTTTTGCCAGCGAAGAAGAGTTTATTAAATATGTAGAAGAAGAAGTTGCATTGATTGAAGATAAAGAAAACAGCATTTCAGCGCTGTTGGAAAGTATCTCCACACAGTTTGCCAACCCTGCATATACCATATTAAAACGGTACGAAGAGTTTCGTGAGTTTGTGGTGAACAAGTTCAATACAAAACTTTCACAGGCCCGTATTTCCGATATTGAAAACCTGCGCATCGAATTGATTGATAACAAACGTTTGGTGGATGAGGTGCGAAAAATCAGCCAGATTCAGCAGATTAAAGGTCAGTTGATGTTTGAGTTTGACCACTCCGAAAACCTTAAAATTCTGAATGCTTATTTAGACAGCGGAAAGAAAATTGACTTTGATGATTTATTCGACATTCAACTTTCATTAAGCAAAAAGGGCCAGAATAAAACAGTTGACTTGGGCGAGCAGATTGAATCAGACGGAACGGATAAGATGATTCGTTTGGTGATTGTAATGAGCATCATCAACCGTTTGGCCATAAATGACAATGAGAACCGCATAGCCTTGTTTATAGATGAGGTGGCTACTATTGATAAACAAAACCGACCTGAGTTGGTGCGTTTTTGTCAGGAACACCACTTTATACCCATTTTTGCCGCGCCCGATGCAGTACCCGGGTTTGGTAAATATTACTTCATTTTCCCGTCTCCGGGTAAGATCAACATCAGCGAAAAGGCCAATGCTGCTTACGGTGAAGTAGTGGAGAATGCTAAAGCATAACTGTACAGGAGGTACTAAATGAAAGCAGAACCAAAAACTATATTATACTTTCTCTCGAATTATTTCGACACCATAAAAGAGTTGTTCGAGATACAGTCGAAAGACGGTTTCATAAAACGCGAACGCTTGCAGCAATTGCTCAGGGAGCATGACAATGCCATTGAGCCGCAGTTGCACGAATACAAAATACTCAAGAAAGTAGGAGAGGATTTTGAAATACGCGGGGTGTACTTCAACTTCTTTGAATTTGTATTCAATGAGTTTCGTCCGTTGTTACCGGAAACCATTGAAAAGTATGCGCACTCTATCAGCGAGTTGTTTAAGAAGATACGTGAAGGCATAAGCAAAGACCGCAATATTCTGATGCAACGCCTCAATGATTTGTACAGTGAGATAAAAGACTTTTCAGAATCGGTTGAAAAAAATACCCTGCGCTTGCTGGTGGAAACACGCGAGTTAAAATCCAACGTAGATAAAATTGATTACCAGGAAAAAGTGCGTAAAGCCTCTTTCTGGATTGATTATTATATTCTTCCGCTCAACCAGATTTTGGATGTGAACCACACACAATCCATCACCACTCGTTTGTTTGATATATCTAATTACGTAAACGTGCGCAGGCTCAATTTTGATGATGAGATGGTACGTCAGCAGTTTGAAAAAGTGTACAACTTTTTGGTGCAGACCAACGATGATTTGTTGCGTCAGTCCAGAATTCTCACCAACGAGTTGTTGCCGTTAATTGAGCGTATACGTACAGAGAATATGATTCTCACCGGCTGGATTGAGTTCCTTAAAAAGCCGCACAAAGTGAAAGTGCCCAAAGTATTCCGTTTGATGCGCAATTATCCATACAGCAATGACATGTATTACAATGCGAAGGAGTATATGGAGCAGTTTGCCGGAGAAGAAGTGGTGATTATTGATGAACAAGCCATTCAAGCCAACATGTGGCTCTTTAACAAAGAGCGTTACCGCGAGCAGATGATGAGCAAGTTGCCTATGGAGAACTTCTTCGACTGGTGCAACACGACACTTAAATCAGAATATAAAACCGTGGAGACGGATAAATTCTTTTCACTAACCACCTTGTTGTTTGAGGACGGCATTATGCTGGAGTTTGACCCCGAGGCAGAGAAAAAAGTAGTTCGCACCACACAAATGACCCTTAGAGTACCACCTATAAAAGTTTTGAGATATGGAATTTCCTAGATACCACAGAGACATAGTAACCGACCTGATGGACGGTAAATTTATATTGGCCAGCGACCCCAAATTTATTGAGCTGAAAAATAACCAGAGTTTTTACGAGAAGTTTTTCAAAGAAAGTTTCCGGTATGAGCTGGAGGTAAAATCTGACTACGGTTATATTTTGTCTTACGAAACCAACGAGCAACTTTCCCGCGACATCTGTATCTTTTTTGCCATACTGTGTTACGAATTGGACAAAGATGGCAAAAACTTTCTGGAAGAGTTACAGTACGCTGAGTTTGAGCTGGAGCAATTGGATAACTACTTTGATAATTCACCCTACCTTGATTTAATTAAGAGCAATAAACAGTTGCAGGATGCTGAATCGCGCAAGCAATTTATCAATACACTCAGCCGTAGAAATATTGTGGAGAAAGCTTCGGAGAAAAAATTCTCTTTCACTCAGGCGTACAAAGTATTTGTAGATTTTGCCAGTGATTTTGCCAAAGGAAAACTGGCGGAAACAGAAGAACAGCCTACTTCCGACAGCGATTCAGGTGCTTATATCAGCGAAGAGGTTTAGTCTCCGGTTAATCCGTTTTGAACAGCATACTTTACTAAACCTGCAATATTTTTTACCTGCAGTTTACTGATGAGGTTTTTTCGGTGTGTTTCTACTGTATGAAAACTGATAAAAAGTTTGTCGGCAATTTCGTGTGAGGTGAGTTCCTGCGCAATTAAACGTAACACATCTTTTTCCCTTTCGGTTAGCTCCACCATGTGCGGGTTGTTTTCTGCTTTTTTGCCTTGCAAGCCTTCCATGATACGTTCGGTAACCTCTTTACTAAAGTAAGATTCTCCCTGTATCACTCTTTCAATGGCAGTGGTTAGTTCTTCTTTTCCAGTATTTTTAAGAATATATCCGTTGGCTCCTGCACGTAAAAGTTTTTCTATGTAGTCTTTACTGCTGAACATGGTGAGCATAATCACACGCGTGTCGGGGTATTTTTGCTTAACCTGTTTGGTCGCTTCAATGCCGTCCATTACGGGCATGTTAACGTCCATGAGTATCACATCAACAGACGATTTCTCCAAAGCCTGCAAGAGTGCTTCACCGTTATTGGCTAAACATGATACACTCATGTTTTTGTTCCCTTTGAGCAGCGATTGCAGGCCGTCAATAAACATCTGGTGGTCGTCAGCAATGGCAATTTTAATCATGTGTTGTCTTTTATTATGGGTATTTCAATAATAGAGATGGTACCTTTTCCTGGATGTGAATCTACAGTATACAGGCCATTAAGTTGTGTGGCCCTTTTACTCAGATTTTTCAATCCCATACCACCGCTTTGTTTTTTCTCTTCTACGTTAAATCCTACTCCGTCATCCTCCACAGTAATATTTAAAGAGCCTTCCACATGGTTGAGTTGAACTATGATATGCTGTGCTTTGGCATGTTTTAAGATATTACTGAACAACTCCTGCACTATACGGTAAACACCGGTTTCAATCGATTGGTCGAGTCGTTCATCCATTCCGTAAGTCATCAGCCGGCAATTTATCAGCCCGCTTTGTTCAACACTGTCGCAAAGTTCCTGTAGAGCTGGCACCAGGCCAAAGCTCATCACCATGCCGGTACTCAGGTTGTGGGAAATGCGTCTTACCTCACTGCAAGCCTCATCCAGCAGTTGGTTGGCCTTTTCGTATTGTTTGTTGTTTTCCTCCTGGGCTTTGTCAATTTTGTTATCCAGTGCACCAAAAAGGAGTTTTACAGTAGCCAGCATGCTGCCCAGGCGGTCGTGTAAATCGGTGGAAATGCGTTTGCGTTCTTCGTCCTGACCTTCTATCATGGCATTATAGGTTTTCAACTCAGTTTCGTTGAGTAGGGTTTCAATTTTCTGTTCGGCAATCTGTGCATTCTTTTTGGCCAATTTGTTTCGTTGCACATAATACAAACCCAGTGCAAGCAAGCTAGTTAGCAATACGGCCGAACCTGCAATGAAAAAATTGCGTTGGGCAGTACGTGTTTTGCCTTGTGCATCGAGCAGGGTAATTTGTTGTTCTTTTTTCTCTGTTTCGTATTTGGTTTGCATTTCAGCAATGCTTAACACCTTTTCTTTATTTAGCAAAGAGTCGCTAAGGGTATTGTATTTTTGTGCGTACTGAAATGCCTGTTCAAAGTCTTTCTTTAAATAATACGCTTTTGCCAGGTTTTGTTGGTTGTTAGCCATTTGTTGCAAATTTCCATAGCTTTGAATTCCTTTTTCGGCTTTGTGAAAGTAGTCAATCGCTTCACTTACCTGCTTGTTATTCAAATAAGTATTGCCAAGGTTCATGTAAGTTTCACATAAATCTTCAATCAAGTTGAGTTTAGTAAATGCGTCAACCGCCTGTAGATAGAATACTTTGGCCAATTTTACTTCACCGAGTTTTTCTTTGCAATTGGCAAGGTTTCCCTTATTTTGAGCATTCGAAATTACATCCTTGGTAATCTGGGTTATGGAGTCTATCTGATGGTAATAAAAATAGGCACGTTTATAGTCTTTTTTATTGCTGTAATATCCGCCTAAACCATCAGTGGCATAAACTATGCCTTCTCCATAATGGCATGCTGTTGCAAGTTCATAAGCCTTTTGGTAATGAGTTAAAGCATTTTCCGGGTAGTTGTAATCACGTATTAGATTTCCCAGGTTCACATAATTTAGTACCATATTATGTGAGTCTTTTGCGATGGCATTAAACTTTATTGCTTTGTGCAAATAACCAAAGGCTGAATCAAGTTTTCCTTCTGATTGGTAAATATAACTCATCAATACACATGCACCTGCTACGCCTGTATAATCTTGTAGCTGTTTTCTGATTGTAATAACCTGCGATACCAATAATAATGCAGAGTCATTTTTGCCCGTTGCACTCATCATGGAACCAATGCGCATATAGGCACTGGCTATGCCTTTTGGGTAATTGGCTTTTTGTGATAAACTTAAACCTTGTTGTGCCAATAAGTAGGACGAATCAGGATTCGTGCGTTGCAACTGCATGGAACGACTTAGCTTAGTAAGAATGGCATTGGTATCGGTGGCATAAATATCAGCAGCATACGAGGGTATGCTGCTGATAAGCAATAAAAAAGTTAAAATACGATTATACATTTTTTTGTAGCCAGGATTTATTAGCAGTATTGGCTTCTAAGGCTTCTGTCTGCGTAACCGGAACATCATAAGCTGTCGTCATAGTAAATGGCACTATTGGGGCTCGTTAACAATACGCCAGATCCATCTGCATATTGAACGCATGCCTCTGTATAGCGTATGGCAGTAGGTTGTATAATACCCATGGCAGCAACTGGATTTGAATTTGAACCCAATGGTCGTTGAACTAGTGTGCAAGTAACAATTGTAGAGGTTGGATAATCAGTTGTTGGGACAAACTCAGGCTGAAACATACCACTATAGTCTTTTCCGTCATCCCGGGTATTTACAGCAAACAAAACCGCTATCTGGTCATGAAAGGTTGAGCTCTTAATAGCAATGCTGTTAGCTTGAAAAGGTTCTACGTAAGGAATTACGGGTGGCCTGAGTTTGTGCAGGTTTGCTGTTAGTTGGATGCCATCGGCAAAAGTTAGGATTATTTTATCCGGTGTTGTGGGTGGATTTCGGTATAGTGGAAAAGCATAGGTTTGGGTTGCTGTTTGCGTGGGAAGTGGAAAGGAGCAACTCAATGTAATGGTTGAACCACTACTAATGCCAGGATTAAAATTGGCTATCTCAAGGCCAGCTGGTAAGTCAATAAAGCATAAATAGGCATAGTGTCGTGTGCCATCTATGTCTACAGTATCAATCTGTCTTGCCCTAAAGTTTATGACCATTTCTTCATTCCAGGTAAACGTTACTGGAGATGTGGATAATAACGGCTGATTTGCTTCATTGATATATAAAGGTGTATCAACATTCGTTCGTTGGATAGAACCATCCGATCCAATCATCCAGTCTGTTCTGGTGGTGCTTGCTGAAACCGGGGCGTTAACAATATCTGCTGCGTGCAAAAAGAGGGTTTCGTATTTCTTGTTATTCAATACTGTTTTTGAAGGATCGTCCTTTAGCATCCAAAGTTGCGAATTATCATAATTCTGTCCTGCTGCGTTACTTGGTACATAAGGGGCCATGCTAACAGTTCCATCTGCTGCACAGGTCAAATAGTTGTTGTCCTTCGTAATAGCATAATACTTTCCTTTTGTGAGTGTCATAATATATTGGGTTAGAGGTTTAAATAACTTAGGGAATAAGATATTAACTTTTGATTTATAGAAGAGGCTTATACAGGTGTGTATTTTGGCTTACCTGAATAAATTGAAACTCGAAGATTCGGCTATTTTTACCAAAGATACCGGAAGATGGCACCGCATTGTTTGGTAAAAGTGTGTTTAAATTCCTTTGCATCATTTTCAGTTCTTAAGGTAAATAACTTCAATCTGCAAACAGGTTAATGCTAAGTATTTGCCTGGCATTGGCATTCAAACTTACTAAAATAAACCAAATTGCCAATTTTTATTTGGCAGCTATATTGTTGATGTTGGTTCCCTCAAAGCTATTTACCGGTATCAGTGCAGAAGTAACCCGTTCCCCGTTCATAGTTACAAGTATTACCCGGTAACTGGCTCGTTGCAATGTATCAATCGGTTCTGAAAATGTGTAGTTGCGGGCAAAATTGGCATTGCCTGCTGCTTTCATCATGGTAACCGCAGTAAAGAGCATACTATCAGTTGATTTTTCAATGAGAAAATAGCTGCTGTTTATTTCTTTTGTGGTGTTCCATAAAATCTGCACATTACCTTCCTCCACGATAATTTCAACGCTTACATTATTAGCTCTTGGTGTGATGTTGGATTGTGCAACTGCATTAAAGGTTACTACAAAAGCGGCAAGTAAGGCGAAAGTTGATTTTAATGTTTTCATGATGATTTTGATTTAATTTTTTTTGTTGCGTTTGAACAAGACAAAGGTGCGAAGTTGGCTATTCCTGTAAATCACCACAAACGGGTAAAATAACATATACCTGAAAACAGGGAGGGGATAAAATAGGGAGTTAAAATTTTGTTAAGAGTAGATGTATTGAAAAAAATCTTATGATTAAATATGCTGATATGATTTCAAGGGAGTTTTATATTATATTGAAATACAGGCGTATAGTTTGTTCAGGATTGTTTTTCGACCAATTTTTTCAGCCCGTTTCATAAAGAATATACCTTAGTAATCAAAACAAACCTATTTATAAAAATGAAAGTCAATCTATACGGATGTATGTTCAGAACGAGAACACTTCTTGTATGTATTCTTTTTTATATCTCTACTTTAGCTATTGCTCAGCCAAAACTACTGACTTTAAATAATGAGTCAGGCAGTGAATCGGTATTTACACATCAGGTAGACTCTAATGGAAATTACTATGTATATGGTGTTATTAAGTCACGGGATGTTGATTTTAACCCTTCAGATACAGCAGTTTATTCCTTGTCAAGTTCAAATAGAGACGGAGATTTATTTATTGCTAAATATGCTGCCAATGGTAGTTTTCAATGGGTTTTTAAGTTTGGTGGAGTTGGTGTTAATACTCCTACTGCAATAGAAGTAAAAGGTGATTATTTATATGTAGCTGGAAAATTTAAGAACAGTTTTGATGCAGATCCTTCAACTGGCATTACTAGTTTACATGCCAACTTTTCATCAAGTTCAATTGGAGCCAGTAGTTTTTTAATTAAATACAATATTCGACACAGTCCTGTTGATACGGCCTTTTTAGAGTGGGCTACCATTTGGGGTGGTTCAACTTCTTCGGGCTTACAAGTAAGTATTATGGATTTAGAAGTACAAAATGGTTTTATTTACATTGCAGGATGGGCCTTAGGAAGCAGTATGGATTTAGATCCCACAGCGAATACACATTTGCTTTCAACTGGATCAGGGTGCTCGTTTTTTGTAAAATTGAATAATCAATACACTCCAAACGATACGTTATTCTACAAATGGGGAGGCAGATTAGGTAACTTTACAAATAAGAGGATTAAAGTAAATAATAGTCATATCTATTTGTCGGGAACATTATCGGGAACAACTCCTTATGATATGAATCCGGCATCAGGAGTTAATAGCATTACAGGTGTTGGCAGTAAAGACGTTTTTCTGGCTAAATATTCTGATTCTTTTCCACCGGATTCTAATTCGTTTTTTCAATCTGCTTTTTGTTTTGGAACTGCAGGAGAAGATATGATGAATCAATTGGAATTAACGGATAGTCATTTGTATGTAGTTGGTTATTTAGGTGGTAATTGTGATATGGATCCTTCATCAAAATTCAGAGGAACAAATTTTTACTGGGGACATAAACAAGCATTTTTAGTAAAATACAACATAACAAAACAGTTTAGTGATACTAACTTTTTTGAATCTGCTTTTGGTATTGCCCCAAATGCCAGTGATTCTTGGAATGAATTTTATGATGTATCAGTTTCAGGCCATGAAATTTATGTCTCAGGTTTTATTGAGTCATCACCTACATCCCCTATTGATGTAGACCCGTCATCTAAAGTAGTTCAAAGAGATGGTGTTGGCATTCTGGCTAAATATGATGGCAGTAAATCACCCTTAGATACTACATTTTTACAATGGGCAAAGGTTTTTCCAGGACTTATAGGGTGTAATAGTATTGAGGTGCACGGATCGAGGTGTAGTATGGCCGGTTACTTTAAATCAGATAGTTTAAATTTTAATGCAGATGCTTCAATCCCCTTAATTGGTTCTAGCGGAAATGCCAGTAACTCTCAAAGCGGCTTTTTGTCTTCGTACGGTTCTAGTTCTGGGATTATATCCTCATTAATAACAATAGGCAACAAAGGTGGAATTACATATGGGATGAGGGTATTATCAAAAGGTACAGATAAATTTATTGCAGCCGGTACTTTTAACGGTATTCAATATATGGGCTTTGATACACTTACCGGGCCGGGTACCTATGTCACTCAAATAAATGCTTCTACCGGAATTCAGGATTGGGTATTTTCTATCAGGAGCAACTTCTCTGATATAAAAGTGGAAGGAAACTATTTATATGTTGCGTATACTTTTGGAGCAAAAACAGACATCGATCCTTCCTCAGACACGGCTTTTTTTGGTAATGCTGGAGAGAACAATCTTTGTATTGCCAGATATAATCTTAATTATCCGCCCACCAGTATTGACTTTTATGATTGGGCATTTGTGGTTAAATTACCGAATACTTCTTTCAGATTTAAGTTTAATTTAGCTACAACAGGTTCCAATTTATACCTGAGCGGTTATTATGCAGGCAATTCCGCACTTGATGTTGACCCATCATCTGGTATTTATAATATACCGGCTTCAGTTAGGAGCAATACATTTTTAGTTAAGTATGATGTAACGCAGCTGCCTACTGCTTCTACTTTTATAAAATGGGGTTTTACTTTACCTGTTTTGCCTGATAATTCAAGTTCATCTATTCCTAGTGGTGCATCTGTTACGGTTAAAGGGAATGATATTTATTTGTATGGTGTTATTGAAGTTGGTACTTCAATAGATTTAAATCCTTCTTCAAATGTTTTTAATATTAGTAACTCCGGAGATTATGATGTTTTTCTGGCTAAATATGATGCGGGTTTAACTCCATCAGATTCCTCGTTTTTTAAATGGGCTTTTAAAATTGGCTCTGCTGGTCGTCAATATCCTGTTGATATAGATATTGAAGGGAACAAGTTGTTGCTGGGAATGCAATATGCCGGAACAGTTGATTTCGATCCTTCAGCGAAAACTGTAAATCTTACGGCTTCAGCATTTGAAGATATTGGTATAGCCTGTTATGATTTGAATTACTCACCTTCTGATTCACTTTTTTTAAAATGGGTATTTGGAATTGGTAGTGTTTCATCAACTTCTAATGCAGAAACCGTATATGATGTTTTGTTAAAAGATTCATTTTTATACATTGGCGGACATATAACCGGAACTGCTGATATGAATCCGGCATCAGCAGTGTCAAGTGTTTCAACTCCAATGGTTAGTGCTTTCGTTTGTAAGTATGATTACAGGTATAACCCTAATGACTCTTTGTTTTATCAATGGGCATATGTGCATCATTCTGAAAATAGCTCTTATGTTCAGCAAATGGCAATAAATAATGGTTTGATGGCAACTACTGGATTTTTCAGAGGTTTTGATGTTGACTTCGATCCCAATAGTAGTTCAACATTAAAAGCAAACTCAAGAGATGGCTCTTCTTTTATACTTGTCAATTCTTCAGTGAATCCTTTGCCTGTAGAATGGTTATACTGCAAAGCAAAATGGGAAGGAGAGGATGCCATTGTAAATTGGGCAACCTCATCAGAGAAAAACAATCGTTATTTTACTGTTGAGTTCAGTTATGATGGTGTGCATTTTGAACAGGCAGGAGAGGTGCAAAGTAAAAGTACAAACGGGTTTAGTTCAGTTATTCTGCACTATGATTTCAATGATTACTTGCGCAAAGAAAAGACAATAGATGATGTGTTTTACCGCGTAAAACAAACTGACATGAACGGGGATTTTGCATATTCTAATGTGGTGGTATTAAAGAAAGATTTTTCAAGTGTATCATCTGTTATCGTATTCCCCAACCCGGCTAGGAATACTTTAAACATTAAAGCATCAGAAAAGGAATACAAAGTGGAGTGTTGGGGTATAGATGGTAGGAAATATTTACAAACGTATTCATTTGCTCCTGAAACCTCTTTGAAAACAGATCAATTGCCTGTTGGCATTTACTTTATTCAAGTAAGGAATTCAATATCAGGTGATATAGTTGGTGTAGAAAAAGTAGTGATTGAACGGTAAAGTTACTAAACGATTTTCGGATAATTTCTGAAAATACTTTTCAACCGCAATTCAATTACTCCCCAAATGGCTTCTTTAAAAATGCCTTTGCTCATTTTGCTTTGTCCCATGGTACGGTCAGTGAAAATGATGGAGACCTCATCAATTTTAAAACCGATTTTCCAGGCCGTGTGTTTCATCTCAATCTGGAAAGCGTACCCTTTAAATTTAATTTTGTCGAGTTCAATGGTTTCAAGTACTTTTCTCCTATAGCATACAAAACCTGCTGTAGTATCACTCACTGTCATGCCTGTTATAAAGCGAACGTACCACGATGCATAATAGGACATCAGCACTCTGCTCATGGGCCAGTTCACTACGTTGATGCCCGATTTGTAACGCGAGCCCACCACCAGGTCAGCTCCTTTTACGGCAGTTTCATAGAGCTTAACCAAATCCTCGGGATTGTGAGAGAAGTCGCAATCCATCTCAAAGATGTACTCGTACCGGTGTTGCAGGCACCATTTGAACCCCGCTATGTAAGCCCTGCCTAGACCTTCTTTTCCGGCCCTTTCCAGCAGGTGAAGCCTTCCTTCAAATTCAGGTAAAATTCGTTTAACAATATCGCGGGTACCATCGGGTGAATTATCGTCAACAATGAGCAAGTGAAAAGCTTTGGGCAAGGAAAATACCTTTCGAATCATCAACTCGATGTTCTCTTTTTCGTTGTAGGTCGGAATTATGACGATGCTGTCAGACAATATTGTGTAATTTTACCGGGTGAAATATTTACGCAATAATTAAGAAAACTAATGCAAAAAGCAATCTTTTTAGATAGAGATGGAATAATAAATAAAGAAATCGGCAGGTACGTAAGTAGTGCAGCTGATTTTGAATTGAACCCCGGGGTACCTGAATTTCTGAAAACGGTTCAATCTAAAGGGTATTTACTTATTGTAATCACCAATCAGGGAGGCATAGCCAAAGGATTGTATACGCAACCGGGACTGGCAACTATTCATGAAAAGATGAAGTCGTTGTTGCCCGATATTCATTTTACTGAAATCTATTATTGCCCGCATCACCCCGATTTTGGTAAATGCCTGTGCCGAAAACCCGGTTCTCTTCTGGTAGAAAAAGCATTGGCCCGTTTTACTATTGACCCTGCTACCTCTTATTTTATTGGGGATAAAGACAGGGATATAGTATGCGCAACTATGGCCGGTGTAAAACAAGCCATCCTATTGGAGTCCAACACCAACATGATGACCATTGTTCATCAAATAGCTTAAGCGTTGGCTTTTTTGTGGTCGGCTAAAAATTTCTCCAGACCTATATCCGTTAACGGGTGTTTCAATAAAGCCAGAATAGGCTCCAGCGGACTGGTGATAACATGCGCGCCAATTTCAGCACATTTGATAATGTGTATAGGGTTGCGTATGGAAGCAGCGAGTACCTGAGTCTGGTAGCCCTGCACAGCAAACATTTGCGTAATTTGGGCAATCAGTTCTAAGCCGTTGTAAGAGATATCATCCAACCTTCCGATAAAAGGAGAGATGTAGGTAGCACCGGCTTTAGCGGCCAGTAACGCTTGTCCGGCAGAGAATACCAACGTGCAGTTGGTGCGAATACCGGCAGAGTGAAAATGGCTGATGGCCTTAATGCCATCTTTTATCATAGGAACTTTCACTACAATGTTTTCATGCAAAGCAGCCAATTCTTCTCCTTCTTTGATAATGCCTTCAAAATCGGTTGAAATTACTTCTGCACTTACGTCTCCCTTAACAATTTTGCAAATGTCAACATAGTGTTTCAGAATATTTTCGCGACCGATAATGCCCTCTTTGGCCATTAAGGAAGGGTTGGTGGTTACTCCGTCTAAGATGCCCAAATCATTGGCTTCTTTAATCTGGTTGAGGTTGGCGGTATCAATGAAAAACTTCATGAGAAAATATTAAAGTGTTGTTTATGCAGTAAAGTAAATGCTTATCTGTAATATGTACAAACCTTGGATTGCTCAACTTGTTAATCACTCAATCAATCAGCTACTTAACTAATTAACCATTCATTAACAAAAAATGGGCGGCCATTATATCGCACCGCTCAACCTTCTGCCCTTGCTCCGATCAAGGCCTGGGGGAGTTCAAAGGGAGCTGGTCGTATAACGCCTACCCGCTGCAAAAGTATTAAAATTATCAAAAGAGTGAAACCTATTCCTGTCTTTTTGATGGAAGATGTTAGATTTGCCCGATAGTGAACAGATTAAATATACTTCATGAAAGAAAAAGTTCAGGAACTCAAAGCGATTGAGTCTAAAATATTTGAAGGCGGAGGAAAAAAAGCTGCTGCAAAACAAAAGGAAAAAGGAAAAATGCTGGCTCGCGAGCGGGTAGATTATTTGTTGGATAAAGATGCCCCGCGCATTGAAATTGGCACTTTGGCCGGGTATGAGATGTACGAAGAACATGGCGGATGCCCCGGTGGAGGTGTAGTGGTAATGATGGGATATGTTAGCGGAAGGCAGTGTATTGTAGTAGCTAATGATGCCACAGTGAAGGCGGGAGCCTGGTTTCCCATCAGCGGGAAAAAGAACCTGCGTGCACAGGAAATTTCTATCGAAAACAGATTACCCATTATTTATTTGGTGGATAGTGCAGGAGTGTATCTCCCCATGCAGGATGAAATATTCCCGGATAAGGAACACTTCGGGCGCATCTTCAGAAATAATGCAGTAATGAGCAGTATGGGTATTACGCAGATAGCCGCAGTAATGGGCAGTTGCGTAGCCGGTGGTGCTTACCTGCCTATTATGAGCGATGAGGCCATGATAGTGGATAAAACAGGTTCCATATTTTTAGCAGGAAGTTATTTGGTTAAGGCAGCTATAGGTGAAGAAATAGACAACGAAACTCTGGGCGGTGCTACCACACATTGTGAGATAAGCGGAGTAACCGATTATAAATTTGAAAATGATGCCGCTTGTCTCGACCGCATCAAACGTATCATGGACAAAATAGGTGATTTTGACAAGGCCGGCTTTAACCGTGTTGCACCTGTGGCTCCGGCCAAAAGTATGGATGATGTGTATGATGCCGTAGCCAATTTTACCAAGCCGTTTGATGTGATGGAAATCATAGAACGATTGGTTGATGCAGGCAGCTTTGATGCCTACAAAGAACTTTACGGCAAAACCATTACCTGCGGATATGCCCGTATTGATGGTTGGGCAGTGGGTATTGTAGCCAACAACCGCATGGTGGTGAAAGCGAAGAAACCCAAACAAAATGCTGCGGATAACCCGACAGAAATGCAGATTGGAGGAGTAATTTACAGCGACAGTGCTGATAAAGCGGCACACTTTATTATGAACTGCAACCAGAAAAAAATTCCGTTATTGTTTTTACAAGACGTAACCGGATTTATGGTGGGCAGCAGAAGTGAACATGGTGGCATTATTAAAGACGGAGCCAAACTGGTGAATGCACAAGCCAATTCAGTGGTACCTAAATTTACCATCATTACAGGCAATAGCTACGGTGCAGGCAATTATGCCATGTGTGGTAAAGCCTACGACCCACGCTTAATTGCAGCCTGGCCAAATGCCAACATTGCGGTAATGGGTGGTGCGCAAGCTGCTAAAGTGTTGTTGCAAATTGAAGAAGCTGCGCTGAAGGGCAGGGGCGAAGTGGTAGATGAAGTAAAACAGCAGGCACTACTGGAAAAAATTACCGACCGTTACAACAAACAAATGAGTCCGTACTATGCAGCTGCACGTTTGTGGGTAGATGCGATAATAGATCCGGTGGAAACACGTAAATGGGTGAGTATGGGCATTGAGGCAGCCAATCATGCTCCAGTTACCAAAGAGTTTCGCCCGGGAGTTATCAGAGCTTAATTAAACTACATAATTATGAAAATGAGTTGGAAAAATTGTTTAGTGGTTTTAGCAACATGTATCAGCCTTACTCTTTCTGCACAGCAGACAGGGCAGACAGGCCAAAAAATACAGGCCGACATGATTGTGATTAACGGTACCATCTACACCATGGATGCGGAGATGAGTACTCAGCGTTACATGGTTATTGTAAATGGTAAAGTAGCAGTAGTAAGCAATTCACCAGATAATATTTTCGACCGTTTTGAAAGTAAAAACATACTGAATCTGGATGGGAAATACATCTATCCGGGTTTTAATGATGCCCATTGTCACTTTTACGGATTAGGGTTGAATTTGCTTCAGGCCAATCTCAAGGGGGCTACCTCGTACGAGCAAATGCTGAAAAAGTTGAGTGATTATCTTCAGGAGAACAAAGACAAAAAGTACAAATGGATACTGGGTCGTGGTTGGGATCAAAACCTGTGGACGGATAAACAATTCCCTACCAAAGAAAAACTGGATTCGATGTTTCCTAAAATTCCTGTAATGCTCAAAAGAGTTGACGGACACGCAGCGCTGGTGAATTCAAAAGCATTGAAGGCAGCTAAGATTAACGCCCAAACAAAAGTAGCTGGTGGTGAAATAGTATTGGGCGCAGATGGACAACCTACCGGATTGCTTATTGATAATGCTGTAGATATTGTTGAGCGAAAACTACCCAAACCTAAAGCAGTTGATATGGAGAATGCCTTGTTGGCCGCTGAGAAAATATGTGTGGCTAACGGATTAACTTCTGTACAAGATGCAGGTTTGGATTATGCCGTGGTGAAAAAAATGGAAGAGATGTACACACAAGGTAAACTCAACATTCGTATGTATGCCATGCTTAATCCAACGGAAGAAAACTTTAAAAACTACATGAGCAAAGGTCCGTTGCGCAAAGGTAACCTCCACATTCAATCAGTGAAGTTGTATGCTGACGGAGCCCTTGGCTCTCGCGGGGCCTGCTTGCTGCAACCCTACTCAGATAAACCAAATCATTACGGACTAATGCTCAATGATACTGCTTATTTACGCAGCATGGCCAAGCGTGTTTTCGCTGCGGGATACCAACTCAATACCCATTGCATTGGCGACTCAGCCAACAGGGTAATGCTGAATATGTATGGTGAAATTTTAAAAGGCGAAAACGACAGGCGCTGGAGAATTGAACACGCGCAAATTGTGCATCCGGGTGAATGGTTAAAATTTAAGAAGTACAGCATAATTCCTTCAGTACAACCAACGCATGTAAGTTCTGATAAAAACTGGGTACCCGATAGAATTGGTAACGGAAGGCTGGATGAAGCTTATCCTTATAAAAAACTACTCATGTTTAGCGGACGAATTGCTCTGGGTACCGATTTTCCCGTGGAAGAGGTTAACCCCATGGGGACACTTTTTTCAGCAGTAATGCGCACCACCAGGCAAGAACATCCTGCCGGTATGTTTCAATACCAGAATGCGCTCACACTATACGAAGCCATGAAAGGGATGACCTACTGGGCAGCTTATGCACAGCATGAAGAAAATGAAAAAGGCTGCCTGGAAAATAACAGGTTGGCTGATTTTATAGTGCTGGACAAAGACATCATGAAAGGCAACATTGTAGAAGTGTTTAATGCCAAAGTACTTTACACATTTATTGCAGGGAAAAAAGTTTACGAAGCAAAGTAATTTTTCTCTTCTAAAGAAAGTGATGCTATAACCTGTTTGATGAATTTAGTTCAAATGACAGGATAATAATTTCCCTTGGCAGGTTAGATTCACTATACTGGATATTGTCCAATCGGGCTTTCGGTATGTATTTATGCTACTAAATGAATACATAGTTGTGCCTACCAATGGTGAAAAATACCAGGAGGTAGTTTCAGCTGTTTCTCCTTTATGACTTAATTGAGAAAAGTTATACTTCCCTCTGTTAGCCGTAAGCACACCCAAGGCAGTAGTGAGGGTCCAGCCGGAAGTAAACTCGCTTTCTCCGTCCTCTGGAGAGGAGGGTTTGCCGTAATCAAGTGTGGCATAGTCAAAGTGCATCAGGTAACGGGGAGAATATTTGTCATACATGTAATATCGAAAAGGTGTGTAACCATTGTTAAGATCACGGTATATTCTATTGTACTTATTGGAAATACTGAAATAGCCACTTCGATCAGGGAAATCAGGGTAGCTAACATAGATGAGATAAAACTCATCATTTTCTTTCATGTAGCTGCCGGTTACAGTCCATTTTACTTTTGCACTATCAAGAGTAATTATTTTTACCGGGGTATTATTGGGCCAAGAGGAGGTGGTGTCGGTTACATACTCCATAAATGTCCAACTATTGCCCGTTTTGAGCGGGAAAAAGAGTTCACTTTTGCCGGGTGTATACAACTCTTCAGCTGTTTCATAGCAGGAAGTGGTGATTAAAAATAAAGTAACGAGCCCAATGATTATACTTGTCTGAGTTTTCATAAGCTTATTTTAAAGAACAGAGTATAAAAGTACTAAAAAAGTTGCTTGGAAAAAAGCCGGACTTACTCTAGGAGTTTTCTTTTAGGTCAAACTCATAATGCGTCAGACCTCTGTAGAAGAACCCGCCCACCCCAACTCATTAAAACTGAAATTACCCATTCGGGTAATGTTTTTTACCCCATACGGGTATTGCGCGGGTTGGCCTTTCTCTCCACATTTGTAAAACCACCAATTGCTGTATCTTTGATAGAAAAAGAAGGTTATGAAAAAGATATTAATTTTTCTGTTTGTTGTATTTACAACCGTTGCGTTATTTGCACAAACAGGTATTTACCGCCCTTTCCCAACTGATAGTGCTTTGTGGAGTTATGGTAACTTTGATATGGCATCTTTTTATAGAACTTGTGCATACAAAGTAAAAGGAGATACAACCATTAATTCTGTTACTTATTCAAAACTTTACACCATAAAAACATTTAGTTATGATAATGACAGTGGAGCGGTGCTGCATGCTTTGTTGCGTATCAACAATACACAATCAAAGGTTTGGTTGAAGTATGTTGATTACAACTTGTTTCGTGATACAACAGAATTTTTACTGTATGATTTTTCACTTCAAGTAAACGATACTTTTTATGCCAGGAGGATTGTATATGATAGTTTGTCAATTGTAACAGATACTTTAATTGTAGAGAGAAAGTATTCTATTTATTCTATAAACGATAGTCTGAATCTAACACAATTAAGGAAATTAAGACATAATGCATATTACAATTTTGTTGAAAAAATAGGTTCTGATCAGCTGCTACTTTATCCTGAAAGAGACATAGCGGCATTTCCATTTGAAGGTCATTTAATTCAGCAGTTCATAAGCTGTTTTAAACAGGGAGAAACCGTTTATTATCAATCGAATCAGTGTATTTTGAATTATTATATTACTGGTGCTCATGAATTAACAGCAAATCACCAAAATCTCTTGTATCCTACATTTTTTCAATCCGGTCAGCCGGTTCATTTTAAGCTAAAATATGAATCAGAATTACCTATAGAGACATTAACTATTTGTAATGCCAGAGGTGAGCAAGTAGAGCATTTGGTCTTAATGCACAATCAAGAGGAAATTATTGCTCAGAAACATTACGCACAAGGCATTTATATTGTTAATTTAAAGTATAAAAACGGGCTGAATGAGTACCTGAAAATTGTAATTTTTTAATTCAAAATATATGAAAAAATATCTGACCATAATTTGTATTCTACTTTTTAGTAGTTGTATTCTTGCCCAAAGCTGGCATCCACTTGGACCATTCAATTACTTATTTCCAGGTGATATAGATGCACGTGAATCGATAGGCAACGGAGCAATCTATGATGTTGAAGTTAAATCAAATGATTTTAATATAATCTATGCTGGCAGTGAGTCGGGAGGAGTTTGGAAAAGTAGCAACAAGGGACAAAGTTGGCAATCATGTGATGTTGGCTTCGATCAGATTTACGGTATAAGAAACATTCAGATTGAGCCTTCCTTAACTGAGGTAGTATACGTAACTACTCAAGCACACAGAGCAGAAGATAATAACTCTTTTACAGGAGGGATATATAGATCAACTGACGCTGGTGCAAGTTTTCAGAAAATTAACAGTGGTTTGGGCATGCCTATTCCTTTTGGTTCTAGAATATCTGATTTAGTATACGACCGTACCACAAGCTATCCAAATACAAAGTTGTTTTGTGTTAAGGGAACACTAATAGGACAGTCTACATTTCTACCAACAATTTACAAGTCAGTAAACAGTGGTGATAGTTGGAATGATGTAACATCAACTTTCCCAAATACAAATATTCCACATTTCGCCCAGATTGAGATTGATAAAGTAAATGGTAATACTTTATACTTTTCTTCAAAGACAGAATTATGGGCATCATTAGACGGATGTGCAACAGCCAATGGTTGGGTTGACTTGACCCCCTATCTTATAAATAGCCTGAATTTACCACCCGGGGTTAGTATTATAGATATGACTATTAGAACAAGAAATCAGCAAGGCTATATCTGTGTATTTGTTCAACTTTCAAATTCGCAAGTTGCAATTTGTTATTCTACTACAAATGGCCTCCTTACATGGACAAAGGCATTTGGCCCCAGTCTTTTAAATGTAATTAGTTCCAAGCTGACAGGTGGTTTTGAAGTTTCTGAAAAAGAAGCTACTACATTTTTTATTGGAACAGACAGAATGATTTACCGAATAAAAAACAACGCATATGAATTCATTTCTTTTAATAAAGTGAAATTTTCAAATGGTCAATTTTCTCAAAGTAATGTTCACATGGATATTAGAGCGTTGAAGTCTAAATATAATTCAACTACCAACGAACACATTGTTCTGTGTGGTAGCGATGGTGGGGTATCATTGTGTTCAAATCCGGATGAAATTTGCAATATTGATGCATCGAATGGCTCAATAATAAATTCCAATTTACCTTTTGTTGCCCCAGTATGGAGTTATCAGGGAAACAATGGGCTTAATAATTTACATTTTTATGGAGTTTCAGTTTCGCTCGATGGAAGCAGAATAGCTGCTGGGGCGCATGACTGTAGTACGTTTATCCTTGAAAAATCTTCAAATCAGTGGATTCATAGAAATGGAGGTGATGGTGGTGATGCTTTAATTTATCCATCAGATAAGGATATAATATACGCACAGTCATTTCCAGCCATAACTGATGTAACTCAAATACATTTAACGAATAATGGACAGTTTGCAGTGTCTAATACTGCAACGAGTATTTTATTGACAAGTAACTATGATGTTTACGGCTCACCTGGTGATGGCACAAGACCGATGTATTTTCATCCCACAAGCGGCAGGTTTTACAGCGGTTTTAGGGAAGTAGTTAGGGTGAATCACTCATCAATCCCTACATACTTATATAATATGCTTAAAATTTCCGTTTCGGATGAAATTTCTCAATTTAACCCGCCACATTCAACATTAAATGTAAATAATCCAGGTATACCTATTTCTGCAGTTGCAGTTGCAGAATCAGATGAAAACATTATTTACGTTGGGATGGCTTTCTCATCGAATCAATCGCCTGTTTTGTATAAAAACAGTAATGCGCTTGGGGCAAATCCAGCTACTTCATGGGTTGATATTACCACATCTGTTCCCAATGCACAACAACTTGGAGTATCTGATATAGAGGTTGATCCGAATAACAAAGACAGAGTGTTTCTTGCCTTAAGAGGTTTAAGAGCTCAGAGTTCAACTATACCATACAACTCAATTTACTATTCTGTAAATGGAGGTTCAAACTGGGTAGTAATACCAGGGCAATTTGATAATCCAACAGATTTATATACATCATTTCCTTATCAGGAAATATATTGTTTGGAATATGATAGAGTATCAGATCGCTTATATGCTGGTTTTCAGAATGGCATTTACTATTTCCAAATGAGTGAGGTTAATAACCAGAATGCTAAATGGCATAGATTTATGTCAACAACTACTGGGGAGTTACCTGCTGTTGCAATTCGTGATATAGAAATTAATTATCTAACTAACACTATTTATGCTGCTACATTTGGCAGAGGTATTTGGGAATCACCGCTACCGTGTCCGGTTTATCCGGCTTACATTATGCAGCCAACAGATCCTGCTGTAATAGCCAATGCTGCAGATATCAATTGGAATTATTCTGATTATCACATTCCCACCGGCTATTCTTTAACCATTGATAACACCACTATAAAAATGCCACAGGGAGGTAGATTCACCATTTCACCCGGTGGGAAACTCATCATAAAAAACAATGCAAAAATTACAAATGGTTCATCCAACTGTGCTTATATGTGGGATGGTATTTACATTCAGGGTAACACGGCTTTACCTCAATTACCCAACAACAGCACCGGTTTTTATCCCGACCAAGGATTTCTGGTGCTTGAGAACTGCACACTTGAACATGCCTACATGGCTGTTAGTGTTGGTGAAAGCACTCCATCTTCACCATCCAATGGTGGTGTGCTCAAAGCAGATAACGCGCTGTTTTTGAACAACCGTTTTTCGGTGAGGTTTTATGAATATGGTTTCTCAAATGCCGGTAGAGTGAATGATTGCGTGTTCAGATGTACCGGTTCTTTGCCTTATTTCAGTAACAACGATGGTTCTTATTCATTTGTTAGTTTATTCGGGGTAAAAAATGTTTGGCTTAGAGGTAACAAATATGAAAACACAGCACCCGGAGGTTTAAGCAATCCTTTTGGTAGTAAGTTCAGAGGGGCGGGTATTATCAGCGTAAATTCCACCTATTGGGTTACGCCAAGTTACATGAATACATCGAGTAACGGTACATGTGTGTTTCCCATAGCTGGTGCTGGCCGCTCAGTTTTTAAAGGATTAACGCATGGGGTTTATATCTACAATCAAAACAATGACCCCACCCGGCAGGCCCACATACTGGAAGCCGATTTTGAAGATGTATCCATGGGTATTGGTATGAATTGGGATACCAAAACACAGGCCTATGGAAACCACTTTACATGGACAGCTAACTTTGATCAGTATCCTTATTTTTCTCATCCCAACGTTGCTGTTAAAACTGATTTTGCAGAAGGTAGCAGCATTGATCGCAATGAGATGAACTTTTCATACCAAGACCCTTCCAGCACAGGTTTCCATGGAGTCTCTGTGTTTATGAGCAACCCGGGTTTATATCCAATAGGCGACCCAAATCTGTTGCCGTTTAATGTGTATAAAAACAACATACTTTCAGGCAACGGCAATCTGGCAGGTGAGGTAGGCTTGCACATTGACGGAAGCCATAATGACGGCTTGCAGTTTCAATGCAATGAATTTAGCGGGTTGGGCAATGCGGTTATCAGCCAAGTGGGTAATAACATACCACCGCAAGGTTCGCAGAATATGGCGGCTGGTAATAAGTTTAATGATCCTTGCATAAACAACAATAGACTTTATAGTCCAGCTCCAACTAACCCAACTGATTATTTTTATAGTAGTATATCAAATGAAGAAGTTGCAAGTTTTCAATGTAGTAATTGGAATAATATTTTTTCGCCAAATACAAACCCTTGTCCTGAAAATAGCCGATTAGGTTATTACTGTCCGGAGGGTGAAAGTGGTGGCGGTACGGGTGAAATTGGAGAAAATGAACAGCACATTCGTAACCATACCGATGAATTTTCCGATGCGTTGCGGTTAATACAGGCCGGTGCGTACAGCAGCGCACAGGCACTATTGCCACAAATTTCGAATGAGCAGGAACATGGTTTGGTGAGTTTATCATTGGATGTTTACCAAGGTGGCAGTTCTTATTTTACTCTATCACCTGCTCAAAAACAAACACTTGATCAATTATTTGAAACCGGTAACGTAAAGGTAAAACAAAGCATACGCAGCATATCCTTAGCATTTACACAGGAACCTGTGCAAGAAACTCCGCCCGTAGCGGTAACAGCCACCATGTTGGCCAAACGGGAAGCTGCCACAGTTAAGGTAACAGATGCGGGTGAATATAAATTGTTTCCCAACCCCGCCCATCAGCATGTTAACCTCACCTATCGTTTACCGTCTAACTCCACAAAGGCCACCATTCGGGTGCAAGATGTATTTGGCCAAGTGGTATGGCAGCAGGTGGTTACATCCCATAGCGGCCAGGTAGAAATAAACCTCCCCCAAAAAACAGGAATATTCTTTTGCACCATTGAAAACAATGAGCGAACTTTGTTTAAAACCAAGGTGCTGCTTACCAAGTGATAAAAACGAAACTCCCATATTGGGCTTTCACAGTATGCAAGATTTTACTGAGTGTGCTGCTGCTAAGCACAGGTGAAAAAACTGCGGCACAGGGTGGAGGCAATCATTGGGTGTTTGGTACGGGAGGGTATGGGCTTGATTTTAGTAAAGACCCACCCGAATTTTACAAAACGTCAATTGTATCCCTACATGCATTTGCTGCTTTATCTAGTGATAAGGGTGAGTTGCTATTTTATACAGGTTTAGATAGTATTTGGGACAGAAATCATAACCTTATGAAAGGTGCAGAAAAGTTAGAAAGTAGAACAGGCGCTGGTAGATATGATTTAGAACAAATAGTGCCTGTTCCTGGCCAAGTAGGTAAATATTATATTTTTACAGGTGGGGTGCCACATTTTGAATATTCATTTCCTAAGTTTAAAAAAAGATTGGACTATGTTACAATTGACATGAACAAAAACGGGGGTAATGGCCAAGTGATTGATAGTGTTCCGAATTTTCTTACTTCTGAAAGTGCGTTTAATATACTATCTATACCTCACAGCAATCAAACAGATTATTGGTTGTTGGCGCGTTCAAGAGATACTATGCTTGTATTCGCTATTAACGCACAAGGGATTCAACTTAAAAGAAAGATTTTTTTAGAGGAGCCACTTAAAAAAGCTCCTGCATTTATTTCTGCTAACAGTAACCGATTTAAGGTTTCGAATAACGGGCGTAACTTGATATGGGTACAATTATATGGTGATACATCATTATTGCCGAATGGGAGCTATAATAATTTTATAATTTGTTCCAGTGTAAAGCACATGTCATTTAATCCCGAAACAGGTGAAGTGGGTGCACCTCGAATCATAGATAGTATTCAAAGTTTTAAAGTATCAAACTTTATTCCCACAAAGAGTTTTCGGTTTATTGATGCAGCATTTTCACCGAATGATTCTGTGCTGTATACCCTATCAGATTTAATTTCAGGAAGTCAAAATGGTTTATACACTACTATAGTGAAACAGTACATCTTTAATGGTGTAGATAGTTTTTCATTGGTTTTTGCAGATACACTTAATGGGCCTGCATTTGCAAATTCAATTAGACTTGCTCCCAATGGTAAAATGATGCTTTCAGGATATTTTTCTAACAACCCCTTATTTAGGGCACCATCAAAAATCTCAATTATAGACCAGCCTGATGTCATAGGCAAAGGCTGCAAGATTATTCAAAACGCAATTTCTTTACCTTATTTGCTTCATAGGTATGGATCATCAGGTGAAGTTGATACAACATATACATCTTTTTATGATTTTGCGGTTAACACAGGCAACCGTTTACGGGTAAAATACCTGTACAGGCCCAATGAGCGTTGTGATGGGTTTACACGGTTTTATAATTTTAGTGATTCTGTAAGGTTTGAAAACTTTACCTGGTACATTAACGGAGATTCACTGGCAGGATATGAAGTAAATTATGCCTTTAAACAACCCGGTAAATATTATGTAAGGCTAAAAGGTACTACGCCAAAAGGCTTATCGGTTTGGTTTACAGATACAGTGGTTATTGAGGGGCATCACTTTAAACCCAAAGCGGGTTTCAGTTCACAAACACAGGCGGGCTGCCGCTGGGTGGGTTTTCAATTTCAAGATACTTCCGTAAGTATCTACAGTAGAAACGGCTGGCGAAAATGGTTGTTTGGTGATGGTAATTCATATACATACAGTGATACTGTTTTATTTAATCAAATAGAACACACCTATACCACTGAGGGTAATTTTAATGTTAAGTTACTGGTGAATAACGGCCATTGTACCGATACATTTGCAGCATTGCAGCAAGTTAAAATTTTAGATGCGCCTAAGCCGGGGTTTGCCATTTCACCTGCAAAAGGCTGTAGTCCTTTGCAGGTTTCATTAGTGAACCAATCGCAAGGGGCAGTAGATAGCCTGTGGTATAGTATTGATAATGGTACTACCTGGCAACACACATTAGGAGTATTCACACAAATGATTACATCAGGTGGGGCATACAAGTTTATGCAACAACTAAAGGGTCCAACAGGATGTTTTACTTACGATACTCAAGCCGTAGTAATTACTCAAGGTTTACCTGTGGGATATCTTCCTCAACTAACAAGTTCCACCTTTACTCCTCAAAATCAAGTGGAGGTTAATTGGGAGGATAATAGTGTGGCATCTTTATACACACTTGAACACAGCTCAAATGGTTCAAATTTCAATACAGTGGTTACAAAGCAGTCAACTTTTTTCTTGCATACCACACCTTCTGCATTAACAGAAAATTATTACCGCTTAGTAGCACATGACAGTTGCGGGAATCTATCCACACCAAGTGCTTTGATAAAACCGGTATTTCTAAAAGTGTCAGCCATCAACAATACGCAAGCAGCAGTTACCTTTTCAGCCTATGAGCACAGCAACAAAAAGGTATGGAGCTATTCAATTGAAAGAAGAAGAGATGATCAGTACAAATACGAACAAGTAATCAATTGGTCGCCACAAATTTTATTTGCTGATAGCGGGTTTTTCAATGAGAGTGGTTATCAATCCTGTTACAGAATAAAAGTTGATTTGGACAGTGCTGCTGCCAGCTATAGCAATGAGGTATGTTTACCTTATGCACCCATTCTATGGATACCCGATGCTTTTAGCCCAAATGATGATGGGCTAAACGATGATTTTTACGTTGTTCATGCGGGTGTAAAATTTTTCTCTATTGCTATATATAATAGTTGGGGTGGTAAAGTGTATGAATCTTCTAACCCGTCTTTTCGTTGGTTGGGCAACAATATGCCTGAAGGTATATACACTTATGTAATTTCAGCTACAACTTTGCAACAAAGAGTCAATACTTCGGGTACAATTACATTATTGAGGTAGTATCAAATCAGGAATCCGTTAGTAAAAGCATACTTAATCAATGCTGCTGAAGTGTCAGTTCCCGTTACCCTATGCAATTCTTTTATGTAGTTTTTAATACTATCAACACTCACACCCATTTCATTTGCCATTTGCTCCCGGCTTTTACCTTTGCATAAGCTAAGCAGTGTTTGTTGGTGTTTTACTTGCATGGCCTGAGTAACATGTTGCATTTCGTTCATTTTTTCAAGTATAGGCATAGCATGCGGGTGGTCGTTTAATTTGTGCGATCCCTGATAAACGGTACAAATAATATTAACCTGCTCCTCAATGGGTATAGTTTTGCAAATAAATGCATCAGCACCGCTCAATAACATTCTGGCTATACGTTCAGGATTATCCCATTGTGTGTAGGCAATTATTTTTATATGAGGTTGAACTTGTTTAATTTTTAAAGTGGCCTCAATTCCATTCATGCCTCGCATTTGAATATCCATCAATATAATTTGAGGATGCTGTTTTGTTTGTAATATAGCTGTTACTAACTCAGAGCCATCTGCTGCAACCTGTAAAATCTGAATTTGTTGTGTGAATTTTTGTAAACGAAGAATCAGAATTTCAGCGTAGTTTTTGTCATCTTCAGCTATAGAAAGCAGTATAGGGTGTTTCATTTTGCAGATTAATAATAACCAAACTTATAGTTTTACTGCAACAAAAGCAAATGGTATCAGCTTTTCCTGTCTTAATCTACTTTTCCAAGAGGTCAGACGCATAACGTGTCTGACCTCTTGAAAATAATGGAGTGATATATTTACTCCTCTCTGCCAATATTATTCTCTACAAGTTTTACTCCCCATTCAGCAAACCACCCAGCACTCCACCTAATCCACGGCTTTGTTCTTTACCTCCGGCAGAGGCTGCCAGTATGCGGTCGGCCAAGCGGGAGAAGGGAATACTTTGCAGGTACACAATACCCGGTCCGGTTACGGTGGCGTAAAATAAACCTTCACCGCCAAACAACGAGTTGCGGAAACCACCGATAAATTTAATGTCGTAATCAATGCCGCTGGTAAAAGCAACCAAACAACCGGTATCTACACGCAGTGTTTCACCTGCTTTTAATTCCCTGCGAATGATGGTTCCACCCGCATGAACAAATGCTTTACCATCGCCACGTAAACGTTGAAGAATAAAACCTTCACCACCAAATAAACCGGCTCCTATACGTTTGGTGAACGCAATATCAATATCAATACCTTCAGCAGCACAAAGGAAACCGTCTTTCTGGCAAAGAATTTCTCCTCCGTATTGCTTTAAATCAAAAGGGATAATTTTACCCGGGTAAGGAGCAGCAAAAGCCACCTTGCTTTTTTGGTTGCCTTCGTTTAAAAATGAGGTAATGAAAAAACTTTCACCCGTTATCATGCGTTTAAGTCCGCCAAAAACACCACCGGTTTTGGTTTGCATGTTTATTCCGTTCTCCATGTAAAGCATGGCACCTGCTTCAGCTCTAACGGCTTCATGCGGGTCGAGCTCAATTTCTACTACCTGAATATCGTCACCCAGTATGTTGTAATCAATTTCGTGTGCTGTGTTCATTGTTTTTTTTCTGCAAAGTTGAATAATACACAACCCAATTGCAACTGCTTTGTCCCCACATTTAGGTATTGCGCAAAAAAAAAGCGTCACCGAAGTAACGCTTTTTTTTATAAATGGTGTTAAATTAATTGCACTTGTAAAGCACTTTTACTCCCGGCTGAGCGTCTTTCATTATCTCACTGAATTCCATTAGAAACTCATTGGATGCTTTGCAACGCTCGCAAGTACCTTCGGCAGCTTTTTCGTTTGGAGCAACATCTCCATAGCCTTCGTTAATCATTAATACTACGGCTTTTACTTTAGGATACTTTTCTTTAAGTTTTCTAACAGCCTTTTTAAACAATTTGAAATCGGCTTTAGGGTCACCCTCTACCACCAGTTGAATCAACACAATGTCTTTTTCAGGTTCGGCACCTTTTTCATTGGTTACTTCAACAAACTCATCCAAACTCATGCTGGTGCGTTTGTCGGCCAAACTATCACTGAACATGATGGAATAAAACTGCTTATTTTTAGGATTTTCTTTGTTGATACACGCAGGTGCCTGTGCCATGGACTTGCTAAACAAGCCTCCGATGCTGATGAATGCGATTAGGGTAAAAATTCTTTTCATATTGTTAAGGTTAATTATTCCAAAACTACTAAAAAAATCGCTATGTCAAGCTAAAATTTCAGTATTCCTTTTACCAGTGCTTAAAAGGGAAGCAATCCGGAAGCTAAATTGTGCTCTATTTATCTGACTTATCAGCTCTTAAGATATTCTGCTCCATACTTTTTTATGTTGCTCACGGTTGAGCCAAACTTTGGTTTCAGAGTGTTGAGGGAGGTTTAGGGCAGGGTCTTTCTCCAGAATTTCTGCTGCACTAATGCGCGCAGCTTCCAAAATTTCATCATCATTTCGCAAATCGGCCAGCTGTAAATCGAGTAAACCACTTTGTTGGGTACCTTCCAAATCTCCGGGTCCTCGAAGTTTTAAATCTACTTCTGAGATGTAAAAGCCGTCATTACTTTCTTCCATAGTTTTTAAACGTAGTTTAGCTTCGTTACCCAATTTATGGCTGCTCATCAAAATGCAGTAACTCTGGTCGCCACCTCGTCCAACTCTGCCCCTTAACTGGTGCAATTGCGACAACCCGAAACGTTCAGCGTTCTCTATAATCATAATGGTTGCGTTGGGCACATTTACACCCACCTCAATCACAGTTGTGGCCACCATAATATGTGTTTGTTTGTTGAGGAAGCGTTGCATTTCAAAATCTTTGTCGGCAGGTTTCATGCGCCCATGCACAATGCTCACCTGGTATTGCGGAAGAGGAAAGGCCCGTGTAATACTTTCATATCCTTCCATCAGGTTGGCTAAGTCTAACTTTTCACTTTCCTCAATCAATGGGTACACCACATAAATCTGTCGTCCTTTTTCGATTTCACTTTTCATAAAACCAAATATCGCTAAGCGTGAATTTTCAAAACGGTGCATGGTTTTAATAGGTTTGCGACCTGCCGGTAATTCGTTGATTACAGAAAGGTCGAGGTCTCCGTAAACCGTCATGGCCAATGTACGCGGAATAGGAGTTGCGGTCATCACCAGTATGTGTGGTGGCTTATCATTTTTTTGCCAGAGTTTGGCTCTTTGCTCAACGCCAAAACGATGTTGCTCGTCAATAACTACCAACCCCAGATTTTTAAATTGCACCTGATTCTCCAACAAAGCATGTGTGCCGATAAGGATATGTAAGGTTCCGTCTTGCAAGTCACTAAATAGTTGCCTGCGTTCTTTTTGAGGTGTGCTACCGGTGAGTAACTTTACATTTACAGGTAAGTTTTGGGTAAGTTGTACTAAACTCTGGTAATGCTGTTGAGCCAGAATTTCAGTAGGAGCCATCAATGTTGCCTGGTAACCGTTATCTAAAGCAATGAGCATACATAACAAAGCTACAATGGTTTTACCGCTACCCACATCACCTTGTAGCAGCCGGTTCATCTGCATGCCGCTTTTCATATCGGCACGTATTTCTTTGATAACTTTTTTTTGAGCTTCAGTTAACTCAAAAGGAAGGTGTTGACTGTAAAAGGTATTGAATAATTCACCCACCACAGCGAAGGAGATGCCGTTGTGCAGTTTCTTCCGGGCATTGCGGTATCGCAGTATTTTTAATTGCAGAAAAAATAATTCGTCAAATTTTAGTCGCTTGGTTGAAGCACTTAATTGTTCAGGTGTCTTGGGGAAATGTTGTTGACGAACAGCTTCGTTTCTGCCGCATAATTGATTACTATCTATAACCTGTTGAGGAAGAATTTCGGTAATATTTAAGCGTTCTTCTTTGAGCAGGGTATGCACCAGTTTCATGATGGCTTTGCTGTCAAAGTTCCGGTTCTTCATTTTTTCAGTGGTGTTATACATGGGCATCAATGCTGAAAGCATTTTGATGTTTTCTTCAGTATATGTATCCACCGTTGGGTGCACCATGTTGAAACGACTATTAAATAAAGTAGGCTTCCCGAAAATAATGTACGGAACATTAGGTTTAATGTTTTCCCTTATCCATTTAGCACCTTGAAACCAAACTATTTCGAGGCTGTCTTTTCCATCAGTAAAATTGGCTGTAAGACGTTGACTGGTTTTCATCTTCTCAGTTCTGAAATCAGTAAACTTACCTTTCAGTTGTACGTAAGGAAGCTCTTCGTTCAGCTCAGCAATGGTATAAAAACGTGTACGGTCAATGTACCGGTAAGGGTAAAACTGCAACAAATCTCCGAAGGTAAAAATGTTCAATTCTTTCTTGAGCAGGTCAGCACGGGCTTCTCCTACGCCTTTTAAAAACTCAATGGGTGTTTGCAGAAACGAACTCACGCAGGCAAAAGTGCAACTCTTTACTTCATTTTGCAACTGTTTGCGTTTGCTTGCATCCTAAAAAAAGAACCCCTGCCGGAATACGACAGGGGCAAACTACTATGAAATTAACTACCTTACCCAGTTAATACAAAAGGGCAGGTTATTTTGTTCATTTCAAGGATAAACTTTTTTATTTTTTCCAATGCAGAGAAGAAATAAGGTGCTCCACATCATTGGTGAGGTACTGTAAAACCGGAGTCACTGAATCGGGGTTGGTGCGGATGTTAAAGTAGAGTGAGCCTCTCAAAAAATGTTGGGTGCTATCAGTCATATAAAACTGTAAGGCTGTAGCCGTATTGCCGGTAAGTTCATACACAATACCTGATTTGCCCGGGCGCTCGATATAATTTTCAATGATTTCATCGGCTTTAATGGTGTGTTTGTAAACCAGCCTGCGGGAATCTTCAATCAGTTTAAAAAGTCCGTTTTCTGATTGTACGGGTGAATAGCTCAGATGCAATGTGGCATTGTAATAAGGGAAATGAATGTTAAGCCAGCAAGGTCGAGCATCAGGGCCATCATAAGGGAGTATGGCAGCGTATTGGGGAATTTCGAATGCAAAATTACACGTGCTGTCAAAGGTGTGGTATCCTTTGGGCAAAAGTTCAATGCGATTGTAACCGCGCGGTTTTGGTGAAAAATCATCCTGACAACTGCTTAGTGTAAATGCACCGGTAATTATCAAAAGGAATACAATGAGTTTATTCATCATTTATGCTTGTTGTACAGGGCGGTTTATGGTTACTTTAACCCGTTTTATTTTTCTTTTGTCTACAGATTCGATGGTAAAAGTAAAGTCACCAAATTCTACCTTCTGTTTCAGGTTAGGAATTTTACGGGTTATTTCCAGAATCATTCCCCCTAAAGTGTCAGATTCGCCTCGTACACTATCGAAAATATTGTCGTCAAGTTCCATCAATTTACACATGTCATTCAACGGAATCTTAGCTTCCAGCACGTAGTTGTTTTCGTCCAGTTTAGAGTAAAACAACTCGTCATCATCAAACTCATCTTTTATCTCTCCGAAAATTTCTTCGAGTATATCTTCCATGGTAACTATTCCATTGGTTCCGCCATACTCATCTACTACTACTGCCAGGTGTACACGTTTACTCTGAAATTCTTTGAGCAAGTCGTCAATTTTTTTACTCTCCGGTACAAAGTAGGGTGGCTTAATGAGTTGCTGCCATTTGAAAGAATCGTCTTTATTTAGATGTGGCAGCAAATCTTTGATGTATAAAACACCAATTACCTTATCGAAGTTGTCTTCATAAACCGGTATGCGGGAATATCCCCATTCGTTAATTTCTTTAATCAGTTCACTGAGTGTAATGGTATTTTCATAAGCCACTACATCCATTCGTGGTTTCATTATTTCCTTTACACTGATGTTGCCGAAATTCACTATACTTCTCAGAATTTCTTTCTCATCATTCGGGGCATCTTCTTCGCTGGTAATGTTAATGGCATGAGTAAGTTCATCAATAGAAAGCATGTGCCCTTTTTTAGTAATCCGTTTGTCAATGATAGACGTTGATTTTTCGAGCACATATACAAAAGGGTAGAGCACCTTACTTAATGAAAGCATGGGCACAGCCATTAGTTTCACCAGTTTCATGCTGTTTTGTACAGCATAAATTTTTGGCAACACTTCTCCTATCATTACGATAAGAAAGGTAATAACTACCACTTGCAGAATAAATCCTGCCAAGGGATACAAAGTGAAGTTAAATACAATACTCACAATAAAGGAGGAAATCATTACCACAGCCACATTCACAAAGTTGTTGGCTATAAGTATGGTAGCCAGTAGTTTTTTAGGGTGGTTCAGTAAATAAACAGTAGCGCGTGCATAACTGCTATCGGTTTCTCTTAGTTCATCCAGAGTTTGAGTAGAAAGGGAGAAAAAAGCATTTTCAGAGCCCGACATCAGTGCTGAACAAAGTAGCAGCAAACCAATCAGTACAATACTGATGATCACACTTAACCAATCACTGCCTTCAATACCTGTGTTAAGTAATGAAGCAAAAATCATCAAAGCGGGGTAGGGCGAATCGCCCGGGGAACTTTCCAAAATATGTTAAATTAGGTTAGACATCAGAAAGGCAAATCATCGCCTCCGTCATCAGAACGGGGTGTATCATTTACGGCTGAAGGCTGTTTGTTTTCTGTATAAGAGTTTCCCGATGATGCGGGAGTTGAGTTGTAACCGCCCTGATTTTGATCATCACGTTTGCCACCTACCAGGGTAAGGTTATCGGCTACAATCTCTGTGGTATATTTTTTATTTCCGTCTTTATCATCCCATGATCGAGTACGGATTTTTCCTTCAATAAAAACACTGTTGCCCTTACGAAGGTATTTTTCGGCAATCTCAGCCAAACCTCTCCACACCACTACATTGTGCCACTCGGTTTGTTCCACTTTATTGCCTGCTTTATCTTTATAAGTTTCTGATGTGGCCAAAGGGAATTTAGCCACTTTGGTACCACCTTCTAAACTTCTTATTTCAGGGTCTTTACCCAGGTTGCCTAGTAATATTACTTTGTTAACCGACATAGTTATTTGTTCAATTTCAAATCAAAGTTAGCTTTTTCAAGTAGATATCCAAAATGCGGGGTATGGGATAGGTGCTCAATGTGCTAATTTTAATCTTCTGATAATTAGTTGGTAATATGCTTTTTGAACCCGTTATTTTGAGTTGAATAAAACGGGCATTTATCACCCTGTGTGAGAGGAGGTGTCGGGTCTCAGTTGTTTCGCCCTGAATGATAAAAGGAGCAGAGCCCAGTATTGCTTTAAATTCTTCGTGCTGAAGCAGTTCTTCGTCTGTGAGCGAATGGCTGCTTTCTATCAAAGGCAACTCGAACAGGTTTTTCCAGATATCGTTTTTTGTGCGTTTGTTCAGGTAAGTGTAGTTCCCTTGTTCAATAAGCAGGTAATTAAAGTACCGATGCGTTTGTTTGGTTTTTTTAGCTTTTACAGGCAACTGTTCTACAGTACCGTTGGCAAATGCGGAACAGGAATCGGCTAAAAAACAGGTGAGGCAACCGGCTTTTTTGGGTGTACACACGGTAGCCCCGAATTCCATAATGGCCTGGTTGAATTCATCCGGACGTTTGCGGTCCATTAATTCAGCTGCGGCCTGCGTGTAAACTTTTCGTGCTCCGGAGCTGTCAATGGGCGTGGTAATACCTAAGTATCGGCTCAGCACTCTGAAAACGTTGCCATCCACTACCGGAACGGCTTCTCTAAAAGCAAAGGAAGCTACAGCAGCTGCGGTGTATGGGCCTATTCCTTTCAGTTGACTGAGTTCGGCTGCTGTTTTCGGGAAAACTGCTTTGTGCTCTTGTACTATAATGCGCGCGGTGGCCAGCATGTTGCGGGCCCGGCTGTAATATCCCAACCCTTGCCATAACTTAAGTACTTCATCCTCAGGGGCAGCAGCCAGTTGCTTCAGCGTGGGGTATTTTTTTATAAACTGCTCAAAATAAGGTAATCCCTGTTCTACACGGGTTTGCTGTAAAATTATTTCCGACAACCAGATGTGGTACGGATTTTTGGTATCGCGCCAGGGCAAAACGCGCTTGTTTCTATGGTACCAGCGGATTAATGAGGAGGAGAATGACATGTATCAGGCACGAAAATATTCACAAATAATTTTGTTTCAGCGTAAAATGTTTTTTAAAAAGAAATTTTCACTAAGTTTGCTGCCCCAAAAAATTAGGGAGACTTGATTTTTAATTAACTGAATTCTAAATAATAATAAAGTTTAAAGTACAATGACAAAAGCTGAAGTAATTGCAGAAATCTCTGCAAAAACAGGAGTAGAAAAATTAGCCGTTCAAGAATGTGTTGAGACATTTTTCAAAGTAGTTAGAACCTCTATGGTTGATGGTAAAAATGTTTATTTCAGAGGTTTCGGTAGCTTTATCGTAAAAAAGAGAGCTAAAAAAATAGCCCGTAACATCTCCCGCAACACCGCTATGGTAATTGATGAGCATTATATTCCTGCTTTCAAACCTGCTAAAACGTTTGTTGACAAAGTAAAGAAGAGCGATAACGTAAAATCAGCAGCTGCAAAAAAATCAGCTAAAGCTAACTAAGCGTAATTTCGCTGATGCGTGCCTATCGTAATCCGCTGGTTGTAGCATTTGCAGTTATTCTTCTGTGCTCCGCTTTATTTGTTAAAGGTTTTAAATCAGCCGTTAAAAAAGTAGAGCCGAAAGAAGAAACAGCTGTGGTGTTGGATGAGGAAAAGTTAGAGGAGCAGAAAAATGCCTCACTAACCACTCAGCAACAGGAACAACTGAAGCAGTTACGCGAACAGGAAGATATTTTGAGTGTAGCCGTTTTATATGATTCGCTCAAAATTGCTTCAATGGCCGGAAGCTATTATTACAAAGCTGCTGAGGCAAAACCAACAGCGGTAGTTTGGAAAAAGGCAGGTGACAGTTATTTGAATGCCGCCCGCCAGTCAACCGACTCACTGTATGTGGTGTTTGCTGTTGACAGAGCTAAAAAAGCATATTTCGGGTCGCTGAAGATAGACGACAGCAACGCGGAAGTAAAAAACTCTCTTGCTTTGTGTATGGCACAGGGAGGAACAGAAGTGATGCAGGCTGTTACATTATTGAAAGAAGTACTAGCTGCTGATTCTAATAACGTACAGGCAATATACACACTCGGAATGTTGTCTATTCAGTCGGGCCAGTATGACAAAGCGGTTGAACGTTTTGAAAAACTGAGACAGCTGGAACCAATGAACTCTGAGTATTACTATTACCTGGCTGATATTTACAGCCAGTTGGGGCAGAAAGACAAAGCGGTTAAGGCACTTGAAGTATGCAAGACTTTAACCACCAGTGAGGAAGCCCGTAAGAACATTGACGAATTGATTAAAGACATTAAAAATAATTAAACTTATGCCAAGCGGTAAAAAAAGAAAGAGACATAAGATAGCCACTCACAAACGTAAAAAGAGGCTAAGAAAGAACAGGCATAAGAAGAAATAATCCTTAGTTAAGGATTAATTCTTCTTATACAATTGTCGTTGTGATGAGTAGTGAATTATTCATTAGCTCCGACTCATCGGGCGTAACCATTGCGCTAACAGTAGATAAGAAGCTTACCGAGTTACATCAGGAGAATATCTCCAATAACTTCTCGGTAGGTGATATTCATCTGGGTGTTATCAATAAAATTATGCCGGGGTTAAACGCTGCATTCATTAACGTGGGGCACGAGAAGGATGCTTTTTTGCATTATCTCGACCTGGGTCCGCAGATTTTGTCCCTGATAAAATTTACTAAACAAACGCAAACCGGCAATATCAAACATGCCGATTTAAGTCGTTTTACTTCCGAGCCGGATATCGAAAAAACCGGAAAAATCACACAGGTGCTGGGCAAAGAAAAGCAACTGATGGTGCAGATAGTGAAAGAACCTATCTCTACCAAAGGTCCGCGATTGAGTTCCCAAATTTCACTTGCGGGCAGATACCTGGTTTTGGTGCCTTTCAGCAATACTATTTCTGTTTCCAAAAAAATCAAATACAACGAAGAACGTCAACGCCTCAAACAACTGTTCAATACCATCAGAGCAAAAAATTATGGTGTTATTGTGCGTACAGTTGCTGAGGGAGCCAGCATTGAAGACGTGGAGCGGGATTATTATGATCTGGTAGAGAAATGGGAGAAAGTTCTTCTTCAACTTAAAAAAGCAAAACCACCGCAAAAAATATTGGGTGAATCAGACCGGTTCATTTCTATTCTACGTGATATGCTTAATGATTCTTTCACCGCCATTCATGTAAGCGATAATTATGTCTTTCAGCAGATAAAGACGTATGTTAAAGATAAGGCACCGCACCTCGAAAAAATCATTAAACATTACAACGGTAAAGAACCATTCTTCGAACACTTCGGCATAGAAAAACAAATCAAATCTTCCTTTGGCAAAGAGGTTATGCTTTCCGGAGGTTCCTACCTGGTAATTGAGCACACAGAAGCGATGCACGTTATTGACGTGAACAGCGGTGCCAAAACCAAGTCAGACATGAACCAGGAGAATAATGCACTGGCCGTTAACCTGGAAGCAGCCGAGGCTATTGCAAGGCAATTGCGCCTGCGCGACATGGGCGGAATTATTGTGGTTGATTTTATTGACCTTAAAAATGCAGGTAACCGCAGACTGGTTTATGAGAAGTTGAAAGATTGCATGAAGGACGATAAGGCCCGTCACAAGATTTTACCCATGAGCCAGTTTGGTGTGGTACAAATTACCCGCCAGCGTGTGCGCCCTGAAACCAATGTGGTGACTACAGAACTTTGCCCCATGTGCAACGGCACCGGACAAAGTACCGTAAGCATACTTTTAATTGATGAAATTGAGAAGAACCTGCAGTACCTGTATGAAGAACTGAACACTCGTTCTATAACGCTGCAAGTGCACCCCTACATTGAGTCCTTCCTTACCAAGGGTATGAAATCTAAGCGTTTTAACTGGTTTTTGAAGTTTAAGAAGTGGATAAAAATAAAACCCGTTAACTCCTACTATTTATCGGAGTACCACTTCTTCGATGCCAGCGGAGACGAGATAAAACTGTAGGTTTTTATCCACACCTCCCGCGCAGCCTTACACTGTGGGGTAATTTTGCACATCACTAATTTTTTGATTTCAATTATGAAAATTCAATATTGGTTAGTAGCCGGTATGTTCATTACCGGATGCGTATCACAGAAAAAATACGATGCTCTCGACTTTACTAAAAAAGAGCTCGAAAAAAGTAATGCCGATTGCCGCGAGAAGCTGGACAAAACAACTGCTGACAATGAACAGTTGAAAAACAGCAACACGCAACTTAATGGCAGGGTGCAGTCTCTAACGGTTGATTCAACAGAATTGGCTACACAACTCAACAACACCAACCAATCGTTGAAAGAGTTGGACAGCAAGTTTAAAGACTACAGCAAAATGAGCGAGGCTGAGCAGAAAAAAATGCTCACCAGTTTGAAAGAACTGGACGCACGTTTGTCGCAAAAACAGCGTGACATTGATGCGCAGGAAGACAAGCTCAAAATGTCTCAGGCTAAAATTACTGAATTGCAGCAAGTACTTAACTCCAAAGACTCAGCTGTACGGGCGTTAAAAGCAAATATCAGCAATGCACTTTTGGGATTCAGAGACAAAGGACTTACCGTAGAAATCAAAAACGGGAAAGTATACGTATCGCTCGAAGAACAGTTGCTCTTTAAATCAGGTAAAACGGATGTGGATGCTCGCGGAAAAGAAGCCTTATTAAAACTGGCTGAGGCACTGAACAAAGAGAAAGATGTAAACGTACTGGTAGAGGGCCACACCGATGATGTACCTATGACCGGCTCAACCATTAAAGACAACTGGGATTTGAGCGTACTGCGTGCTACCAGCATTGTAAAGTTGCTCACCGTTGATGGAAAAGTAGACGCCAAACGTTTTGTAGCAGCAGGGCGCGGAGAATTTTACCCGATTGATGCCGCTAAAAATGCCGATGCCCGCAGGAAGAACAGAAGAACAGAGATTATTCTCACACCAAAATTAGACGAGTTACTGCAGCTATTGGATAGCAAATAAGTAAAAGAAGGAACTGATAGCAAAAAGGTCGGGTACTTGTATCCGACCTTTTTTATTTACTCAACTTCTCCAGCACTTCTTTAATCATCCGTTCCACCGCTTTATCGGGTTGTGTGCTGAATTGTTTATTGGGACGGTTGGCAATAATGGCATTTACTGAGCAGGCTTCATGCCCCAGTACAGCGGCTAATCCGTAAATTGCTGAGGTTTCCATTTCAAAGTTGGTGATGCGTTCTTTTTTATGTGTAAATGCAGCAAGTGTTTCAATTAAATCCGGTTGATGTAATTTGGCTCTCACGGTGCGGCCCTGTGGTCCGTAAAAGCCGGAGCAGGTTGCTGTGATGCCGGTGGTGTGTTGTGCCCCCAATAGTTTTATCAGTGCTGCATTTCCTTTGGCCATGTAGGTTTTTGGAAACAAATGGGCATCATGAAAATAGGCATTAAACGCATCAAGTAAGTCCTGCTCGCTTTTAGTGTATTTAAGTTGGTAGTAGTTGAGCAAACCATCTAAGCCCAATCCGTGTGAGGAGACCACATAACTATCTACTGCTATGTCTTTTTGTAAAGCCCCCGAAGTACCCAAACGCACCAGCTGAAGTGATTTTTTTTTCGCATTGATTGTTCTGCTCTTCAGGTTCACGTTAACCAAAGCATCCAATTCGTTAAGCACAATATCAATATTATCGGTACCAATGCCGGTAGATAAAACGCTTAGTCTTTTTTTACCTATGTAACCTGTATGGGTAATAAATTCCCGTTTTTGTTTTTTGATTTCGATGCGGTCAAAATGTTTGGATACTTTTTTTACGCGGTCGGGGTCGCCCACCAGCAATATGGTTTCAGCTATGTCTTGGGGAAGTAAATGCAAGTGATAAACAGAACCATCAGGATTCAGAATGAGTTCGCTGTTGCCTATTTTTGTTGTTGCCATAGCACAAATATAGCGTTGATTTGTAAAGTAAATTGTATATTTAACTCATGAAGACAAAAGAAGAAATTGTAAAAGATTGGCTGCCCCGTTACACCGGACGCCCGCTGAACGGGTTTGGCAAATATATTTTGCTCACTAACTTTATACATTACGTTGAACTGTTTGCAGCCAAGTTTAAAGTACCTGTTGAAGGGTTGGATAAACCCATGCAAACGGCTACGGCCAATGGCATTACCATTATGAACTTCGGAATGGGAAGCGCTAATGCTGCCACTTGTATGGATTTACTTTCAGCTGTTGCACCTAAAGCAGTTTTGTTTTTGGGCAAGTGCGGTGGATTAAAAAAGAAAACCAAACTGGGTGATTTAATATTACCCATAGCTGCCATACGGGGAGACGGTACCAGCAATGATTACATTATGCCCGAGATTCCGGCATTACCTTCATTTCGTTTGCAAAAAGCGGTATCAGCAATGATTGTGAAACACAAACTTGATTACTGGACCGGCACGGTGTACACCACTAACCGCAGGGTGTGGGAACACGATGAAGAGTTTAAGAAGTACCTGCAAAAAACCAAAGCGATGGGCATTGACATGGAAACCGCTACTATTTTTATTGTGGGCTTCGTGAATAAAATTCCCAAAGGAGCTTTGTTGCTGGTAAGCGATAATCCTATGATTCCCGAAGGCGTAAAAACATCTAAAAGCGATAAAGCGGTAACGGAAAAATTTGTGATAAAACACCTCGAAATAGGTATTGATTCCTTGATAGAATTACGCGACTCAGGAGAATCTGTAAAGCATTTGAGATTTGAGTAGAAGTGAAAACGCTTGCTCATAAATAATAAAGGATGATGCCACAGATTGCACTGATTCTATTTGCAGAGAGTCTTAATTGATTAAGAAATCAAACGATAAGATGGCCAGGGTCAGTGTTTTTGATGTAGTAACCGCTGCCATCGTACACCCGTTTTCTGGGGTGTTCTTTACATTGAGGAGAACAGGCACCTTCCAGCTCCCAGCCGCATTCTTCACATATCGGTAAATGCTCATTACACTCCGGGTTAGCGCAGTTAACCATACGTGGTGTAGACTTATTGCATACGTGGCATTTTGATATAATTTCAGGATTAACCTGATTTACAGGAACCGTTACCCGGTTGTCGAATACATAACATACTCCGTCAAAGTCTTTACCACCGGTTTCTTTGGCATACTTTACAATACCGCCATGTAACTGAAAAACATCTTTAAATCCTTCTTTTAACAACAATGCCGAGGCTTTTTCACACTTAATGCCACCGGTGCAATAGGTAATCACTTTTTTGTTTTTAAGGTGTTCCAGCTCTTTTACTTTTTCAGGAAAATCTCTGAAGTTATCAATATCCAACGTGATGGCATTTTTAAAACGGCCCACGTTGTGCTCATAGTTGGAGCGCACGTCCAGTATCACCACATCTTCTTCTTCTTTCAGTTTCAGAAAATCTGCTCCGTTAATGTGTTTGCCGGTTTCTTTATTCGGGTCAATTACTTTGGGGTCACGCAGGCCTGAGTGCACAATTTCAGGTTTATAACGTACATGTAGTTTTTGAAAAGCATGTCCGTCACTTTCATCTACTTTAAAATCAATGGCTGCAAATCGAGGGTCAGCTTTCAGGGTATCCATATACTCTTTGCAGGAGGCAATAGTGCCGCTGAGTGTGCCGTTAAGCCCTTCATCAGCAACAATGATTCTACCGCGTATTTTAAGACTTTTGCAAAAATCGTAATGTGCCTGAGCAAACTCTTCTCCGTTTTCGATGGGAGAGTAGCAGTAGTAAAGTAAGATATAGTGTGTGCGTTCTGTACTCATAACAGCCTGCAAAGATAGTTCTCTGTCAATAAAATAGCATGATTTTTATCATTTGCTCAGGATAACATTTATGAAGAGTAATATAAAGATAACCCTTTGTTCCCTATAAGTTTAAACTCGTTAGTCACCTTTGAAACAGTTAATAAATACGTTTATGGAACTGCTTTTTCAATTGCTTCCTTCTTGGTTTTACACCGCATTTGTTGCACAATTAGTATTGTTCTCAGTTATTTGGCTTATTGCACTGCTGTTAGGTTGGGTAAAGAAAAAGGTGCGATTTTTCCGCAGGCACATCAAGCGAAAACATAGCCATGTTAAGGATGTTTATGGTGAATATGCCGACATCCTGTTTGAGTAGTATTCGGAGCTAAACATTTGTTTACCAACTTTTTTATGTTACCTTTGCGCCCGCCTTTTCACTATTGAAAAGCGATGTAACAATTTATTTATGAGTTTATTTTCTTCATTGGGATTAAGGCCCGAAATTATTGAGGCCGTCACCCAATTAGGGTTTACCGAACCCACTCCCATTCAGCAGGAGGCTATTCCTGTACTGATTGCCGACAAAGTTGATTTTATTGGATTAGCACAAACCGGAACCGGAAAAACTGCTGCCTTTGGTTTGCCTTTGCTTCAGCATATTGACTTCAGCAGCAAACAGCTGCAGGGGTTGATTTTATGTCCAACCCGTGAGTTATGTATGCAGGTAAAAAGTGACCTGGATAATTTTTCATCACGCATCCCGGGAGCTCGCGTAGTAGCGGTTTACGGAGGAGCCAGCATTAGCGGACAGATTTCAGATATTAAGCGCGGTGTTCACATTGTGGTGGCCACACCAGGCCGTTTGATGGATATGATGGAGCGTAAAGCCCTCAACTTACAAAACATCTCCAATGTGATACTTGATGAAGCTGATGAAATGCTTAACATGGGTTTCAGAGAAGACATTGAGTTTATTCTGTCACATACCGGAGATCAAAAGAACGTGTGGTTGTTCTCTGCTACTATGCCTGCTGATGTAAGGCACATTGCCAGCCGCTTTATGAAAAACCCGTACGAGCTTACTATGGGTAACAAAAACACCACCGCAGCCAACATTAAACACGTTTATTACATTACCCGCGCTAACAATAAATACTCTGCCCTAAAACGTATCATCGATTTTCAGCCAGAGATTTTTGGTTTGGTATTTACACAAACCAAAATGGATGCGCAGGATATAGCTGAAAAACTAATTAAAGAAGGCTATAACGCTGATGCACTGCACGGTGATTTGAGCCAGCAACAACGTGATAAAGTAATGCTGCGTTTCCGTCAGCGTTCTTTGCAGCTTTTGGTTGCTACTGATGTGGCTGCCCGCGGTATTGACGTAAGCGATATCAGTCACGTAATCAACTACTCTGTTCCTGATGATCTGGAAAGCTACACTCACCGCAGCGGACGTACAGCCCGTGCAGGTAAAACAGGTGTTTCCATCTCCATCATTCACTCCAGAGAGATTGGAAAAATCAGACAGATTGAGCGCATGACCAAAAGCAAATTCGAACTGGCCAAAATTCCAAGTGGGGTAGAGGTTTGTGAGAAACAGCTGTTGCACATAGTAAGCAACGTACATACGGTAGAAGTGCAAGACCATGCCATAGATCCTTTCTTGCCGCAGATTATGGAAGAACTGAAGGACCTGAACAAAGAAGAGATCATCAAACGATTTGCTTCTATGGAGTTCAACCGTTTTCTCAACTATTACAAAAATGCACCGGACTTAAATTACGACAGCAGCCAACCGACTTCTGCACGTGAAACAGGGGACTTTACCCGCTTATTCGTAAGCGTGGGTACCATGGATGGATTTGAACGTGGTAACTTGTTTAAGTTTCTTCTGGATTGCACTAAGTTTACTCGTGATGATATCGGACGTATCAGCCTGAAGAACTCTTACTCATTTGTGGAAGTGAATACTTCGAAAGTGGAAGAGTTCATGAAAATTATGATGTCGGAAGCACACCGCGGTCGTCCTATTCGCGTAGAAGTTTCAGGTGAAGAGCCCGGAAATGACCGTAAGGAAAGACGTGGCGGTAGTCGCGAAGGTGGAAGAGACGGAGGCGGACGCAGAGATTACGGATCAGGTGGCGGTGGAGGCTTCAGAGGCCGCAGTGGCGGAGGCAGAGATGGCGGACGTGATGGCGGAAGAGACGTAGGCAACAGCGGAGGAGGCTCACGCTTTGGCGGTGGTTGGGGAGATAAGAAGAAACCATCAGGCGGAGGCGGTTCACGTTTTGGCGGTGGAGGCGGAGGTAGCCGTTCAGGCAAGCCCGGTTTTAAAGGTGGCAAAAAGAAATTTGGAGATAGTTATTAATTTTTAGGATGCAGTTTTAATTTCGGAACAGTTATTGGAAATTGCAGCACCAAAATAAATTTAATCTGACATGAAAAAGATATTCACTACACTACTCGTTATCGGTTTATTCTCTTTTGGAGCGTTGGCTCAGGAACATTACGGAGCAAAAATTACACCTGAAGGTGCAAAAGCCGCTACTGAATTGCCGGCTTTAATGAAAAAGAAAAAAGAGATGAACATCAAAATTACCGGACAGGTGTTGGAAGCCTGCAAGGTAAAAGGGTGCTGGATGATGGTGGATTTGGGTAACGGGCAAAAAATGCGCGTGAGTTTTAAAGACTATGCTTTTTTTGTTCCTAAAAACTCAGGTGGCAAAACAGCCGTAATGGAAGGCGTAGCCAGCTGGCAGGAAACATCAGTGAAAGAACTAAAGCACTACGCTAAAGATGCCGGTAAATCTCAGGAAGAAATTGATGCTATCAAAAAGCCTAAAAAAGAATTGGTTTTTGAAGCCAGTGGTGTAATTCTGATGTAAGAATGAAACGTTTTTCAGCACTTTTTTCTTTATTACTATTTGTATTTGTTCTGGCATGTACGTCAGATAAAAAAACGCCCGTAGCAGATGAAACTGCTACGGGTGATAGTACTGCTCTTAAGGACAGCATGGACAATTGTGTAAATCCCAACAGTACAACAGTAGCCCCTATGGCTATGGGCATGCGGGCCATGTTTGAACAGATGAAAATGATTCGGGCTGAGATTGAAAAAGGCAACGGCTTACAATCCGGTCAATTTAAGATGGTAGATTTTATTAATGCCACGCCTACTGATACCACTTTACTTACTGATGAGTTCTACATACGTGCAGGTCAGTTTAAGCGTACGTTCAATGAAATGATGCAACCCGGAGGGAATGCCAAACAACGCTACAATGCAGTATTGGATGCTTGTGTAAATTGTCATTTAGAGAATTGCCCAGGCCCTGTCAAAAAAATTAACGGGTTGATGTTTAAATAACCCTACCTCTCCATCTATTTTAATTCACTAGTTATTCTGCTTCGTTTAACGGTCTAGCCAGTGTTTGAACGCAGCAGCTTTCTCGCGGCTTATTTCTATTTCTGAAGATATAGGAGCCTTGAGTTTCACATGCAGTTTGCTGTTTACTCCGCTGGTGTATTTTTCAACTGCGTCAATGTGAATGATAAACTGCCTGTTGGCCCGAAAGAAAAAATGCGGATCGGCCAGCTGTTCAATCTCATCTAAGGTATCGTAATCGGCAATCAGCTTCTGCCCGCTGAACGTGTGGATGTACACCAGCTCGTTTTTTTCGAAACCGGCA
>JAGPCK010000058.1 GCA_018058135.1 Bacteroidia bacterium | reverse complement strand
TACTTGTATATGGTACCATTATAACTGGTTACTGTAACCTGCCAGGCGTATACGTCCTGCTGGCAATCAACTGATTTAAACTTACCATCCCATCCTTCATCTTTATTATCTGAAGCATAAACCAATTCACCCCAACGGCTGAAGATATCTAAATGGAAGGTCATTTGTCCGTCTACTTCAATGTAAAAACGTTGGTTGCGTTCTTGTCCGCTTTGAGGACGGAAAGCATTAGGAGCAAACACAGTAATGTCTGGCTCTATTTTAACCGGTACTGAGTATTCTGAAGCACAACCTTTATTAGTCACTAAATTTAATACCACCATAAACTCTCCAACCTCTGCATCATAAGTATAGGTAGGGCTCTTGGCACTAGAAGTGTCTCCATCTGTTCTTGGACTACCGAAATCCCACGCATACGACACACTATCTTCATCTTGAATAAGTTCAGTACCGTCATTTTCTGATCGCATTGATTTGTTGATGAAAGTGAAGCGAGGCAATGCAACGGTTGTTTTATTTTTATCGGGCTCAAAGAGCGCAATAGGTGTACGATTAACTTTGATAAAATCGGGTTTAGTTATTGTGGTATCGCAACCACCGGAATTCAAGTAAACAGATACCGGGTAAGTACCGTATTTTTTATACGTATGTGCCGGACTCTGCTCATCACCTGATAAAATATGATAATAAGGAGCTTGGTCAGGCACAGCTGCCGAATCACCAAAATCCCACCTTATGTATTCTGCTATGAACTGTCCCTCAAAAAGAGTTGTAAAGGGTTCGCAACCTTCCTGTATAGCTGTAAAGTCTCCTTCAGGTTGAGGCTTAATTTGAACTGTTTGTCTAGCATAAGCAGCCGGACAAAGTCCGTTATCAGTAGATTTAAGAATTACCGCAAACTGACCGTTAACAATATCCTTTGATCCCGGCAGGTAACTTACCACACTGTCTGTTGCAAAGGTATCGGTGATGTTATTAAACATACCGGTAAAGTTACCACTCTTCTGTTCTGTTGACCAACGGAAAGCCGTTGTTTTAGACATGGTGCCTCTGAGTGTGAATGGTAATCCCCGACAAAGAGACCCAGGGGGGATAATAGTAACTGTAGGTAGCCTTTGAACACGAATTAAAGTAGAATCGTTTTTCTGACACTTGGTTTGAGGGTCTTTAAAAGTGAAAAGTACTTTGTTGATACCTTCATTCACAATAGACGCTTTCGGATCAAAAGTATTGTATGATTGATTAGGACCCAGTTGGGTGCCGTTGATAAAGTATAATCCTCCCGGGCCTTTAGGCGAACCATTCATTGCAAAAGGAGTTCTGTTTTCGCAAACCGCAGTATCCGGAACAGTCAGTTTTGTATTAGGAAGTTTATATACTATTAACTTAGTAGTATCACTCTCTGTACATCCAACAGCATTGGTGAAGGTGTAACGCAAAACATTGAAAGGAAACTTACCATATATCACACCTGAGCCTTTGGGATCAAATAGGCCTGTTGTAGTATTGAGAGCAGGTACTGGTGGTTCAGATGTCCATCTTCCACCTGAAGGTGTAGCACCGCTTTTTACATTCAGGTCTATAACCCCTACATCCTCACAAATATCGTCCAATACACCAGCGTTTACTACAGGAACAGGTTTTACAAAATAAATAGCCGTGTCTTGATTTTCACAACCGTTATTATCTGTTGCCTTATAGACTAACATGTATGTGGTGTCTTGTGAAGCCCTTGCCGGGAAGAAGGTGTGCTTTCTAGGTAAAGGAAGATATTCTAAAACAGGATTAGGAATATTTGTTTTAGGTGAAGGTGGAGATAACCATTCGCTACCTACACCAAAGTTCGGATAAGGATTAATAGCTACAGGTAAATCATTTCCGCATACAATAGTATCAGGCCCTGCCCAAACAACAGGTAAGTCCCAAATAGTAACACAAATAGAATCTGTGTTGATACAGCCGTATTTATCTTTATGAACAACTATAAGTTCCCAACAAGGCGGGTTACCACTCTTACCGCTTATTCCCAAGCAACTTAATTTAACCATTCCAAAATTTGGAGAGTTAGGATCCAAGTCAAAGCATTGGCGTTTAACACTATCGCGAATGGTCCAATAAGTAAACGCGCCTGTTGTAGTATTTGAGACAGGCTGCATACCTGACTTGATACCCGGATCAAGCCATTGATCGGTGATACAGAACTTCGGAAATTTGTTAGTAAACGTAATGGCAGGTAACGGGTGGGTTAGCACACGGGTCTCATCATAATCATAGCACGTTACGTTACCGTAAGTTACTGATACTTTTAATGTATAATCTTTTGTACCCGCCTGCTGCGGATTAAGGAATAACGTATCCTTGTTGGAGAGCACATTGGGCGAGATGGTTTCAGTCCATTCGTATGTATCGCCACCACTTCCTCTTAAAGTAGTTGCATCAAATATACAAAGAGAGTCTCCAGGGCCTGCATCTGCAATTACTTCTCTATTTACAAATAACAGGGCTGAGTCACTTTTTTGACACATAAAACTGTCTGTTACCATAACATAATACTGTCCTGAATCACCTCCGTAAATAATCTGATCATCAGGTGTACCTTTAGGAGTAATCCAGTTGAATGCCGTTAATCCTTTACCATTATTATCTCCGGCATCAAAAATTACACTGTCCTTAAAACATATTCGTCTGTCGGGGCCTATATTGACCTGAGGAAGTGCTTTTATCTCAAGCTGTACCGTATCATAAGATATACATAAGAAAGAATCTTTTACTTCTAAAATATATTTTGCTGTAACCAAAGGTGATACTGAAATTACATTAGTATCTGCTGTAGCCGCAGAAGGGTATATCCATCGGAATGAATATGGCTGTTTACCATTTTTGGCAGAACCAACAAATGTTTTACCACCTCCTATACATGCAAAGGTATCAATAGGAGCAATAGCTTTAACCGGTGAATCTACTTGAATAGTGTCAAATACAAAATTCTGACATCCATCGGCCTCCATTCGTAAACGAACGACATAGGTTCCTCCTTCAGGGAAGGTATGGCTTACAACTGTTTTTGTATTGTAAGTTACAGCGTTAATTGCATTAAATATTCCATTACCTACATTTGGAACTGTCCATTGGAAGGAGGGTGTTTGTGTGAGCTTATCCTGATTAGTAATTGTGACATCTAAACCAAATTTTGAACACCCTTTAGGGGTTACTGTCCTGTTTCCTAATGGACGAGCTTTCACTCTAATGCCAATGGCTCTTGTTGCAGTTGCAGGAACAGGGCAGTTATCGTCCTCTGCTTTCACAGTAAAGTAATATGGAAGTGAACTAACATAATTATCTGTAGGAGTCCAGCAGAATACACCTTCATCTTCTCGAACTAAATTAATCGGAGAGTTGGTGGTAGTGAATGTTCCCTGAGGAATTCCTCTGTTCCATGACAATTTGGTTGTATCAGGGCCAAGCGGAGGTGCACTATCCTTATCTGTAGCCGTTATATTAATGCATAGCGTAGTACCTGCACAGGCAGTAAACGTAAATGGCCCGGTGGTGCTTCCGTTTACTTTTAATACAGGAGGGTTATTAGGTGGACATTGATAGGTAAAGAACTGTACGTCCCTTCGGGTAACTCCAATGAGTTGATACACCCCGTTTATTTTTCGCCACTCTGAAATTTTGAATGCCAAAACGGGTTGCTGAATGGCTGTTGAGGTAAACCCTAAGTCACCTGTGGTTGGAATCAAATGGAAACCTGCAGGGAAAGGAAGTGTATTATTTGGGAAGCCTAAGAATTGAATCGGGCGGTCTTTGGTATATGAACCCTGAAATGATTCTGCTTGATCAGAGCCTCTAAGCGGGTCTGTCATCTCATATGAAATAGAATCGTAATCAACTGTATCTAGAATACCATTATTAAACCAAAACGGCTGTCCGTTACAAATTACTGCCACAGGATAGTTAGTAATTTGAGGTGATGAGTTACAAGGCGTAACACATCTGTTGATTAATGCGTCAATATAAAAGTTACCTTGTACTATATTAGTAATTGAACCATTCCTGCAACACTCTTGATACGAAACTTTTATCCAGCAACAATTAGAGTCCAAACCTCCGGGGAAAAGATCTTGAAAACTTACTGTTACCTCAAATCTGTTTTCTTCCATACCAAATGGAAATGATCCGCCTTCGCAAATATTTTTCTGACCACCGCACATAAAACGCACTGGTCTGATTAGGGTACGAGTCATCGAAGTACTGGCACTTTTACTCGGACTACAGCCAACAGTACTAAAATTGATCGATGGATTCGCGTTGATAGGAATACCGTTACAGTCGCGGTAAACCCTTAATACAATCTTGAAGCTGTCTTTGCCCAAACATTTAAACTCCATATCACTGCCCGCCATGTGCGAAGCTTGTGCCGGTGACGAGAAAAGGAAAATCCCCCCGATGGCAAGGATGAAAATTGATAACAGTTTTTTCATTTGCATATCCCCCGTTTTGTTTTTAATAATTGAGTGTTGTAAATATTATTTTTCTCATTGAAAACCCAATAAGAACTCAAAATTAGCTAATTATTATTAAAAAACAAAAGATTTTTAAGTTACCAGAACACTTTTTCAGGAAAACACATAAATAAGTTCAAATATCTGATTATCAGTTTATAATTCCCAAACTTTTGTTCCTTCAGTGCAGTTGGAACAAATCTCCACTTCTTTACGTGATTTTTGAATCAATCGCCTGAATGTATTGTATTTATCTCCATTCCAAATTGATTGAAAAGAGGTTTCGTTAAGACCGCCCAATTGGTAACTGCCGTCTTTGTCAAAACAGCAAGGAACTATTTTACCATCCCAGGTTATTACACAACCCTGCCACATTCGCCAACAATGATTAAGCAGCTTGTTCTTAATGCGGTAAGTAATGCCTGCTGCTGAATAGCGGCTATACTTTTCGTTCTGCGGAATAAGTTCGTTGCCTTGCTTGAAATCGTATATCTGTGCGGTTTTAATGGCTACTTCGTCCACTCCGATTTCGCTGCCCAATAATTTAATTTGTTCTATCTGATTCTCGTTGTGGCTGAAAACGATGAACTGCCATATAATGTGTGGTGTCGAAGAGTTCATCTTCCTCTTCCACTCTACTATATTTTTTGTGCCTGAAATTACTTTCTCCAGATTACCCCCAATCCTGTACTTAGCGTATGACTCCTGATCAATTCCATCAATGGAAATAATCAACCTATCAAGACCTGATAGTACAGTCTTTTTCGCAGTTTCCTCATCAAGATAATGGGCGTTGGTTGAGGTTGCTGTATAAATTTTTCTTTCAGAAGCATACTTTACATACTCCAGAAAATTTTTGTTGAGGTAAGGCTCACCCTGAAAGTAAAAAGTAATGTAGGCAAGTGTAGTATGTAACTCATCAATAACCTTTTTGAGCACATCATTTTGCAGCATACCTGTTGGACGTGTAAACTCACGCAGACCGCTGGGGCACTGCGGGCAGCGTAGGTTACATGAAGTAGTGGGCTCAATGGATATGCTGATAGGCAAACCCCAATGAACAGGCTTTTTAATGATTCTCGCCACATAATAACTGCTCAACACTTTAACACCGTTCCACACACGTGGCCATGTTAATTTTGAAAGCAGGTTAAAAGAGTCTTTGATGTTGCGATTCATGTGTTGCAAATAACATGAAATAAAGCGACACGTGCTTGTTTATTTTCAGGCGAATAAGAAGTGTAATGCCTCATCCACCTTCCCCACCTTTCTTAGTTCAATAGTTTTACTTGAAAAGCTGTCAATACCTTTGTTGTATTTAGACAGGTAAATAACCTCATAGCCTAGTTTTTCAGCTTCTGAGATACGTTGCTCTATTCTACTCACGGCCCTCACTTCTCCTGACAATCCGATTTCACCAATGAAACATATTTTGGGGTTGACAGGGATATCATGAAATGATGACACAATAGAAGCAACCACGCCCAAATCTATAGCAGGATCTTCTATACGCAAACCACCGGCAATATTCACAAATACATCCTGTGCTGATAAACGCAATCCTGCTTTTTTCTCCAATACTGCCAATAACATATTCAAGCGTTTAGTGTCATACCCATTGGACGTGCGTTGCGGATTACCATAAACTGCCGCACTCACCAAAGCCTGTGTTTCAATGAGCAAGGGTCTTTGGCCTTCAATGGCTGCTGAAATACTTATACCGCTCAGCGCTTCTTCACGTTGTGAAATTAATATTTCCGATGGATTGGATACTTCCCTCAAACCATTTCCCTGCATTTCATAAATACCAATTTCGGCAGTTGAACCAAACCGATTTTTGGTAGTACGCAAAATGCGGTAGATATGGTGGCGGTCACCTTCAAACTGCAACACGGTATCTACCATGTGCTCCAGAATTTTAGGCCCGGCAATGTTTCCATCTTTGGTTATATGTCCTATCAAAAAAACAGGAGTGCCGCTTTCTTTAGCATACTTGAGCAATTCACCTGCACATTCTCTGATTTGCGAAATACTTCCCGGTGTGGAGTCAATGTATTCTGATTGCAGGGTTTGAATAGAATCAACAATCAGTAAGTTGGGTTCCAGTTCGCGTATCTGTTTGAACATACGTTGTGTTACAGTTTCTGTGAGAATGTAACACTTACTTCCTTTTGATTTTATACGCTCAGCCCGCATCTTCACCTGGCTGTCGCTTTCCTCTCCTGAAATATAAAGTACTTTGCCCTGAGTAAAATTTAATGCAATCTGTAAGAGCAAAGTTGATTTACCAATACCCGGTTCTCCGCCAATAAGCACAACTGAGCCCGGCACAATACCACCGCCCAGTACACGGTTAAATTCCTTATCAGAAGTTACTAAACGATGCTCTTCACTGTAGTTCACTTCATCTAATAAAACAGGAGCTGTTGCTTTGGTTTTTTTCTCCCCGTCCCATTTTTTGAGCGCATCTTTTTCTTTATGAATTACCTCTTCCACATAAGTATTCCATTGTCCGCAAGCCGGACATTTACCAATCCACTTGGAAGCCTGCGCTCCGCAATTCTGACAGAAAAAAGTACTCTGCACTTTAGCCATGTAACGTTGTTGTAAGAAAGCAAATGTATTGATTTGAATCGGGATGTGCAGCAAATCACAACGGTTTTGTAAAGGAATTGAATTTGCTCTGATTTTTTGAACTAAATTGCGCGGCAGATGGACAAAACAATTGACCTCATTAAAAAACCAGTAGCCGCTGAGCTGGATGCCTTTGAACTAAAATTCAGAGATGCCATGAAAAGCAATGTGGCTTTGCTGGATACCATCATGACTTACATAGTGAAGCGCAAAGGCAAACAGATAAGGCCCATGTTTGTGTTTCTTACTGCAAAATTATGCGGAGGTATTAATGAATCAACCCATCGTGGAGCATCTTTGGTGGAATTGCTACACACGGCCACATTGGTACACGATGATGTGGTAGACGATGCCTACGAGCGCAGAGGTTTTTTCTCCATCAATGCCTTATGGAAAAATAAAATTGCCGTTCTGGTGGGTGATTACCTGCTCTCCAAAGGTTTGTTACTCTCGCTGAATAATGATGATTTTAAACTGCTGAAAATAGTATCGGAAGCTGTGCGCGAAATGAGCGAGGGCGAACTGCTTCAAATTGAAAAAACACGCAGACTGAATATTACTGAAGAAGTATACTACGATATTATCCGCAAGAAAACAGCCTCACTTATTGCCTCCTGCTGTGCCGTTGGTGCAGCATCAGCTAACAGCAGTAACGAGGTGGTGGAGAAGATGCATTTGTTCGGAGAAAAAATAGGCATTGCCTTTCAGATAAAAGATGATTTGCTCGATTACGGTGATGATGAAATTGGCAAACCCAAAGGCATTGACATCAAAGAAAAAAAATTAACCTTACCTATTATCTATACGCTCAATACTGCTGAACCTGCTGTACGCAAACACATCATCAATACCATAAAAAAGGACCACAACAACAAGCAAAAAGTAAACGAACTGATTGCTTATGTAAACACACACGGAGGAATTGGTTACGCTAAAGCGGCCATGGAAAAACTCATTCAGGAAGCATTGGAAATTTTAGATACGTTTGAAGATAATGATGCCAAATCATCCTTGCGCGAACTGGTAAAATACATTGTACAACGCTCGCACTAAGCGGTAAAATATTTGTACACCAGCGACAACACAAATAAGCTTGAACTGATTACCGCCACAAAATACAATTTGCGAACAAACCAGGCTAACACCAGCAAACCCACTACTGCTAATGCTATTGCACCAATCCACAACAGTTGCTGTTCGTAATCTATTTGCTGCAAGGGACCATTAAGTTGCGAGCTCACTTTCTCCAAAGACGAAAACGGGTGCTGTGGTTTTTTGTCCATAATATGGACAGCAATGTATTCGGCAAAAGCCAACTTGGCTATGTAAGAGCAAATTATAGTAAGGCCTATTTTGATAATAGTATTCAACATAAAAGAAATGTGCTGTTAGTTCGTGCTCAATTCAAGTATGCCTTCCACATACTCGCGGTTGTTGGACAAACGGGGCACTTTGTGCTGTCCGCCCAGTTTGCCTTTTGATTTTAACCACTGATGAAAGGTACCCTTGGGTAGTGTACGTACCACAGGCATTTGTAAGGCAATGTCTTTTTGTCTTTTGGCTTCGTAATCGCTGTTGGTAGCTTTGAGTGCCTTGTCCAGTTCTTCACTGAACTGCTGCATATTATCCGGTGCTTTGTCAAATTCAATTAACCACTCATGGCTTCCTTTTCCTTGGTCATTAAGGTACACAGGGGCCGCGGTGTAATCTGATACTTCGACATTTAATATCCGGCAGGCTTCAGCTAAAGCTGAGTCTGCATTTTCTACAATGAGCTCCTCACCAAAAGCATTGATAAAATGTTTTGTTCTTCCGGCTACTTTAAAACGGAAATTTTTTATGTCGGTAAACTTAATGGTGTCACCAATTAAGTAACGCCACAAGCCGGAGTTGTTCGAAATAATGAGTGCATAATTTTCGCCTTCCTTTACCTGACTCAAAGGCACTGCATCAGGGAATTCCTTTCCGTATTCACTCATGGGCATAAACTCGTAGTACATGCCGTAGTCCAGCATCAGCAGCATATCATCGCGCGACATATCGTCCTGTATTCCGAAGAAACCTTCTGATGCATTGTAGGTTTCCATGTAACTCATGTTGGAAGACCTAATCAGCTTTTTGAATTGTTGACGGTAAGGTGTAAAGCTAACACCACCATGTGCAAACAATTCTAAGTTTGGCCATATCTCCGTCAAATCATTTTTACCCGTCATTTCAAACAAACGGTTAATAAGCACTATTGCCCAAGTGGGTACACCGGAAATATTGGTTACATTTTCATTTACGGTAGCATTGGCCATTTTTTCCAGCTTGTACTCCCAGTCGTTCATAAGTGCAATGGACAGCTCGGGTGTGCGCAGGTAATGCACCCAAAACGGCAGGTTTTGCATAATCACAGCCGATAAATCTCCGTAAAAAGCCTCCTCATTCATTTTGTTTACCTGATGACTACCACCTATTACTAAACCTTTGCCATCAAATATTTGTGTGTTCTCCCGTTGGTTGCAGTATAAACTCAACACATCCCTGCCGGCAGTAAAATGGCACTTATCCATGCCCTCAAAACTTACCGGTATAAACTTACTCTTATCAGCCGTAGTGCCCGATGATTTTGCAAACCATTTAATTTCAGTGGGCCACAAAATATTCTGCTCCCCCTGCATATTGCGCTCAATAAACGGTTTTAAGTTTTCATAGTTTGAAATGGGAACCCGCTGCTTGTATTGTTCAGGATTGGCAATGGAGCGAAAATCATACTTTTTACCCCACTCTGTATTGGCAGCAGTGCGCAACAACTCCATCAACTGATTCTCCTGCACCTCATGCGGATTTTGCATAAAGAACTCCACCTGCGGCAAGCGCTTGCGAAAGTACCAAGAGAAAAAAGTATTGAGAATGGCCATACTCTATAATTCGTTGTAATATTAGCCATTTTGAGCCATTTGTGCAAATGAACTTAGTGTTATCAGGCAGTTTAGCGTAAACACAGCTAAGTTTTGTTATTTTTGCGCCCTTATGAGCGAAGAAGTTTTCAAAAAAGTAGTTAGCCATGCCAAAGAATATGGCTTTGTGTTCCCCTCGAGTGAAATTTATGACGGCTTAGGTGCCGTATATGATTATGGTCAAAACGGTGCTGAACTAAAAAACAACCTGCGTACCTACTGGTGGAAAGCCATGGTGCAAATGCACGAAAATATTGTGGGCATTGATGCAGCCATTTTTATGCACCCTAAAGTATGGAAAGCAAGCGGGCACATTGACGGTTTCAGCGACCCGATGATTGATAACAAGGATTCGAAAAAACGTTACCGTGCTGATCAGTTAATTGAAAATAAAATATCAGCTCTGAATAAGGTCGGGATGGAAGATGCATTAAGGGCAGGATTATTAAATCCTTCAAAAGCTGATGAGAATGCAGAAACATTACAAAACTACCTTTCCAACCATGATAGTTGCAAACAAGCAGAAAAACTTGAAATTAGGCTAAATAAGGCTCTTGTTGATAACGATCTTGTAGAACTTAAAAGGATTATTGAAGATGAAGGAATCAAGTGTGAAATTTCAAAAACTTCCAACTGGACCGATGTTCGTCAATTCAATCTGATGTTTGCTACAGAGATGGGCGCTATGGCTGAAGATGCCGATAAAGTTTACCTGCGCCCTGAAACCGCACAGGGCATTTTTGTGAATTTTCTCAACGTGCAAAAAACCGGTCGCATGAAAATTCCTTTTGGTATTGCACAAACCGGTAAAGCATTCCGGAATGAGATTATTGCCCGGCAGTTCATTATGCGTATGCGGGAGTTTGAACAAATGGAAATGCAGTTTTTTATTCGCCCAGGTACGCAAAAGCAATGGTACGAGTATTGGAAAGAAGCCCGCATTCAATGGCACAACAAACTGGGTTTCGGTAAGGAAAAATACCGTTTTCATGACCACGTAAAACTGGCTCATTATGCCGATGCTGCCGTAGATATTGAATTTGATTTCCCTTTTGGTTTTAAAGAAATGGAAGGCATTCACAGCCGAACTGATTTTGACTTAAGAAACCACCAGGAACTCTCCGGTAAAAAGATGCAGTACTTCGATGCGGAGTTGGATGAAAATGGAAAACCATACGGCAACTATGTGCCTTATGTAATTGAAACATCTATTGGTTTGGATCGTTTGTTTTTGGCAACGCTTTGTGCCTGCTACAAAGAAGAAGAAGTGGGTGAAGATGATAAAAAAGATACCCGTGTAGTACTAACACTTCCTTCTTTACTAGCTCCTTACAAGGTAGCTATATTTCCGCTTACCAAAAAAGACGGATTACCCGAAAAGGCACGTGTGATTATGGATGAGTTGAAGTTGGAATACAATTGCTTTTATGAAGAGAAAGATGCCATTGGCAAACGTTACCGCAGACAAGATGCCCTGGGTACACCTTTTTGCATTACGGTTGACCACGACACACTGAATGATGATACGGTGACTATTCGTTACCGTGATACCATGCAACAAGAACGTATTCCGGTTACTAAAATCAAAGAGATTCTTAGAGAAGAATTGGATTGGAAGAAGTTGTTGGGGTAATCACTACTCGCCTCCGGCATCTTTATACCTGCGCTCGTTGCCGCTCCATAGCCAAAGGGAGAGTCCGTATCCTACCAGCACGTTCCACAAAATGGTGAACAAGACAAAACCAACCACGTAAGCTGTGCTTTTTAAATCACCCTGCCAATATCGTATAAGTGTTACTATGGGTGTAATCACCAGTACCAGCATAATCATGTTGCGCCTGATGTAATGGTTTTTCCCTTTAGACCTTAGACCTTTCCAGTATTCGGCAAACTGTTGCTCTTTCTCATCCATGTCGCGAAATTATGGATTTCCATACTCACCCTCGTACCATTTTTTACTTTCCCAGAGTCCTTTTCGGTCTCTTTTGAGTACCTGACAAGATAAAAATAACTCCCGAATAAATTTATTATACCTGTTTATCAACACTTTAATAAAATACATATTAATTATATGTAGATACATATAATGTATGGACATATATTTGCTCAGCAATTAAAACAAAATGGAACTGGAAAAAGAAATACAACAAACAAAATTCAGAAGCGAGCGACACAAGGCTGTGTTGAACATTCTGTTTACTGCAAGTTGGTTACAGTGCCAGCAACAACGGTTGTTTAAAGACTATGGTTTAACCCCGCAACAGTACAACGTGCTACGTATACTGCGCGGACAAAAAGGAACACCCATCTCGGTAAACGGAATACTGGAACGTATGCTCGACAGAAGTTCCAATGCCTCGCGTTTAATTGATAAGCTTAAGGAGAAAAATCTGGCTTCTCGGCTAGAGTGTAAAAATGACCGCAGGCAAATGGACATATTAATAACACCGGAGGGGCTTGACCTACTGAAAAAAATGGACAATGAGATTGACCAGACAGAGCAGGGATTCGGGGCATTAAGTGAGAGCGATGCTGCTACCATTAACCGCATACTTGACCAAATGAGAGACAAATAATAAACACTATAAATTCATTTAATTAATCAACACACACATGAAAAATTCAATTTTATCATTAGCCGTAGCAACCCTGGGATTGGTTGCTGTAGCTGCCACCAACCCAACTCCAAAAGCGGACACGTTTAAAGTATCTGCAGAAAAGTCTACCTTCAAATGGATAGGTAAAAAAGTTACCGGAGAGCACTATGGTGCAGTAAAATTCTCAACAGGAACTATTAATGTAGAAAAAAACACTGTTACCGGAGGTGAGTTAAGTATGGACATGACCTCTATTGATGTACAAGATTTAACAGGCGAGTGGAAAGGTAAACTGGAAGGTCACTTAAAATCAGAAGACTTTTTCTCAGTTGAAAAACACACCAAGTCTACCCTCAAGTTAAAAACATTAACTGCTATTAAAGGTGCTAAGCCGGGTGAAAACAATTACACTGTAGTTGCCGACTTAACCATCAAAGGTATCACCAGCGAAGTTACCTTCCCTGCATTCATTCTGGTGAAAAAAGATGAGGTAGTAACCAGTGCTGAGTTTGCCATTGACCGTACTAAATACGATATCAAATACGGTTCAGGAAAATTCTTTGAAGGTCTTGGTGACAAAACAATTGATGATACTTTCACTGTTAAAGTACGCGTAGTAGCTACAAAATAATTACAGATAAGAAGAAAGGAGAAAGTCTCTAAAGCATCTCCTTTCTTCTATCAAAAAAAGGTAAGTGGACACCTGAACGTAAAACAACATGGAGCGTAAAGAATTCCTCAAAAAATCATTACTTGGCGCAGCGGCTACCAGCCTGGGTGCAGTAATCATCAATGAACTAAAAGCCAATCCGCTGTCTGCAGAACAAGTTGGATTTAATCACATTCCACATCCGAAAAATATAGTTATGAGTAACACCATCATTCACAAAGCCGCCACACGCGGGCACGCCAACCACGGTTGGTTAGACAGTCACCATACGTTCAGTTTTGCAGCTTACTACAACCCTGAACGTATGCACTTCGGAGTGCTGCGTGTGTTAAACGATGATATCGTTCATGGCGGTATGGGTTTCGGAACACATCCACATGATAATATGGAAATCATATCGATTCCTTTATCGGGAGATTTGGAACACAAAGACAGTATGGGCAACACGGCTGTAATAAAACAAGGAGATGTACAAATCATGAGTGCCGGAACAGGTATTCAGCACTCAGAGTATAATCGTAATAAAACAAGTGAGGTAAACTTTCTGCAAATATGGGTATTCCCAAAACAGCGTAACATTAAACCACGTTACGATCAAAAAACGTTTGCTACAGATGACCGGATGAACAAGTGGCAACAGATTGTTTCGCCTGAAGGAAGTGCTGAAGGGATTGATATCAACCAGGATGCCTGGTTTAACATGACCCGTTTAAGTAAAGGTAAATCTTTGGAGTATAACATCCAAAAACAAGGTAACGGAGTATATGCTTTTATTCTATCGGGAGATGTAACCATTAACGGACAGGCACTGAACAAACGTGATGGAATAGGTATTCAGGATACGGATAAAATTACCCTCACTGCTGATAGCGATACCGAAGTTCTATTAATGGATGTACCCATGGCAGTTAGCTAATGGATAAACTTCTTACAAAGATTTTTAACTTAAGAATACACAAACTAAAAATAAAATATTAATCATATCACCATGACAACAACAGCACAAACACAATGGACCATTGACACTGCACACAGTGAAATCGGCTTTAAAGTACGCCATCTGGTAATTACCAATACCTCAGGAAAATTTGATCAATTTGAAGCATCTGTTGTTACCGGCAACGATGATTTTTCAGATGCAGTGATTAGTTTCTCAGCAGACGTAAACAGCATCAACACAGGAAATGAGCAACGTGACGGACACCTGAAGTCTGACGATTTTTTCAATGCGGAACAGTTCCCGAAATTAACTTTCCAATCTACATCGTTTAAAAAAGTAAGTGGTGAAGAATATATACTGGAAGGCAACATGACCATCCGTGATATTACCAAAGCCATCACTTTAAAAGTAGAATTTGGTGGAACCATAGTTGACCCTTGGGGTAATGTAAAAGCCGGCTTTGAGGCTAACGGAAAAATTAACCGTAAAGACTTTAACCTGAAATGGGATGCGCTCACCGAAACAGGAGGAGCAGTAGTGTCTGATGAAGTAAAACTTCACCTGCACATTGAATTGCAGAAAACCGCTTAACAAAAAAGAAAGGAGGAGTAAAATGACACTCCGCACCATAAAAAACACTTCTTATGCCCATGAGTTTCAAATGGGCCCCATGCGTGTGAAGCAACCGCTTCCCACGCATGGATTAAAAAACATCGGCCCATTTATTCTACTGCATCATGCCGGTCCTAAACCTCATGTGGCCGGTGCTGAAAAACCGAGATTAAGTCCGCACCCGCACAAAGGATTTGAACCCGTAACATTTGTATTCAGCGGAAAAATACACCACAAGGACTCTTTAGGCAATGAAGGATTTTTGCAAGGTGGAGATGTGCAGTGGATGACTGCCGGCAGCGGCATAGTTCATAGCGAAGGGCCTTCTGATGAATTTGCCCGTGAGGGTGGTGTGATGGAAATTATCCAACTGTGGATTAACCTTCCTAAAGCACACAAAATGACTACTCCGAAGTATCAGGATATTCCTTCTGCTAAAATTCCGGTAGTTACTGAAAACGGATTTATATTTAATGTGGTTGCCGGAGAACTAAAAGGAGCTAAAGGTCCTGCTGAAACATTCACGCCCATTAATGCTGCAACGGTTATGTTTGAAGAAGGCAAAACGACAACCATTGATTTGCCAGTTACACATTATGTTGCAATCTATGTTTTAGAAGGTAGCATAGAAGTAAACCACAAACTAATAGAGGCGCGTAACATGGCTGAATTTCATCAGGATGGTAACAGTATACAAATTTCAACACAATCAACAGGTAAGTTACTGTTTTTATCCGGTGAGTGGACTGATGAACCAATGATACAATACGGCCCTTTTGTTATGAATACTCAAGAGGAAATTATGCAGGCCATTGACGACTATGAGGCTGGCAAAATGGGAGTACTCGATTTTTAATTCACCACCAACATGAAAAAAAATATCCAGATTGATATCGTATCTGATGTAGTGTGCCCCTGGTGCTATATTGGTGAAGAACGTTTAAGAAAAACAACGGAGTTGCTGAAAGACGAGTATGAGTTCACCATTACCTATCATCCGTTTGAGTTAAACCCGCACATACCTGATGAGGGGTTAGATGCCAAAGAATACTTTATTGAAAAGTTTGGCAGCGCACAACGCATGGAGCAAATATTTGCTCAAACAACTACGACTGCCAAAGCAGAAGGTTTGGACTTCGATTTAGGTGCACAACCTATTGCACCGAATACATTTAATGCACATCGCCTGATTGCACTGGCAAAAACTGAAGGCAAACAAGCCGCTGCGGCACATGCCTTTTTTAAAGCATATTTTGCGGAAGGGAAAAACCTGTCTGAAAAAGAAACACTGCTTGATATAATGCGCTCAGTAGACATTGACGAACTAAAAGCAGTAGCTGTACTAAATTCAAACGAATACGAAGAAGATGTTTTACAAGCAGAGAAATTGTGGCAAAGCAGAGGAATAAGCAGTGTACCTTCGTTTATCATTAACAACAGGTACCTCGTACAGGGTGCACAACCACCTGAAGCTTTTAAAGAAGTTTTTGAGCAACTCCACCCTGTAGTTACTGATGCACCGGGATGCGAAGGAGATAATTGTGCTATTTAAATCATATGGCAAACGCTAACGTACATGTAGCATCACAGCCGGAAAAATATAAAACTGTGATAACGGCCTCAGGGCATACCCTGGTTGGAGACGAGCCCTTGAGTGAAGGCGGAGGAGATACAGGCCCCAATCCGTATGAATATTTTTTAAGTTCGCTGGGGGTATGCACAGCAATTACTTTACGTATGTATGCCGACCGAAAAGAGTGGAAGCTTGATAAAGTTACTGTGGAGCTGGAACTGAATAAAACAGAAACAGGTAATGAAATTAAACGCATTGTAAGTGTTTCGGGAGAATTGGATGAAGAACAGAAAAACAGG
>JAGPCK010000057.1 GCA_018058135.1 Bacteroidia bacterium | reverse complement strand
GTAGTGACTCTGCCACAGTTGCATTAAACATTCGTCCTATGCCGGATGCGGTATATTCCACGAATGATACAATTGCCTGCGCCCCTAAAACATTCACCTTCACCAATACATCAGTAAATGCTGATACGTACCGATGGTTAAGGGATTTCACGCTTACCACACATCTCTCCTCAACCCGACCTGATACCACACTGAATGTACAGGGTGCTTTCTTTCGTATCTCTTTATTAGCCTTCAATAGCTTTGGTTGCAAGCCTGATACATTTACCCGCTTGTACCGCACATTAAGTAATCCCTTCCCTAACTTTTCTCCTTCCGTTGATTCCACTTGCGGACCAGCCGGTATTTCTTTCAGTAATGGTTCTTTCTTTGCAAACAGCTATCTGTGGAAGTTCGGCAATGGTGTAACTTCTACTGCTACTTCCCCTTCCACTACATTTCAATCTTCTGCCACACAAGATACTACTTACAAAGTATGGCTTATTGCTACCAATGTAGCCGGCTGTAAAGACAGTATCAGTAAAAATATTCGCATTTTTCCCAGACCTATAGCTGCATTTGCGGTGAACAGGTTAGACAGTTGCGGACCATTCAGCGTTCAATTTACCAATCAATCAAATCACTTATCTGGTGGTACTATTAACAACATGAGTTTTCAGTGGCAGTTTGGAAACGGCAATACAGCCATTACCAAAGATGCCTCACAAACTTTTATTGCCTCCTTAACAAAGGACTCAGTTTACCAAGTGAGGTTGATTGGCATGAGCAGATACGGTTGCTACGATACAACTACCAAAAACATCAAAGTTTATCCGAAACCGAGGGCCTCTTTTACACAAAGTAAAAATGATAGTTGCGGCCCGTTACAGGTTACTTTTACCAATACCTCTATACCTTACGATACCGGGTCAATCAACATCATGACATTTAACTGGTCATTGGGCAACGGAGCCACCTCAATCAACACGCACACCAATACAAACTACATAGCCAGCGTAACACAAGACACTTTATATTCCGTTCGTTTGATTGCCTACAGTGAACACGGTTGTGCAGATACAACAACAAGTAATGTGCGGATATATCCAAAGCCCATTGCACAATTTAGCACTGATGTCGACAATGGTTGCCCCCCGTTTGCTGTTAATTTCAGCAACAGTTCTACTCCACTGGATACGGGCAACATCAGCATGATGACTTTCCAGTGGAACTTTGGCAACGGTGTTACCTCCACCAATCAAAATGACAGCATAGTGTTTAGTGCTTCTTCTCTTCAGGATACCACGTATACCATAAAACTAAAAGCATTCAGCGAGCATGGATGTGTTGACTCCGCTTTAAAAACAGTTACAGTGCATCCCAAACCTCAGGTTAAGTTTACACCTGATTTTACAACCGGATGTTTCCCGCTTACGGTTAATTTCACCAATCAAACCATCAACGGTTCCTCCTACTTCTGGAATTTTGATGATGGCAATGCAAGTTTTAACGTTAACAGCAGTAATACCTTCAGCACACGACCACTCTACGATACCGTGTATCATGTTTCACTTATAGGAGTATCTCCTTTTGGCTGTGTAGGCGATACAGTAACTAAACCGATTACAGTGCGGTATAACCCTGTACCAGATTTTGTGTTTGACCCGGATACATCCTGCGGCAACACATTAAGTCGTGTATTTAACACCTCGCTTGGGGCTATTTCATACGTCTGGTATTTGGGCAACGGCACCTACACTACTGTAGTTAATCCTTTTGCATCCTATATAGCCAGTGCCACACAAGATACCTTTTACACGGCCAAACTTATTGCTTATTCACCATACGGATGTATTGATTCCATTGAAAAACAAATGATGATTGCACCTATTCCTGAGGCAGATTATGCTGCAAATAAATTATCGGGGTGTCATCCGCTTACAGTTGATTTTACTTCATCAGCCAAACGTGCCGTTCGCTACCATTGGGATTTTGGTGACGGAGATACTTCTACTGCAGATAACCCATCACACACATTTATTAACCCTACACTAAATCCTGTTACGTACCGTGTTACTCAAAAAGTATTCTCTGATAATGATTGTGAAGATACCGTAATACGTATTGTTACCGTGTACCCCAATCCATCAGCTAATTTTACTTTCCAGAAAATCCCTTCCTGCGACACCGCACAGGTACGTTTCAGCAATGCCTCATACGGAGCAATAAGTTATGAATGGAAATTCGGAGACGCCAATACTTCTAATCAAACAGACCCCTCTCATTATTTTGCCACTAACCCTACACAGGATGTAAACTACACTGTAAAACTCATCAGTACTTCGACATTTGGGTGCAAGGACTCCATCGAAAAACAGGTGAAGGTAAACCCCATAGTTATAGCAAGCTTTACCGGAACTCCGCGCATTGGTTGCAAACCACACAATGTAACTTTTAACAATACCTCTCGTAATGGTTTGTACTATTTTTGGGAATTTGGAGATGGGGGAGCATCCATACAGAAAGACCCGCAACACCTGTATTTATTAGCCGCAACCTACAGTGTAAAACTTATTGCCATTGATCAGTACAATTGTGCTGATACTCTTTTTATACCGAACTACATTGATGTAAGGCCATCGCCCGAGGCTAAATTTTTAGCCAACCCTGCTGTTCAAACTTTACCGAATGCTACGGTAACATTCACCGACTTAAGTGTAAGCCCAACCCCGCTAAGTTATGCGTGGAACTTCGGAGATAATATTCAATCCACCTTACAGAATCCAATACATACGTATACCGACAGCGGCACTTATGTTGTTACATTAAAAATTGACAACGGACAATGCAAAGACAGCACCAGTTCGAGTGTACGCATAAATCCTCTATCACCCGTAGCTGATTTTGATGCAGCTCCTCCGCGCGGTTGTGCTCCTCATACGGTAACTTTCACCAATAAAAGCACTAATGCTTATAGCTTCCAGTGGTTCTTTGGTGACGGAGGTAAATCTACAGCAGCAAATCCGCAGCACACTTACTTTTTCCCCGGTGTGTATACCGTAATGCTTATTGCAACAGGCCCGGGAGGAATTGACGATACCACCAAGGTAGATTATATTATTGTTGATGAACCACCCATTGCCAACTTTAGTGTAAACCCCAAAGAAGTATTTTTGCCTGATGCCACCGTTGATTTGGTAAGCCTTTCCTTCAACGCCACGCAGTTCCAGTGGTTCATTAAAAATAAAAAAGGGCAGATAGTTTGGACCGACACAAATGAACTGGCCCGGGCTACTTTAATTGATACCGGCTACTTTGATGTTACCCTGATTGTGAAAAGCAAAATAGGTTGTGCAGATACTGCGACACAATTTAAAATCATAAGCGTATCTGCTGAAGGAGAAGTGTTTGTGCCTACCGCATTTACCCCTGATAATAACGGACTGAATGATGTATTTAAACCGGAGTACATGGGCCTCCAATCTGACGATTACAAATTTCAGATTTATAATCGGTGGGGGGAGTTGGTGTTTGAAACCACAGACCGAAATGCGGGCTGGAACGGTCGATTCAAAGACAAACCCAGCCAACAAGATGTGTACGTATGGATAATACGTGGAGAGCTGGTAGGAAATAAAAAAATAATTCTGAATGGTACCGTAACTTTAGTACGGTAATCTTATTTTCGTCATCTTAATTACATTTTTTATGAAAATTTTGAAACGACTACTTTTAGGCATTGCTGCACTGATTGCAGTGGTATTAATTACTGCACTCTTTGTGAAAAAATCTTACTCCTTAACCAAGGAAGTAACTATCAACCGACCTGTTCAGGAAGTGTTCGACTACATTCGAATGAACAAGCACCAGCCTGATTTTAACGCCTGGTCAAAACTTGACCCGGCTACTAAAAACGAATTTCGAGGAACTGACGGAGAAGTTGGTTCGGTATGGGTGTGGAATAGCGTACCTAACGGACAGGGGGAACAAACCATAACAGCCATTACTCCCAACAAAGAAATTGATTACAAAATACATTTTATTACCCCCATGGATGGCGAAGCCATTAACATAGTAAAGTTTGAAGTTATTGATGAAAACCACACTAAAGTTATTATCGATTTTAGCAGCAGCATGCCTTACCCTTTTAATTTCATGTCTCTTTTCATAAATATGGATGAAATGATTGGCGGCAAAATGCAGGAGGGATTGAATAACATCAAATCCAATCTGGAAAAATAAAAAATGTTACTGCCTTTTAGTCTGAAAATGCCCATCAACTTCGTTTGTCTTATTACTTACCTTAAAAAGAAAAGACCCGCATTTTTTGCGGGTCTTTTCTTTTTAATAACTCTTGAGAAACTACTTCACACTAATCAACTCCACATCAAAAATTAATTTAGAATTTGGTGGTATTACATTGCCTGCACCACGTTCACCGTAGGCCAATGAAGGAGGCAATATAAAACGGTACTTTTCTCCGGTACGCATCATTTTAATGCCTTCTACCCAACCCGGTATCAACGGCTGAACACCCAATTGAAAAGAGAATGTTTGACCACGCTCTACTGAGGAATCAAAAATAGTTCCGTCAACCAGATAGCCCGTGTAATGTACTTCAACAGTCTTACCACTATCGGCTTTCATTCCTTTCGTGTTGGTTTTAACAGCGATGTATTCCAAGCCGGAAGTAGTCTTTTTAGGTTCTGCTTTTTTCTTGGCATCTACAAAAGGTACGGCATTAACTTTAGGAAATACCTCCATCAACTCCACATCAAAAATGAGTGTTGAATTCGATGGTATATTGCCCATATCAGATGCGCCATAACCCAAAGTGGCAGGAATAATCAAGGTAGCTCTTTCTCCTTTTTTCAGCAGAGCTATACCTTCATCCCATCCTTTTATTACTTGCCCTTTGCCCAATTGAAACTCAAACGGTTCCCCACGGTCGCGTGAACTGTCGAATTTAGTGCCGCTGGTAAGTGTACCGGTGTAATGCACCTTCACACGGTCACCCGCTTTTGCCTGCACAGCTTTTTTATCTTTAACACTTACAATTTTAACGTAACGCAAACCCGAAGCTGTTGTAAGTGTATCACCGGCATAAGCCAGTGTCGTAGCCATAAATACTACAAGTGTTATTAGAATACGCATGCTTACTTAACTTTTATTAATTCGATTTCAAACATAATAGCGGCATACGGAGGAATACGTCCACCTGCACCACGCTCACCATAAGCCAACTCTTGCGGAATAACCAGATTGATTTTTTCGCCCTCTTTCATCAGCTTCACACCTTCTTCCCAACCCGGTATTACAGCACCTTGTCCTATGGGGAAAGTAACCGGCTCACCACGATCAACAGATGAATCAAAGGTTTCACCATTTAGTAACTTGCCAGTGTAATGCACCTGCACGCTATCGCCATCTTTAACTCCTTTACCCGCTGCATTGGTTTTGGTAATCTCATACATCAAACCACTAGCGGTTTTTTTGTAATTGGCTACCTGCGGACCTTTTAAAAATTCATTATAGAGTGCTTCTTGTTTTTTACGCTTTTCTTCATTCTCCAAACGAACCTTTTCTTCCATTTCCTTTGATGTCATTACATTCACCATCTTTAAAGTAAAAGTGATATCACTTCCTGCCGGTACAAATTCAGGGCGGGGACGTTGGAATGTTTTAGTGAAAAGTGAATCGGCATTGATTTTAAAAGTGGCACTATCTCCTTTGGCCATCATCATAAAACCTTCTTCCAGTGAACCCTTGAAAGTAGGCTCCATTACATTGATGATAAAAGGTTGTCCGTTTTTGTAGGTATCAAAAATGGTAGAATCAGTACTTGATTTACCTACCATATGCACTTCAATAACATCACCCAGTTTAGGCAATTTACCTTCTTCATCGTGTTCATGGAAAAGGTATTTTAAACCCGTTTCAGATGTTTCAAAATCTTTTGAACAAGATGTGTTCAGCATCGCCAATGCGGTGAGTGCTGCAAAATAAAATGTGTACTTTTTCATTTATAAGTTTTATTGCAAATATTGTTTGTATTGTGGCAGAGCATTCAAAAACCGTTCTTTTACCTGTTCCAATGTTTCTTCTGAATCTCCTCCCGCAGCATGAAAATGGCCGCCTCCGTTAAAAAACTCACGGGCAAATTCATTGGCCGGGAATTTTGTTTTAGAACGGAATGACATTTTTACTCTCACCTTACGGTCTATTATGAGCACCGCCAGTTCAGCATCTTCAATGCTCAGTCCGTAATTTACCAAACCTTCTGTATCCCCCGTAATCACTCCAAAACGCTTAATCTCTTCATGTGTTACCGTAATCAATGCAGTTTTGAATTCAGGAAAATATTCCATCTTTTCATACAATGCGTACCCGATGAAACGCATGCGGTCAAGTGAATAACTATCGTAAATAAGACTGTGAATGTACGAACTGTCGGCTCCTTTTTCAATTAACTCGGCTGCTATGCGGTGGGTGTTGGGTGTGGTGCTGTCATGTTTAAATGATGCTGTATCGGTCATTATCCCGGAGTAAATGCAGGATGCAATGTCTTTATTGATGAGGTGTTCTGATTCCCACAGGTGAATAAATGTGTATATCAACTCACAGGTAGAGCTGGCTTTGTTGGTCCACAAGCGATAATCATCAAATCCTTCAGGAAGCAGATGGTGGTCAATCATCACCTTTACCGACTTACTGGCCCTTACAATATCACCCAATTGATTGATGCGTTTGAGTCCGTTAAAATCCAGACAAAAAACATAATCAGCTGCTTCTACTAACTGCGTTGCTTTTTCTTTTTGCTCTTCAAAATTAATTACTGTGTCGTTGCCCGGCATCCAATGTAAAAAAGCACCGTAGTCAGTAGGACTTACTACCGTTACATTTTGGATACCGTACACTTTAAAGAAATTATATAAGCCCAAAGAAGAACCAATAGCATCAGCGTCAGGCTTATGATGAGTGGTAATAACAATATTGGCCGGAGAACCGGGAATAAGCTGGTCGCGTAATACTCTTATATCTTTCAAGGCTATTTTACAGGAAAGGTGCAAATGTCGCTAAAATGAGCGCAAAACCAAATAATTCAACAGGATGAGAAGAGTTATTTTTACCTGAATATTAGGATTATTTAACACACAAAGCCTACTTTTGCGGCAAAATTGAGAACATACAAGATGAGCAACATCACATTTACCATGATTAAGCCTGATGCCGTTGCAAACGGTCACATCGGCAAAATTTTAGACAAAATTACCGAAGCCGGTTTCAGCATAGTGGCCATGAAATATACCCGCTTAAGCGAAGAAACTGCAGGTAAATTTTATGACATTCACCGCGAGCGTCCTTTCTTTAAAGATTTGGTTGGCTTTATGTCATCAGGTCCTATTGTAGCCGCTGTATTGCAAAAAGACAATGCTGTAGAAGATTTCCGTAAACTGATTGGCGCTACCGATCCTAAAAAGGCTGAGCCGGGCACCATCCGTAACCTGTTTGCTGAAAGTATTGAAGCAAATGCGGTACACGGCTCTGACAGTGATGAAAACGCTTCGATTGAGGCTGGTTTCTTCTTTAACCAATTCGAAAGGTTTTAGTCAGTAAAAACTGTAAACAAAAAGCCCCGAAGAAATTTCTTCGGGGCTTTTTGTTTTTATGTGTTGTGTTATTCAGCAGTAGGTTGATCCGGTGCTGAACCTGCATTATTGTTTTGCTCAGGGCGTGGGCCTCTGTTGTGGTCACGCGGACCACGGTCGCGGTTATCGCGTCTGTCACCATCGTGCCTGCGCGGACCACGATCACCCTCAGGGCGTGGGCCTCTTGGCGGGCGAGGTGTTTCTTCCGGCATGCCTTCAGGGCGTGGTGTAAGCACCTTGGCAGATAAACGGTATTTACCGGTTTTCTTGTCTACCTCCAGTAACTTCACTTTAACTTCCTGACCGCTGGTGAAAACACCTTCCATACTTGGCAAACGTTGCCATGAAACTTCTGAGATGTGTAGCAAACCTTCTTTACCCGGAAGGAACTCTATAAATGCTCCGAAGTCAGTAATGGATTTTACTTTACCGGTGTATACCTCTCCTACATCAGGGACTGAAACAATTCCTTTGATGATGGCTAAAGCCTTGTCCATGTTTTCGCGATTGGCTGATGCCACTTCCACAATCCCTTGTTCGCCCACTTCAGTAATGGTAACAATCGTATTGGTATCGCGCTGAATTCCCTGAATCACTTTACCTCCAGGCCCGATAACGGCACCGATAAATTCTTTATCAATAACCAGTTTCTCAATACGCGGTGCATGTGGTTTATAATCTGCACGTGCTTCAGCAAGCGTTTTATTCATTTCGTTCATGATGTGGGTGCGTCCGCCTTTGGCTTGGTTCAAAGCCTCTTCTACCACTTCCCACTTCAGTCCGTTAATTTTGATATCCATCTGACAAGCAACAATACCTTTAGCGGTACCGATTACTTTAAAGTCCATATCACCCAAGTGATCTTCATCACCTAAGATATCTGAAAGCACTGCGTATTTTCCGGTTTTCTCATCGGTAATCAAACCCATGGCAATACCTGAAACTGCACCCTTCATTTTGATACCGGCATCCATCAGTGCCAATGAACCTGCACACACTGTTGCCATAGAAGATGAACCGTTGGATTCCAAAATATCCGATACAACACGAATGGTATATGGATTTTCCAAACCATCAGGCAGCATACGTTTTAAACCACGTAAAGCTAAGTTACCGTGTCCTATTTCTCTCCGACCCGGACCACGGTTAGGCTTTACCTCACCGGTTGAAAACGAAGGGAAATTATAGTGCAGTAAAAATTTACTGTAACCAAATACCATCGGGCTATCCAGCAACTGCTCATCCATTTTAGTACCTAAAGTAACGGTAGTAAGTGATTGCGTTTCGCCACGGGTAAACACTGCTGAACCGTGTGCTGATGGCAAATAGTCCACTTCACTCCAGATAGGACGAACCTGATCCAGCTGACGACCATCCAAACGTGAACGATCATTCAATATCATGGCACGAACAGCATCGTACTGCACATCGTGGAAATATTTCTTAATCAAACCCTCGTCTTCCTTGTTTTCAAGGGTGCTTAAATCTACACCCTCTTGTTTTTGAGGAAGGGCAGCGATGTAATCTTCTAATAATTTTTTGAAGGCATCACTACGCTCCTGCTTAGGTAAAGCAGATTTCGCAATCTGGTAAACCGGCTCGTAAAAAGTATTGTATATCTTTTCACGAAGCGTATCATCGCTTTTATCGGGGTCATAAGAGCGCGTAGGTTTTTTACCTCCTGCTGCTTCAACCAGTTCTAATTGCCATGCACATTGTTTTTTAATCGCTTCATGTGCAAATTTTAATGCTTCCAACATATCGGCTTCTGATACCTCGGCCATTTCACCTTCCACCATGTTAATGTCATGTGCGGTTCCGGCAACAATCAGATCGATATCGGCTTTTTCTAATTCCGACTTATATGGGTTAATAACCAACTTACCTTCAATACGTGCAACACGTACTTCAGAAATTGGTCCGTTGAACGGAATATCACTTAATAAAAGTGCCGCAGAAGCAGCTAAACCTACAAGGGCTTCAGGCAAAACTTCAGGCTCACCGCTGTGCAGGGTAAGAGCCACTTGCGTATCAGCGTGGTAATCTTCAGGGAAAAGAGGACGAAGGGTACGGTCAACAATACGGCTAATGAGTACTTCATAATCGCTCAATTTTGCTTCACGCTTGTGGAAACTACCGGGGATACGACCCACTGCCGCAAATTTCTCCTGATAATCTACTGAAAGAGGTAAAAAATCTACTCCTTCTTTAGCGGTTTTGGCCGATACTACAGTGGCCAGAATCATGGTGTTGTTGTGTCGTAACATAACGGCACCGTCAGCCTGACGGGCAAGTTTTCCGGTCTCAAGGGTTACTTTTTTTCCATCCCCCAGATCGAATGTTTTTGAAATTCCGATTGTCATTTTTTAATCGTTTAATTTTTAATTGCTTGCAGGCAGTCCAAGGGCCCTGCAATACCCCGTTGATAAAACAGTAACGGCCTGACCCATATAAAAAAGGCCAAGCCGTTAACTTTATACATGTAAAATGTAAATTACTTACGGATGTTTAGTTCCTTGATGATTGCCCTGTAACGGAAAACGTCCGTTTTAGCCAGGTAATCTAACAAAGAGCGTCTTTTACCTACCAGTTTCACCAGACTTAACTCTGCTGAAAAGTCTTTTTTGTTAATTTTTAAGTGACCGGTAAGGTGATTAATCCTGTGGGTAAACAGGGCAATCTGTCCTTCAGCCGATCCGGTATCCGCTGCACTTTTACCGTGCTTAGCAAAGATCTCCTTCTTGGTTTCTGATGTTAATATCATTTGTTGTTTTTTTGTTAAATGGACGGCAAAGATAGGCCTCTTCTTCAAAAATGCAAACCCCTGATTTAAAATAGCGAAGCTTTTTGAGCCGCGGAACGGAACGGGTGCTTCCAGGTACCTTTCTCGAAAGCGTATTTTAATGTGGAAGGTATTGATTCCCACATGTATTTGCTCGTTTCCACATGAAAGGAAGGCATAAAATAACAATTAACCGTACAACCCTCGCAATTAGCGTGTTTGCCTTCTAAAGCAATTTGATTTTGTACTTTGGTTGAGTTCCACAATTCATAAAGGTTATTCTCAATGGGCAATTCTTCCAATCCTAAATGGTAACAGGGTAGTACCAGTTTGTTCTCAGGCGAAATCACTATGGTGGTACTTCCTGCTTTACAAACCGGTTGGTTAATGTGGTTGCCCCCGTCTCTCCGTAATGAAATAAATGCTTTGTTAAGGTACACCATCTTTTGCTTTCCCCATTGTTCCAACTCGCTCAAGGCCTCTGCACTTAACTGCCCGCCAACTTCATTGTAAGCAAATATCGGATTGAGAATAAGCATGAGCTTATGGGGTAAAGAAATACGTTCGTACACGTCTTTAATTTCAGCAATGTTGCCTGAATGCACGGTAAACAAAATATCAGGTCGCTCACCCAGCGACTTGGCCACTTCAATGGATTCCATTAATTTATCAAAACATTGCACTCCGCGCGAGGCATTGTGTTGCTCTTCATAAGCTGAGTCAAGTGAAAAATGCAACATATCTACCAAACCCTTGAGCTTAACTGCCTGCTTGGGATACAGCAGTGTATTGGTGGTAACTGTAGTCATAAAACCCGCTTGTTTGGCCAGTTGCAGCAATTGCGGCAATTCACGGTGCAACAAAGGTTCACCACCGGTAAAGTCAATTACATTTACCCCCAGCTTTTTCAAATCGCGAAAGTTATGCTTGGCTTGTTCGAGTGTAATGTAGGGAGAAGGTTTCTCCCAAATATCGCAAAACCCGCAGCTGGCATTGCAGCGGTAGGTAACGTAATAGTTACACAACACAGGATGGCGAATGATGCGCATGAAACAAAAGTACGGCTTGTGAATCTGATTAAGAACGTTTAACTTTGATATGTTTGTTAATTAACCGGTTATGAAAAAACCACTATTCTTTCTCCTTGTTGCATTGTTTTGCTCCTTAAGAACATTTGCACAGCAGGCACCTATCATCAAAATAAACGGCTCAGCAACTAATTATGCTGAGTTTAAATGTTCTCCAGGTACAACAATATGCGTTTATGTAGAAGCCAAAGTAAGAGATACATCATCCACAGATACTACAATTCTAAGTTGGAATTTAGGTATCCCAAAAGGAAATTTCATTCATACAAATTCCGACAGTGCTTTAATTCAAAATGATGAGGGGCAATTTTGTCTCTCAACTAATGATAAAGATGCCTCTTGCACAAAATATTACTTTACAGTTTTTGCCGCTTATAAAAACAATCCTTCAGCCCCAAAATCTCAAGCTGTCATTGGAATAATTATTTACCCGAGAGTAGGAATGAAATCTGAAATCAAATCACTTGGCAATGGAAATTATGAGATTATAGCTGTTCCTTTCAGCATCTCTGGTCAATTCTGCTTGCCAGAAGATAGTTTAGCTTCCCCAATACAATGGGAGATATCAAAAAACGGAAATGGAGTGTTCTCCCCTACCTCGACTATTAGAATTAATAACAGAATTGCACAACATCAGTTTACTCAAAACGGTAAATATGTTGTACGAGGCAGACTCGAGTCAAGAGGTTCAAAAGTCGCTGCCGGACATTCCTTTTTTACCTTCGATACCGTTCACGTTAACAACTTTTCTACAAGTGTAATGGTACTTGAAAATCACAATATGTTTTTCTACCCCAACCCGGTCAAAAATCTGCTACATCTTCAAACAACAGCCGAAGTACAACATTTGGAAATGTATGATGTTATCGGAAGAAAAATTCACATTAACTATACTCCAAACGGAGATGAATACCACATCGAACTTCCTGATTTAAGCAAGGGGGTATATTTCATTCACTTGATTACTGCACAACAGCAGCGCTTCAGCCAAAAGGTATGCATTGAATAAAACAAAACGTCCATGTTTCTTTCAGAAACATGGACGTTTTCATATACGTTATTATCGCTTACTGCAAATTCAATTTTTCGCCTTCTCGCTCCACTTTTTTACCTGCCAGCATGGCCAGCAACAACGAGAGTTTTTTCTTCATCTCTGTACGTGAAACTATAAAGTCAACAAAGCCGTGTTCCAATAAAAACTCTGAACTTTGAAATCCTTTGGGTAAATCTTTTCCGATTGTTTCACGTATTACACGCGGGCCGGCAAAACCAATCAACGCTTCAGGTTCAGCAATATTAAAATCACCCAACATGGCAAATGATGCGGTTACACCTCCGGTGGTAGGGTCAGTTAAAATAGAAAGGTAAGGAATTCCTTCTTTCCCCAGTAAAGCAAGTTTAGCTGAAGTTTTAGCCATTTGCATGAGTGAGAAAGCGGCTTCCATCATACGTGCTCCGCCTGATTTGGAAATCATGATAAAAGGAATTTTGTGTTTGCGGGCATGGTCAATACTGCGGGCAATTTTTTCTCCCACAACAGAACCCATAGAACCTCCAATAAAGCCAAAATCCATACAGCACACTACAATATCCAACCCGTTCATTTTGCCTGTAGCAGAACGAGCGGCATCATTAAGTCCTGATTTTTTGATGGTGTCAGTAATACGATCCTTATAACTTTTGGTGTCCGTAAATTCAAGCGGATCGGCCGGGTAAATGTTGTCGAACAATTCCTCGTACTGGTGTTCATCAAACAACAAATCAAAGTATTCTTTCGAACCTACTTTTTCATGCAGGTTGCAATGCGGGCACACCCACAAATTAGCCTGTATGTCTTTAGTGAGTTCAGCTTTTTTGCATCGCGAACACTTGTGCCAAAGCCCGTCAGGAGTAGACTTCTTCTCCTTAGTAGCGGTGGTTATTCCTTCTTTAACTCGTTTGAACCAACTCATTATTTATGATTAAAAATTAGAAGATGGAAAGAATACAAGGTTACAACCTTTCCATCTTCTAATCCTATTTATTTACGCAATGGTAATGTCTTTATTCAGGTACACATCCTGAATAGCGTTTAATAAAGCTACGCCTTCTTTAACCGGTTTCTGGAACGCTTTACGGCCGGAGATTAATCCTTGTCCGCCTGCACGTTTGTTAATAACTGCTGTAGTTACCGCTTCAGCTAAATCTGATGCACCTTTAGATTCTCCGCCTGAGTTAATCAATCCCTGACGACCCATGTAACAATTGGCTACCTGATAGCGGGCCAAATCGATAGGGTGGTCAGTGGTTAACTCATCGTATACTTTCTTGTGTGTTTTACCAAAGTTCAACGCAGTGTAACCACCGTTGTTGGTAGGTAATTTTTGCTTAATAATGTCTGCCTGAATTGTTACACCCAGGTGGTTAGCCTGGCCTGTAATATCTGCTGCCGTATGGTAATCTATACCATCCTTTTTGAAGGCATTGTTACGCAGGTAACACCATAAAATTGTTGCCATACCCAATTCATGTGCACGCTCAAATGCGGCAGCTACTTCCTGAATCTGACGGCCTGATTCATCAGAACCGAAATAAATGGTAGCACCCACAGCAGCAGCACCCATGTTCCAAGCTTCGTCAACCGAACCAAACATAATCTGGTCAAACTTATTGGGGTAACTTAAAAATTCATTGTGGTTAATTTTTACAATGAAAGGAATTTTATGGGCATATTTACGTGACACAGAAGCCAGCACTCCGTAAGTGGAAGCAACGGCATTACATCCGCCTTCAATAGCCAGTTTCACAATATTTTCAGGATCAAAGAACGCAGGGTTAGGAGCAAATGAAGCACCGGCAGAGTGCTCAATACCTTGGTCAACCGGCAAAATGGAAACATATCCGGTGCCCGACAAACGACCTGTGTTGTATATGCTTTGCAGGTTACGCAACACTTGCGGGTTGCGGTTGCTTCCTGCAAATACACGGTCAACAAAGTCATGACCAGGTAAGTGAAGGTTTTCTTTCGAAATGGTTTTACATTCGTGTTTTAAAAGGTTGTCGGCATTGTTGCCCAACAGTTCGGCAATCTGATTTGTGTTCATTTTCAGTTTGTTTTTGAATTAGATAAGAGTGCAAAAGTACACTTTTTTCGAAAAGTGAAAACCCAATAACGTATGTTGCTGATTGTAAAAGAAATAACATCAAATGAAGAGCTTTCATCAGCTTTTTCTATCCGAAAAAGTGTTTTTGTGGAGGAGCAAAACGTACCGGAGGAGATGGAACTGGACGAATTTGAAGACCAAAGTCGGCATTATCTGGCTATACTCGGTAATAAACCTGTAGCAACTGCCCGTTGGCGACAAACCCCTAAAGGAATAAAGCTGGAAAGGTTTGCTGTACTGCCTGAACACCGGATGAAAGGAGTAGCGGCACAAGTCCTGAGAACTTTGTTGGCTGATGTTCCTGAAGCTATAGTTTATCTGCATGCACAGATAACTGCAGTAGGTTTTTATGAAAAATACGGATTTATAAAAAAAGGAGACCCTTTTGATGAGGCCGGGATTATGCACTTTGTAATGCATTTGGAAAAACACAAATGAATACTAACTTTGGTTCCCTAATATAATAACTACAGCTATGCGCTTAAAACTTTTACCCGTTCTATTATTTACCGCTGTCACTGCATTTGCTCAAACATCCAAAGACTTTGCCGTACTCTTAACTGCTCAGGTGCAAGAGTCTCCGGCTAACATTACCTTAAAGTGGCCGGCTGACAATACCAGCGGGGTAACCTACAATATATACCGCAAAGCTAAAAACGCGGTACGGTGGACCGATTCACTCACTACACTGGACAACACCGCAACTCAATACACAGATGCGAATGTGACTGTGGGAACTGTGTATGAGTATTGGGTAAAGAAAAACAAAGCGTCTCTTTCATCAGGAAGAAAATCTGCTGACGGGTACATAACCGCAGGAATTAAAATACCTGTTGTAAACAGTCGCGGTAAAATGATTTTACTGATTGACCAAAATTATGTTTTGCCCTTAGCTAACGAAATCACCCAATTGGAAAATGACCTGATTGGTGACGGATGGCAACTCATTCGCCATGATATTGCCCGCTCCAGTAGCGTGGCCTCTGTTAAGTCCATCGTAATGAATGACTATGCCACACAAAGCAATGTGGTAGCTTTATTTATGCTGGGCAGAATACCTGTTCCTTATTCAGGAGCATTCGGAGGAAGCAGTTCACCACCTGACGGACACCCTGACCATAGCGGAGCCTGGCCGGCAGACGTATATTACGGAGTAATGAATACAGATATATGGACAGATAACATAGTAAACGATACTGTGAGTGGTCGTATTCAAAACCGCAATGTACCAAACGATGGAAAATTTGATCAGATATACCTGTACCCCGATACAACGGTTTTACAAATCGGACGTGTAGATTTAAGTAATATGCCTGCTTTCGGTATCAGCGATACGGCATTAATTAAACGTTACCTGAACAAAAATCACCTGTTTAAATGGGGTATGCATAAAGCTGAACGCAGAGGTTTGGTAAGCGACAACTTTGGGGCCATGGCAGGTGAAGCCTTTGCTTCTACCGGATACCGGGCCTTCTCCACCATGTTTGGCGACTCCGTAACTACCGTTGGTGGTGGCGGATTATACCGCACAACTATGAATACCAATTCTTACCTGTGGGCATACGGGACCGGTGGCGGAACTTACACCAGTGCAGGTGGAATAGGCACTACCAGTGATATGGTAAACGACAGCATGCTCAATGTATTCAGTATGTTGTTCGGCAGCTACTTTGGCGATTGGGATTCACAAAACAATTTCCTTCGCGCACCGTTAGCACACAAAGGCTGGACTCTAACCAATGCCTGGTCGGGCCGCCCTTACTGGATGTTTCATCCGATGGCTCTGGGTGAAAACACAGGTTACTGTGCATTGATAACACAAAACAATATTGACGGAAACAAGTACCTGAGTCCTAAAATTAACTTAGGGTATACACAAAATACTGCCCCCACATTCATTCACACCGCTTTGATGGGTGACCCGGCTTTACGTATGCATCCGGTAATGCCTGTAACTAACCTTACACTTTCTACTATCAATCAAGAGCGTAATGTTAAACTGAGTTGGAACAAATCAACAGATGAAAACATTACAGGTTATCAGGTTTTTCGTTCCACTACCAGAAACGGAAATTACGTATTGGCCGGAAGCATCAACAGCAGCGACAGTACCTATACCGATTACGTTTCGAATAACGGAGTGAATTACTACCTGGTAAAAGCTGTAAAACTGGAAACATCTTTTAGTGGCAGCTATTACAACACCAGCATTGGCGTTATGGATACCATTTCAACTAAAATTTACAC